>CAZVSA010000001.1:0-15343 GCA_964629955.1 uncultured Luteolibacter sp.
CGAACTCGCCGAGGACCGCAAGCACTTCTCCGCCCTGCTCGACAAGCTCGGCCTCAAGCAGGCCGAAGCCGGCACCGCCGTCTCCGAAGACGAAGCCGCCGTGATCGCCGAGCGCATCGGCTACCCCGTGCTCGTCCGCCCCTCCTTCGTCCTCGGCGGCCGCGCCATGATGATCGTTTATTGCGATGCCGAACTCTCCCGCTACATGCGCGAAGCCGTCACCGCCTCCCCCGAGCGCCCCGTCCTCGTCGACCGCTTCCTCGACAACGCCACCGAAGTCGACGTCGATTGCATCAGCGACGGCGAAACCTCCGTCGTCGGCGCCATCATGCAGCACATCGAGCAAGCCGGCATCCACTCCGGAGACTCCGCCTGCGTCATCCCCGCCTTCTCCCTCTCCGACGCCATCAAGGAGGAAATCACCCGCGCCGCCAAAGACCTCGCCCGCGAACTCCAGGTCAAAGGCCTCATGAACATCCAGTTCGCCGTCAAGGACGAACAACTCTACGTCATCGAGGTCAACCCCCGCGCCTCCCGCACCGTCCCCTTCGTCAGCAAAGCCACCGGCGTCTCCCTCGCCAAGCTCGCCGCCAAAATCATGGTCGGCGGAAAACTCAAGGACCTCGGCTACACCGAAACCATCATCCCCCCGCATTTCAGCGTGAAAGAGGCCGTCTTCCCCTGGAACCGTTTCCCCGGCATCGACATCGTCCTCGGCCCCGAAATGAAATCCACCGGCGAAGTCATGGGCATCGACGCCGACTGGGGCATGGCCTACGCCAAATCCCAGATCAGCGCCTTCAACCCCCTCCCCGTCGAAGGCAACGTCTTCCTCTCCGTTTCTGATAGAGACAAGGACCGCGCCGTCCACGTCGCCCGCGATCTCGTCGAACTCGGCTTCACCCTCTGCTCCACCGGCGGCACCCACGCCCGCCTCGCCGAAGAAGGCATCCCCTGCAAGCGCGTCTACAAAGTCGCCGAGCAGGCCCGCCCGAACATCATCGACGTCATGAAAAACGGAGAAATCCAGTTCATCATCAACACCCCCGCGAGCCACGAATCCCGCGCCGACGAAATTCTCATCCGCGCCACCGCCATCGCGCAGAAAATCTCCCACGCCACCAACCTCTCCGCCGCCGAGGCCTCCGTGAAAGCCATCCGCTCGCTCAAGGAAAAACCCCTGACCGTGAAGCCGTTGCAGGAATACCACGCTTGAGGTTGCTGATTCAGGACCAATTCCTAATTTTGTCCTAATTAGGAATTGAGCTTGAATCCGCTTCTTTAGCTCCTAATTTGCTCCTGGTTTCCCCAAAATTAGGAGCAAATGAAAATTCCGGCTACACCTCCAGCTTGGTTGCCGCTGATTGCGGAAGCCGCCAAAAAAGGGCTTTCAGAGGAGCTTTATCGTTTCAGTCGGGAAGAAAGTCAGTGCACGGACCGCTATTTGCATTGGGACGAATTTCGCCACCGGGCTTCTCCTTCCCATGTGCTCAGCGTCGAAGAGCGGTGGGCGGCAATTCGGATGAGCCGGTCGGTACGCTCCCAAAATATCGAACTGACAAGTCACGAAGGACGGCATTTCACGTTTTTCCTCACACAAAGAGCTTTTGAGATTCTTCACGAAATCGATCTCCACTGTGGCGGAAGCATTGGAACCACGGAGGCTGGACTTATTCAGGATCAGACAAGAGATCGCTACTACATCAGCTCGTTGCTCGAAGAAGCTCTGACTTCCAGCCAACTGGAAGGAGCCGTTGTCACCCGTTCAGAAGCCCGGAAAATCATCCGGGACCAACGGCCTCCCGCCAATGAGCATGAGCGCATGGTCGTGAACAACTACTTGACCATGCGATTGGTCGCGGATCTCAAGGATCAGGAACTCACGCCGGAACTCATCCTGCGGATCCACCGCGAGATCACCTCCGGAACCATGAAACATCCGGAAGACGAAGGCCGCTTCCGTGACCTTGGAGATAGCGTGCGTATCGAAGATGAGGAAAGCGGGGAAGTCATCCATATTCCGCGACCCGCCGGACAACTCGACACCAGCATTCAAAAGCTCTGCCATTTCGCGAACGAGAGAAGGATGAATGGTTTTCTTCATCCGGTCCTGCGCTCCATCCTGCTGCACTTCTGGATTTCCTACGACCACCCGTTCATCGATGGCAATGGCAGAACAGCCCGCGCCATCTTCTACTGGTCCATGCTCCGTCATGGCTTTTGGCTTGCCGAGTTTTTTTCCATTTCACACGAAATCCTCAAAGCCCCAAAAAAGTATTACCGGGCATTTCTCCACACCGAGACTGATGATAACGACTTGAATTACTTCCTTCTTCATCAAATGGAAGTCATCAAAGGCTCGATCGCCGCCCTGAAGGAATACATCCGGCGCAAACGGAATGAATTGGACACGGTGAAAGACTTCCTCGGACCCAATACGGGCTACAATCACCGTCAGCTCGCCATCCTGCATCATGCACTGAAGCATCCATTCGCAGCTTATACGGTCGCAGGGCATCAAAATTCACATGGCGTATCTTATCAGACAGCGGCGAACGATCTTGCCCATCTCGAAAACCAAGGCTTGCTGAAAAAACAAAAGATAGGAAAAGCATTCGTTTTCGGCCCGATTGGGGATCTGGCGGCCCGCATTGGAGAAAAGACATGGTTCCAGGATTGAGACTTGAAACAACTGGTTTCACTGATTGAAAGAACCCGCCGGAACATGTTTCTTAAAATCCGTTTAATCCGCGTAATCCGTGGTAAAAATTCCCCGCCTTCCGGAAAAGTCACCCTATTTCTGGAATTTGGTATAATATCACCTGATTACCCGGCCTCTTTACAGTCATCATCCGGCAAACCTTGCCCTTAACAGCCGGAGCTTCCCTGACACCCCCAAACGCGGAGCTTTCCTGCCGCCCTGCCCTCCTTCTCAGGTTTTTCCCTGAGCCCGGAGCAGGCGGATCCGGAGATCCGCCAGAACGTTCATGAAATAAATGTAAGCATCGTAGGGGCTGTGATAGGGAGTGAAATAAGAATGCACGCTGCCATCGGTTCCTCCTTTGGTGGACATCCAGTAGAAGTGATCCGAAGTTTGCATTTTCGCCCACGTGTGGGTGAGATCGGGGTCTTTCACGGCGAGGATCTCCGCCTCCAGCCGGTGGACTTTCGCGATCGCTTCCTGTTGCATGACGTTGCCCATCCACGCGGAGAGATCGCGCTCGGAATCGGCCCAGGATGTGAGGAAGTGGCTGTCGTATTCCCTCGACGCCCGGTATAGATCGACCGCTTCGGCGGGCGTGACCCATTGCACGCCCGCCTCGATCGCCGCTTCCGGAAGCGCCTTCCAGAAATCAAAAACCCCGGTGTCCTTCCATTGGTGCTCCCCGATGGTTTCATAATCCATGAAGAGATTCACCACATCTCCCGGAGAGTCCGCCAGCCAGCCAGCGAACTTTTCCGCACCGAGCGGATGCTCCGCCCAGTTCGGATCGGAAAACCGGAAACCAAGATCATCGGACAAGTCGATGTTTCTCAGCAATGTCTTGATTCTCGCGGTGGAAGGCGCGCGATAGAGGAAATTGGGGGACTGGCCGTTGAGATTCCACGGCACGCCTTCCGCGATGACTCCATCGAACCCCATGGTCTCGGCCTGCGCGGCGATCGCATTGTTATAGATCAGCTCCGTGTTCCTGAAAATGCGGGGCCGCACGGAAAACACTTCCTCCAGCATCTCCAGATGCATCTCCACCTGCCTCTCGAACTCCCTGTTTGAATGCACGAATGCCAGAGAATGATAATAAGTCTCCGCCAGAAGCTCCACTCCCCCGGACGCGACCAGCTTCTGGAACGATTCGAGAACATCAGGCCGGTAGCGCTTCATCTGCTCCACCACCGTTCCGCTGATCGACAAGGCCATCCGGAACCGGCCCTCGTGCCTTTCGATCAATTCCAGAAACATCTCGTTCGCGGGAAGATAACATTTTTCCGCGACCTTGCTCAGGACCGCGGCGTTCATTCCGTCGTCCTCGTAAAACGCGTGCTCCCCGATCCGGAAAAAATCGTAGGGAATCAGCCGGTTCGGCTGATGAATCTGGAAATAGAGGCAGGCGTTGGGCATGGGTTGCGGGGGAAGGAGGAGATCCCGTGTGGCGGATACGGGCCCGGGCGTTCTCTCAGATCAGTTCATGATAAATCGCGAGAACTTTCGCCGCCGCGGCATCCCAGGTGGATGCGGCGATGTCCTTCCGGGCCTGCGCGATCACCTTCTCCCTCAGGACGTCATCCGTCAGCAGATCGTGAATGTGCTTCGCCATCAGCTCCACATCCCAGAAATCGGCCTTGAGCGCCCCCTTGAGAACTTCCGCCACGCCTGATTGCATGGAAATCACGGCCGGAATCCCGAACTGCGCGGCTTCAAGCGCCGAGAGGCCGAACGGCTCCGATACCGACGGCATGCAATAAACATCGGTCATGGAAAGCAGATCGTTCACCTTGTCCTTGTCGAGAAAGCCGGTGAAATGAAAGTGCCCGCCCAGGCCCCGGAACGCCCCGCTCTCGATCAGCGGGCGCAGTTTTTCGCCCGTGCCGGCCATCACGAAACGCACGTCCGGATTCATCGCAAGCACGCGGGAAGCGATTTCCAGAAAAAACTCCGGACCTTTCTGCGCGGTGATCCTGCCCAGAAACAACACCAGCTTTTCGGGAAATTTCTTCTTCGTTGCAAAAACCTCCACCGGATCGGCGCCGTTGTGTACCGGGCGGATTTTCGCGGGATCGATATGATAATGCCCCCGGATGATCTCTCCGGTGTAGCTGCTGACCGGAATCACGCGGTCCGCCTCCTGCATTCCATATTTCTCTATGTCATAGATCCAGCCGCGCGCATCCGCCCCCGCCCGGTCGTATTGGGAAGCATGCACGTGGACCACCAAAGGTTTTCCCGTGGCCTTCTTCACCTCCACCCCGGCGAGATAAGTCATCCAGTCATGCGCGTGGATGATGTCGAACTCCTCCAGCAGCGCGAGCTTCGCCGCCACTTTGGAAAATTCCACCACTTTGGTGCCGAGATCCGGGCCATAGAGATCCCCCGTTTTGAAAGCTTCCAGCTGGCTGCGGGTGGTTTTGGAAAACCGCACTTCGCCGCCGGGCGTGGTGATCAGCATCTCCAGGGTATCGGCGGTGGTTTCCCCGTCTTCATACGGATCCAGATACACCGGAACCTTCCGCACCTGGGAAAAGCTTTCATATCGGTACCGGCCCTCCACCGAACGGATGTCCGACACGGCGAGCTGGTTCAACCCGCGCAGGGCGAAGTCCTTGAAATCCGCCTCCGGAGACGATCTGGGGACCACCACCGTGAGGTCCACATGTTTGGCAAGCGCGCGGGAAAGCCCCAGACAGGCGATTCCCAGTCCTCCATTGATGAGAGGAGGAAATTCCCAGCCGAGTTTCAGGACGCGCAATCGATTCATGGAAAAGAAGCTGCCAAGGGTTTCCGGTTGCCGCCGCCTCTTTCGGGGCGAATCCGCCTTGCCGTGTGTCACTTAAGCAAGTGCCGGGCCAAAATTGGATTGCCGCCGCCCGGGCTTCAATTTCCGCGAGGTTTTCCGCAATTCCGCGCCGGGATCTCCAGCCCGCTGCCTCCTGCCCGTAAAATCCGGCTTGTTTTCATGCCCTCGCCGAAGCGCGTCCCATCGAAAAGCATGCCGCGGCCTCATCGGGAACGGGATACACAAATCATCCTCGCTCCGCGGTGCCTGGGTATCCTGGCGGGATGCCGGCGGGATGGGCTTGGCGCTTGTAACCCGCCACCACGGAATGCGGAGTGACGGCGACCAATGATCGCCGCTACGCTTCCCAATCGTAGGGCAAATCACGGACTCCTCAGTATTTTGTGGTTCTGAAGGTGGGTGACTCCTTTGTAGGTCCATGGCTCCGGAGTCACTTCATATGAGATTTCGTGCTTCCTTCGCATGGTTTCAGGTTCAGACCAGATCTGGGCCTCAACATAGCGATACCAACCGTTCTTTTTCCGCTCCCTCTCCAGGTGTTGATCGATCTTGAGCTCATGGAATCCCTCGACCAGTTCTTCATAAGTCATGAGTTTTCCAAAATAAGGGTACGCGGATTCGGAGTAATCTTCTGGAAGCTGGAGGCCGAATGTCTTTTTTCCGCCGCTTCTTTTCATGAAGCTTGCGAGGTGGAAGTGGTCGGGATACATGAATGTAATCTCTCCCGGGCCGAAATCATCGATGGGAATCCTTATTTTGTAGGGATCGCGATATAGCCCGCCCACCACGTCCGCATCCCCAAGAACCGCGTAAGATGGCCTCCTCTTTGGTTTTTCGCCAAACTTGCACGCGTAAAGCTCAAGGAGCAGGTCGTCCGCCAGAAGACGGAAATCGAAAAACTCTTCTCCGAAAGAAAACCGGTTGAATCCGGTTTGTGCGGTCTTTTCGCGATCGATGATCCGACTTCTCTGCCGTGGGTCCAGGTCGCAGATGTTCAGCAAAGGGCCGGCTTCCTTTTCGAAGTAGTGGGTAACGTGCGTGGCGAAATCCATATTCATATTTGCCGCACAGTCCGGAGTCCGGCCCCGCGAATCGCCCGATGCCCGGTCAGAAATGGATCGCGTGCCCTTCCGCCGCGAGGGTGGCCTCGTGGATCACTTCGCTCATCGTCGGGTGGGCGTGGATGGTGGAGTGGATTTCCTCGGCGGTGAGTTCCTGGTCGAGCGCCAGGCCCATCTCGGCGATGAGTTCGGTGGCGTTGTCGCCGATGATGTGCGCGCCGAGCAGTTCGCCGTGTTTCTTGCCGTAGAGCAGCTTGGCGAAGCCGTCCGCCTCGCCGGCGGCGATGGCCTTGCCGATGGCGGCGAAGGGGATTTTTCCGACGTTGTACTCGATGCCTTCTTCCTTGAGCGCGCGCTCGGTTTTGCCAACGGAGGCGATCTGCGGGTGGCAGTAGGTGCAGCCGGGGAAATTGGTGACTTTGCGCGGGGTGTGGCCCTCGACGTAGAGACCCTCGACACACTGGACGGCCTCGAAGGACGCGGTGTGGGCGAGCAGCGGCGGCCCGCTGACATCGCCGATGGCATAGACGCCGGAAATCGAGGTTTCGTAGCGGTCGCCGACCTTGACGAAGCCGCGGTCGGTGAGTTCCGGCTGCTGGCCGCCGGGAAGAACCGGCTGGACACCGATGGCGACGAGCACGACATCGGCGGAAAGGGTGCCGGTTTCCTTCGCTCCTTCCACGGTGACTTCGACGTGGGTGCCTTTGTCCTCGGTCCTGGTGATCTTGTGGTTGGCGAGGCAGCGGATGCCCTGCTTGGTGAAGGATTTTTCCAGAGCATCGCCGATTTCGTCGTCTTCGACGGGCACCAGGCGCGGGGCCATTTCGACGAGAGTCACCTTGGTTCCGAAGGTGTTGTAAATGTAAGCGAATTCCACACCGATGGCCCCGGCACCGATGATGATCATGCTCTTCGGCTGCTTTTCGAGGATCATGGCCTCCTTCGAGCCGATCACGGTGACTCCGTTGAAAGGCAGAGGCGGCAGCGGGCGGGATTTCGCGCCGGTGGCGATGAGGATGTGCCTGGCTTCGGCGGTGCTTTTCGAGCCATCGGCGGCGGTGACCTCGACCTTGCCGGGAGCGACGATGGAGCCGGTGCCGCGGACGTAATCGATTTTGTTCTTTTTAAAGAGGAACTCGATGCCGCCGGCGAGGCGGTCGGAGACCTTGCGCGACCGGCCGATCACGGCGGACCAATCGTATTGCAGGTTGTCGAAGGAGAAGCCGAACTCCTTGGCCCGGTGGGCGAGCGTGTGGTACAGCTCGGCATTTTTCAGCAGGGCCTTGGTCGGGATGCACCCCCAGTTCAGACAGGTGCCACCGGCACGGTCCGCTTCGACGCAGGCGACTTTTTTTCCGAGTTGGGCGGCGCGGATGGCGGCGACGTAGCCGGCCGGGCCGCCACCGATGACAATGAGATCGTAGGCCATGGGGATAGAGAGAGATGCGGGATTGCCCGGGAAGGTTGTGCCCCGGCCTCCTGCTTGTCAAAGGAGGAAAGGCGAAATCCCGTTCTTCGTTTGACAGACCCGCTTCCGCCGCAAGGTAGCCATCCGCGCCCATTCCCGTTCTTGCGGATTGGCCCCCGAATTCACCACACTCCCACCGTGCGAAAGCTCCCTTCCAACCTCCTGCTCGTCGTCACCCTGCTCCTTGCCGCCGGTTTGGTCGCGTTCATTTTGTGGCGGTCCGAAACCACCACCACGGAAACCCGGCGGCTTGGTTTTCAGGATGCCGACACGCCGCTGACATTGGCGAAGACCGGCGCACCCGATCACCGGTTCGACCTCCCTTCCGCATGGGAGGCGGCGCGAATTCCCGCGGCCACCCGTTTCGGCCACCCGCTCGGGCCGTTTTCCCACCGCTCCGGGAAATTCGGCGAGGGCGATCCTCCGCTTCCCGGCGATTTTTTTGAAGGCATCGGCGGCGGCAACACCGGACTGGGCGATCCCGTTTTCTCGATCGCGGACGGGCTCGTTCTCCACGCCGGTCCGGCGCCGGACGAATGGGGAAATGTGATCGTGCTCGGGCACCGCACCGCCGACGGGCAGCAGATCCAATCCCTCTACGCGTCGCTTCACGAGGTGGAGGTCCGGCCCGGGGATCTGGTGCCGCTCGGCACAAGGATCGGCACGGTGGGCACCGCGGAAGGTCGCCACCCGCCGCGGCTTCATTTCCAGATCCACCGCGGGGAAGGGTTCTCCATTCCGCCCTCCCCGGCGGCGGTCTCGCCGAGGCAGGTCGATCCATCCGCGTTCCTGGCGGAAATGGAAGCCGCGCCTCCCGGGGATTTCACTCCCTCCCCTCTCGCCCGCGCGATCACTCCGGATGCGGAACCGTGGACAACGCTTGAAATCCAGGGAGCCGAACGCCTGTCGGAACTTTCCGGCGAAGAGGAAGAGTAAATCTTGGAGACGGCGGGGAAAGAATTTCCCAAACAAAAACCCCCGCTCCTTCGCGGGGAAGGTGCGGGGGCCGGGGAGGAGAGGGCTGATGTTCCGGTTTTGCCGTTTACTTGTAGGTGCCCTTCAGGAAAGGCTCGCCGTAAACGTCCTTGTATTCCTTGAGGATCTTGAACTGGCCGTCCGCACGGGTCTCGCCGATGAAGACGTTCTTCGTGAGGTGGTGGTTCGCCTGGGTCTTGACGGTGCCGCCGGGGCCATCGAACTCGATGCCGCTCTTGAGGGCCTCGACGACCTTCTCGACCTCAAAGCTGCCGGCCTTTTCCACGGCGGCTTTCCAGAGATAAACCCCATTGTAGGAAAGCACCATCGGCGAGCAGGTCACGCGGCCTTCCTTGACGATGCCGGGGACATCGGATTTGGAAAGCCACTCCTGGAAGCTGGCGACGAATTTCTCGTTCGCCGGGCTTTGGATGGACTGGAAGTAGGTCCAGCAACCGAGCTGGCCGACGAGCTGGCTGGCCGGAAGGCCGCGGAACTCGTCCTCCGACACGGAGAAGCTGACCACCGGGCAGGATTCCGCATCCAGACCCGCGGCCGCATATTCCTTGAAGAAGGGAACGTTGGTGTCTCCGTTGAGGGTGTTGATCACGCATGCGTCGCCACTTGCGGCGAATTGTTTGATCTCGGAAACGATCTGCTGGTAGTCGGTGTGGCCGAAAGGGGTGTATTTTCCGGCGGAGATGATATTTCCCTCCGCGTCCTTCGTGAATCCGCCGCCGATGTTTTCCAGAGGGACTCCCTTGCTGAGAAGATATTCCAACAGGATGAGATTGGTGGTCTGGGGATACACATAGTCGGAACCGATCAGATAGAATTTCTTCTTTCCTTCCTCCAACATGTAATCGACCGCCGGAGTGGCCTGCTGGTTCACGGCCTCCGCGGTGTAGAAAATGTTGGGGGACATTTCCTCGCCTTCGTATTGGACGGGATAAAACAGGAGCCCGTTGTTCTGCTCATAAACGGGAAGCACGGATTTGCGGGCGACGGAAGTCCAGCAGCCGAAGGTGACGGAGACTTTCTCGACTTCGAGAAGTTCCTTGGCCTTTTCGGCGAAGAGCGGCCAGTTGGAAGCCCCGTCCACCACGACGGGCTCGATCTTTTTCCCCAGGACACCGCCGGCGGCGTTGATTTCGTCAAAGGTGAAAAGAAGAATGTCGCGGAGCGAGGTTTCGCTGATGGCCATGGTGCCGCTGAGCGAGTGGAGGACGCCTACTTTTACGGTATCCTGGGCCGGGGCGATGGCCGCCGAGAGGCCGAGAGCGGCAATGGCGGCGGGAACGAAACGTGGGATCATATAGGATGGTTGGTTGGGATGGAAAGACGCGCCGCGCAAAAGGGTTCCGGGAAAAGGGGAGGATCAAGACATGTGACGGGACGGGCCTTGATCCTCCCATTCAGCAACCAATAGACGCAGCAGGAAGATTGGGGTGAATCAGAAATCGACGGACACACCGATGCCGGCGGTGAGGAAGTCATTCCTGGAATTGCCTGTCACATCCCCATCGGTGATGTAATAGGTGAGGCTGGCATTGAGAGTCCAGCCGCCGAGGGCTTCTCCAAGTCCCAGGGAGGCGGCCACGCCGAGCGATCCGTAGCCGAATCCGTCGTCACCGCCCGGAAAGTAATAGTCATCATCCAGGAAGAAGCCGACATTCAACGGGAAGGAAAGGGAAACGGGCCCCAGCTCCAGGTCATGGGAGATTCCAAGATCGATCACCGTGCCGGTTTCCCCGCCATTGAGGCGGTGGTGGATGGTGAGCGAGGGGGAGAGGAAGGTGTCGTAGGAGAAACTGAGATCGAGCACATCTTCGGTTTCCGCGTCATAGATCCAGTTCTGATAGGTCAGGCCGACCTCAAGTTTGTCGAAGGAGTAGGAGAGGCCGTAATAAACATCGACCTCCTGGATCCGGCTGCCCAATGGCGAGCTGTTGCCGCCGTTCTTGCTGTTCACATCCCACCAGGTGCCGAGGGTGAAAGTGAAATCCCCGGGAAGGGCGAAATTGAGTTCCACGCTGGGATTGAACGCGGGGCTGCTCATGCTGCCTCCATCACCATATACATCCGCTCCATATGAAATGAAGTGGGTGTTGAAGTCGAGGCTCAGCGTGCCGGAAATGATACTATCAGAGGGGGCCGGTGAGATCGGGGCGGGGATTCCCGGCTCGACACCTGCCAGAGCCACGCCTGATGCCAGGGCTGCGGCGAGGAGCGGAGCGTGGAGAAGATTGCGGCAATGCTTGTTTTTCATGGTTTGGCTGTTGATTTGATGAAGACCCGGATTTGCAGTGGATCCTGAGCCCGCAGCGAAGCCCTTTTCATGCCAACCGGAACGGAAATCATATGATGGATGACTTTCATATCATGACATTTTTCCATGAGTGGAATTCATGATCACCGGGTGTGGAACACGGCGCGGGAACGGAGCACCGGCTTCAGCCGGAATGGATGGGAGAGCTTGATATGCCCAAGCCGGCTGAAGCCGGCGCTCCATTTCAAACGGTCAGGAATTCCTTCACGATGTCTTCCGTCAGGCCGGTCATCGGGCCGGAGGCGGCGACGGAGCCTCGCTCGAGAATGGCGAAGTCATCGCCGAGTTCCTTGCAGAAGTCCAAGTACTGCTCGACTAGCAGGATGCTCATTTTTCCTTCTTCACGGAGCATGCGGATGGCGTCGCCGATCTGGTCGATGATGTTCGGCTGGATGCCTTCGGTGGGTTCGTCGAGGATGAGAAGCTTCGGCCTGGTGAGCAGGGCGCGGCCGATGGCGAGCTGCTGCTGCTGGCCTCCGGAGAGCATGCCTCCCTTGCGATGAAGGAATTCCCGGATGATGGGGAAGAGGGTGTACACACGGTCCACTTCCGCCTGTTCCCGCTTCGCCCGCCGGGCGTTGAGACCGATGAAGAGGTTTTCCTCCACGGTAAGATGGGGGAAAATTTCCCTGCCCTGAGGAACGTAACCCAGGCCAAGGCGGGCGCGGTCCGCGGAGGAGAACCGGTCGATGGGCTCCCCCTCCAGCCCGATGCTTCCGGAATCGGCGGGCAGAAGGGCCATGAGCGCCTTGAGCGTGGTGCTTTTCCCGACGCCATTGCGCCCCATGAGGCAGAATACGGTTTTCGGACGGATGGAAAGATCGACGCCGCGGAGAATGGCGCTGCCGCCGATGGAAACCCGCAGGCCGGTGACGCGGAGGCTTTCGCTGGCGAGGGTGGCTGTCATGCGGCTTTCGATTTGCGGCCCAGATAGACTTCGATGACCCGTTCGTCGGATTGCACCTTTTCCACGGGTCCTTCGCAGAGGACATGGCCCTGGTGGAGGACGGTGACCTTGCGCCCCTGGGAGATCTGGCGGACGAAGGTCATGTCATGCTCGATGACGACGATGGTATGTTTCCCGGCCAGGGAGAGGAGGAGTTCCCCGGTGCGGTAGGTTTCCTCGTCGGTCATTCCCGCGGCGGGCTCGTCGACCAGAAGCAACCTCGCATCCTGGGCGAGCAACATGCCGATCTCCAACCACTGTTTCTGGCCGTGGGCCAGAGCGCCGGCCTTGCGCTCCGCGTGCGGGGCGAGCTTGATGATGGAAAGGATTTCGGCGATCCGCTCGCGCTGGGAGGGGGAAACCTTTCCGAAGAGGTTGTGCCAGATGCCGCGGGATCCGGCGAGGGAAAGGATGAGGTTCTCGGTGACGGTGTGGTCGTTGTAAACGGTGGGCGTCTGGAATTTCCGGCCGATGCCGAGGCGGTAGATTTCGTATTCGTTGAGCTTGAGAAGATCGTGTTTGGAGTCATCCCACAGCAGCTTGCCCACATCGGGACGGGTGCGGCCGGTGATGAGATCGAGAAAGGTGGTTTTGCCCGCGCCGTTGGGGCCGATGACGGTGCGCAACTCGCCTTCGTCGAGATAGAAGTTGAGATCGTTGATGGCCTTGAAGCCATCGAAGGATTTGCTCAATCCTTCGGCTGCGAGGAGGAAGGGCTTGGGGTTCATGATTCGGTGATTTTCCCGTTGGGGGCGGTTTCCGGTTCCGGCCGCCGGAAACGCGCGGCCACGGCCCGGATCTGGCCGGGGATTCCGGCGATCCCCCTGGGCATGAAAAGGACGACGAGAACGAAGGCGCCGCCTAACAGGAGCGGCCAGTAGTCGGCGGTCGCTCCGGAGGACGCCCAGCTTTTCAGGGCATTGACGCTGACGGCGCCGGCCACGGGACCGACGACGGTGCCGCGACCGCCGAGGGCGACCCAGACGACGGCTTCCAGCGATTTGCCGGTTTCCATCTCGCTCGGGTTGATGATGCCGACCTGCGGAACGAAAAGCGCCCCGGCGAAGCTGGCGATGACGGCGCTGATGACGAAGATGAAGAGCTTGTAGTTGGCGGTGGCGTAGCCGGAGAAGAGCACGCGGTTTTCCGAATCCCGGATGGCCCGCTGGATGAGGCCGAAACGGGAGTTGGTAAGCCACTTGCAGAAGACGACGACGACGACGAGGAGGAGAGCGGTGGCGATGTAAAGGCCGCGGCGGGTGGAATCCTCGCGGAGGGAGAAGCCGAGGATGGTCCGGAAATCGGTGAAGCCGTTGTTGCCTCCCATGAGGAGTTCGTTCCGGAAAAACAACAGGGCGGCTCCGTATGTCAGCGCCTGGGTGAGGATGGAGAAATAAACCCCTTTGATGCGTGAGCGGAAGGCAAGGAAGCCGAAGATATATGCGAGAATCCCCGGAACGAGGACCACCATCAGAAGAGCGAAGGGAAAACTGGAGAAAGGCAGGAAGAACGAGGGCCATTCGCTGCGGCCGAGCATGGTGAGAAAGGTGGGCAGGGTATCGCCTTCGATCACCCGGAGGAGGTGCATTCCCATCATATATCCTCCGAGGGAAAAGAAGAGCGCCTGCCCGAGCGAAAGCAGGCCGGTGTAGCCCCAGAGAAGATCGATCGAAATGGCGAGAATGGCGTAGCAGAGGTATTTTCCCCAGTTTCCGAGGGTGAAATTCGAGACGATTCCCCAGGCGTTCAGGAGCGGCATCACCACGACGAGAAAAACGCCGCAGAGAATCAAAAGAGGGGCATGCACCCGGCTGGTGAATGGTTTGTTCATCGGTCTCAGTCGAGGCTGCGGGAGCGGGTGGTGAAGAGGCCGGCGGGACGCCACTGGAGGAAGAGGATGATGGCGCCGAGGACGAGGATTTTTCCGAGGACGGGGTTGCCGAGGTATTGCTGGAGCGATTGGTCCGCCATGCCGATGCCGAGCGCGCTGATGACGGTGCCGAGGAGGTTCCCGACACCGCCGACGACCACGGTCATGAAGGAATCGACGATGTAGAGCTGCCCCATGTTGGGGCCCACGTTTCCGATCTGGGAAATGAAGGCCCCGGCGAGCCCGGCGAGCCCGCAACCGAAGGCGAACGTCATCATGTTGACGCGCTCGGTGCGGACGCCCATGCAGGCGGCCATGTTCCGGTTTTGCATGACGGCGCGGATGAGGAGGCCGAGGGAGGTTTTGTTGAGAACCAGCCAGGTGATGACGATGATGAGGACGGCGAAACCAATGACGAAGAGGCGGTTCCAGCCGAAGGACATGTCATTGAAAGTCCAGTTTCCGGAAAGCCAGACCGGGCTGGAAACCTGGACGTTGTTGGAACCGAAGGTGAACTTGAGAAGCTGCTGGATGACGAGGGAAATGCCCCAGGTGGCAAGGAGGGATTCCAGCGGGCGTTTGTAGAGAAATCTGATGACGGAACGCTCCAGGAGAATCCCCGCGAGCGCCGCAATCAGGAAACTGGCGGGAAGTGCCACGATGAAATACATGACCATGCCGGTGTCTCCGAGAGACATGCCGGGAATCGACATGGATACGCCGAATGGAGAGAGTTTCAGCCCTGCGGCGAAGATGTGCTGGACGACATAAGTGGTGTAGGCGCCGATGGCGATGAACTCGCCGTGGGCCATGTTGATGATGCCCATGAGCCCGAAGGTGATCGCCAGCCCGATGGCAACGACCAGCAGGACGGAACCATGGGAAAGACCGCGGAACGCGGTGCCGATCGCGTTGATGCGGGAAATGTGCTGTTCGATCTGACCGATGGATTTCCCCGCGGCGGCGGCCATGGCCTTGTCCCCGTTTTCCTCCGCTTCCTTGAGCAGGGTGCGGAGCATGGGGGCAGCGTCCTCGGAAATGGAAACCGGGCTCAGGCGCCCAGCGGCGCGAGCAGGGTCGGCAATCGCACCGTGTCCCGCCACGCCGCGGCGGCGGTGCCGACCAAGCTCGGCCTGCGCGCGGGCTCGACGATCTCGGTCGAAGACGCGATCAAATCGCTC
>CAZVSA010000001.1:15353-19135 GCA_964629955.1 uncultured Luteolibacter sp.
AGCAGGGCGCGGAGCATGTCCCGGGCGGCGAGGGCAGGCCGCTCGCCGAGCGACTTCACCGCATCCAGCCGTTCCGCGGAATCGGCCGAGCGCAGGCGGATGAGCGGGATGGATTCCTCAAGCGCCCTGATCACCCGCGGATGTTCCTCGGTTTCCCGGAGGAGGAGCAGGGCGGGAAGCTTGTCCTGGTTCTGGCCGACCGCCGAGTCCTGGACCGCACGGGCGCGCCGCGCGGGATCGGGGTCGGAAAGCGCGGCGAGATCGGAAACCTCCTTCATCGCCCGCCGGAGGCCGGAGCTGGTATCCGCGAACGGAACGGACTTCGGATTGATGCGGACGCCTTCTAACAGCGTGTCATCGGCGAGTTTTTTCACCGCGAAAGTTCCCGCGGAATCGGCCCCTCCCTCCCGCAATACCGGGATGATCCCGCCCTCGGAATCCTTGTAGAGAAAAATCCCGCCCTGCCTCCACTGGTCCAGCAGTTGCACCACCTCCGGGGCGGGGCGGGCTTTCAGGGAAAGCACCATTTCCCGCTGCGTGCCGGAACTTTCCTCGACGACCGCGGCGGCGATGATTTCGCGGACCGTGCCTTCCCCTGCGTTTGCGACCCCGCAGGCAACCATGAGAAACGCATGGGGAATGCACCGGAACAGCCTCCGCATCAGGCGGATGGGGATCGTATCGAACATGGGTCCCGGCGGAAAAAGCACCGCCCGTGCCACCCTGCCCGCAAAAGCCCGGAGCGATCAGGCCCCTCTTGCGGTGGGCCGCGGCTTGTGGCAGGATGCGGGCATGAGCACCTTGCAGGAGATTGAGGAGGCGATCCCCAAATTGAACGCGGCGGAATTGGCCGAACTGGAAAGATTCATCGGCGAGCAGCGCCGGAAAAAGCCCGTGGAATGGCCGGACTTCCAGGCCCGGCTGGACCGCATTTTCCCCAACGGCCCGCCGCCGGGGCCGCCGTTGTCGGAAATCGTGAGCGAAGGCCGGGGAGAGTATTGAGCGGATCGGACGATGGGCGTTTACATCGACACCGGCATTCTGGTGAAGCTCTACGTGAAGGAAGCGAACACCCCGCAGGCCATCGCCCTGGTGATGGGATTCCGGACGCCGCTGGCGCTCACTCCTTTTCAGGAACTGGAAATCCGCAACGCGCTGCGGCTGAAACAAAGCCGCGGGGAATTGACGGAGCCGGAGGCGCGGGCGGCGTTGGCCGATTTCGAGGCGGACATCGCGGCGGGGCGTTACCAGCGGCCCGCCTGCGATCTGATGGCCGTCTTCGCCCGTGCGGAATCGCTCTCCGCCGCTCACGCGGTGACGACAAAATGCCGGAGTCTCGACACCCTGCACGTGGCGGCGGCGCTGGAAACCGGCGGCCGGGAGTTCGCTTCCCTCGACACCCGCCAGCGGGCGATGGCGCAAGCGGCGGGGCTGCGGGTGTTGCCGCTGTGATTCAGACGCCGGTTGCCCGGTCTGTCGAGGTTTCCGCCGGTCAAAGTCCGCCACCGCCTGGTCAACGACCTGCTCGAAGCCATCGCCGGAAATCTGGTCTCCGAGCGGCCTTATCGGAGGGAGTCGCGGGTAAGCCCCCGCAAACCATTCCGAATCAAGCTATTTTTGCTCCGTTGCGGGGACTGACCCCAGTTGAGTGAGAGATTGACCCCAGAGAGACCCCAGAGATGGGCGTTAATTGGCAAGACGATTCTGATTCTCCCAAAATCGCATTAGCAAGCTTTTCAACTTCGGATCGCGGGTCGTTTCCATGACCCTTTTTGCGTGTTCCGGGTCCGACTTGATGAGTTGGATAAAAGGATCTGCGATCATTTGCTGGTTAATCTCCACTTCTTTCGGAAGAGCAATTACCCAATCAAGAGCTCCAGCGGGATCAATGATTGAATACTCTCTTATCATGTATTCCAGCGCTTTATCAGCGCGTGCTTTTTCGTGAGTGGCTAGGATTTCGTTCACGTAGTCGGCTGCTTGCACCGGATAGTCCTTAACCAGTGCACGAATAACCGGTTCATCCCAGGACGCTGCCAAGCCGGGATCTTGATCGCGGACCCAATCAAGCACAGCTTGAGGGTCGCTCTTGGCGGTCATTTCCAAATGGAGGCTAACAAGCGGAGCGATCACGCTGGGGTCACGAATTTCTTCGAGATATTCGCGCAACAATTCCACGCGATTCGCATCGTTGGATCCTGAGTTTCTAATTCTGGCAACAATGCCCCTGGCGATTTCTCTTTGGTCCTCATCCGGGAAATGCTCAAGATAATGCGAAATCTCTGAGGGTGAGAACATCTTCATGCTTTGAGCTACCTTGTAAAGCATTTCGTTCCTGAATTTATGATCAGATGGTATGGCAGCTAAAAAATCGAGAATTTGTTGAGGATCGTCTCGCCTTCTGAATACGAGCGCGATATCACTGAATTGTTTGAATGCTTTTGCCGTGAGAAGGTTGGTTTCTTCGAACTCGGTGGGCCATAAATGAGTCAAAGCAACGAGTTCATCTACAGAAAATGCAGCAATCGCACTACTATAGATCCTTAGCACCTCATCGTCTAACAGAAGTTCACCATCTTTGATTTCCTCCAAAATCTGCAATAGTCGTCCGGGGTCGATCCGGGGAGTATAGGCGGATTCCAGCTCCCGAAGAAGCATTTGACGTTCGGTCGTTGCTCTAGTCCGATCAGAGGAAGTTGATCGTCCACTAAGTTGCCTTCGATCTGAATCCAGAAGCGGGTCGGGTGCTCGCTGATTGGCAGCAGACCGGATATCCGATTTGAGGTCGGTTCTCCGGTCCGCAGTTTGCACTTTAAAATAGATCAGGATGGCGGAAACCGTGAGAATCAGGAATGCAAAAGCAATTTTCACTGGAGCAAATATCTGTTTAAATGAAGCAGCGTTCTCCGGTTCCCGGGTTGTTGTTCCATTTCTTAATTTGAAATTACGCGATGTCTCGTCGGGAAATTGGGAGTTGTGGACTTCTCTTCTGCCGGAACTCCTGCCCCCCCGAAGGAGATATTCAGCGTGTCCTCGTTCCAAGAAAGCGTAATATTAATGCCTTTCTTCGTTTCGTTGTATTCAAGAGGAGTTTGCGAATCCCGGGTTACTTCCCCAGTATCTCCGTCTATTGATTTTACTAGTGCCGCATCAACTTCATGAACATCACGCATCCCTCCGCGGTGGGCGGCGAATTGAGCGTCTGTCATATCTACCCAAACGTCGGGCTCGGTCGTCGGATTGGGCTCATACTTCGCGTGTTCCTGAACCACAATTGAGATATTACTCGTCGCCGAACTGCCCCATTCGGTCGAATCGCCTGTAACGATTAGCTGGAGCGTTTTCATAGATGCTTTTGGCGTCGCCAGAGGGTGTCCAAGTTCGTCGTAGAGGCATGTGCCTGCGGTGCCTGAACCTTCGGCCTCGTCGGCTAGTGCAACCTCAGCAGCTCGAATCTCCCATACCTTAGCTCCGCTACTTGGATTGGCGAGGCCTTCGCCTCTGGCAAGAATAGTAACTGCACCTATTGTTAGCGCCGATTTCTTCATGAAGCTGCGGCGGGTGATGCCATTTCCGGGAGCGGGATCATTCGATGGGTTCATGGTAGTTTGCAGGGTTATTTTTTCAAACGCGTTTTTGTTCTTGCCACGAACTGGGGGGGGGGTGGCAAGGTTTTTCGTCACTAGACATCAAAAATTATTCCGCGGACAGAAATCACCACGCATTCTTATGAGCTGGACCGACATTTACCCTGTGCTGACAGACGAGCAACTCGCAGAATA
>CAZVSA010000001.1:19235-36510 GCA_964629955.1 uncultured Luteolibacter sp.
GCTTTTACCGGCCGATCATCGCGTGCCAATTCGGGGCGGTGGGCGGGCAGCCGGTCGTTGGGGTCAGTCCCCGCAATGTCACATTTTTTCAGATCATTGACTCGTCTTCCAGCCATCCCCGCGAGCCATCACATGGTAAATCGCCCCCGGATATTCGAATCGAATCGGCCTCGCCATGCCGCACACTCCCCCCGCAAACCATGCCGAGTCAAGCTATTTTTGTTTCGTTGCGGGGACTGACCCCAGAGATAGCTTCCATGATTCTCATGATCTCGCCTTCTCTTATAAACCCAGCGCTTGGATCGATCAAGTCCCATGCCTCGTCGAAGTAGCCGTTTTGAGCGAGGTTAAATAGGATGGTAGATGTCCGGATGCGTCTCATTGAAAGATCCGCGACTTCATTTCGGATCCTGGTTATTTGTTCGGCTGCTTCTTCAGGGCTAATGACGAAGGGAATAGGTTTCGAAAGCGGTCGCATTTCCCGCTGTTGTTCTCGGACAGAATTCGGTTTCGCTATGATTTTAACGGCACTTTCTTCGCGAGAAGCCGCAAGTTGCTGTTGCCGCGAGGTGTCGGCTTCTTTCTTTTCAAGGTGCCCGCTCTGAAAATATCCCATCAGCACAACTAGTAGAATTGCAGCAGAAGTCAGTAAAATTGCAATCTTGCGATTCATGTCGGACGGCTTCAAATCATTTCAAAGTAAATCACGGTCTCTCTCGAACGTTAGATAATTGTGAAAAATCAGCTAAAACATGGGAGTAAGCCTTTCACTATCTTTCATTTTCTGAGAATTTTTTCCTTCAGGGCGGGATCACTTAATTGAGCGGCCCAGCTCTCTGCTGTTTCTTGATCTCCATCCTCCAAAGCCATGCGGATGACAACTTCCAGCACCCGATCCTTTTGCAATGGAGGCAGTTTGCCTGCCGGGCCGACAATCCACGCGTTCGCTCCAGCGCCGTCCAATCGGTACCAAGAGCTAACCGCGGCCCCGAGTGCATTGGAGTCGGGGTGCGAATCAACATAAGCCGTCAGCTCTGATATTGCCTTGGTGCTATCAGCTATGACCATTCTCTCAATGGTCGATCGTTGGAGCCAATCCAGCCCTGCGTCGTCATTATTGAAACCAACGGACTGAACATACTCCCACCGGTCAAACGGTGAAAGTGCGGAAGTGGAATCTAGGACTTCACCAAGTTGTGATGCTGTGATCTGCTTTTCACCGGCCATCTCCAATGCTCGATTCATCAATTTATTCTCGGAACTCTCAAATCCAACCGGTTCGGTATCGTGCAAAAACTGAATTTTTTCTTGGATGGATTTACTGATTGCGGACCCAACGTTCTTTCTGAGTGATTCGTCACTGAAAGAATAACTTGAAATATCAAAATCCAAAATCTCATCAATGCTCATGGAGCGGAAGAGTCCCTTGGACCCTGCAAGACGATCATTATCGTCACTGAAACGATTTAACATCTCCAAGCGCTGTTCGATTGGCACATTATTCCCTTCCATGATCATCTGGATCTGACTTTCTCTAATATTCCCGGGAACTTGATCAATTAGTTCCAGCGCTTCCAGAAAATATCCACTTTGGGCAAGATTAAAGAGGATATTGGAAAGCAGCAGCCGTTTTTTCCAAAGGTCGGTATTTTGATTGGCTTTATCGATTTGATCGCGAGCTTCGTTGGGTGTGATTTGATACGAAGTGCTCTTTGCCGCTGGAAGCACAGTGTTTTCCTTGATTTGGACTGAGTGCGAACCCATCCTTGACTCTGGAAGAACGCTTTTCTGAGGCTGTTGAACTTCTAACTGCGTTGTCGTCTCGGATTCTCCACCAATTTCTCCCTTTTGAAAAAATATAACAGTCAGCAGGGCCGCGATTACGAGAATAAAAACCAGATTGAGATTGGATATTCGCATGAGAGGCGAGTTGAGATGGACTTCTTAAGGAAGAATAGAGCGCTCGGTCATGAGCTACATATCCACGAGAGTCCCGAGAAATTTAGGATTACACGGGAGTTGCCCTAGGATACCACTGGCACGGCGGGGCCTGCGGATCGTCACTCAGATTGAATTTGTTCGCTCTCGCACACGTGCAAGCTACCCATCCATTGTTGTTCGGGATTCCAGGGGGAAAATGCGAATTCCAAGTTTGTGAATCACCACAAATTGAACATACTTGAGCAGCCTTACAAGAGACTCCATGCGGGAGGATGTCTCCATTTTTTACCCAAATGTGTGAACACGAGCTCCCTTCCGCCAATCCCACGCCCTGTGCGAGAATTGTGACTGCTCCTGCGGTGAGCACGGACTTCTTCATGAAGTTTCGACGGGTGATGTCATTACCGGAGATTGGGAGATTCGATGGGTTCATGGTGGTTCGAGGATTATTTTTTCAACTACATTTTGGTTCTTGCCACGGAATGGGGGGGGGGGAGGCAAGATCTTTCGTCACCGGACATCAAGAATTATTCCGCGGACAGAAATCATCACGCATTTTTATGAGCTGGACCGACATTTACCCTGTGCTGACAGACGAGCAACTCGCAGAATATCAATCCTTTGTGACTTCCGATGAGGCGGAAAGGCTGGAAGAGTTGCTGGATGTGGCACGGACATTCAACGAGCGGTCAGGAAAGCACCTGGTGGTGACGAGCCTGTTCTGGAAGAAGGCTCAGAACGCTGAGGGCGAGCTGCCTCCGATCACGCGCGAGCTGATGATGAATGCGGCCAAGGAGGGGCTGATTTCCCGCTACCCGCCGTGGGACCACTACGTGCAGCCGCTGCTGGACGGGGCGGCGTATCTGAAGGAGGTGCGGCCGGAAGTCGTTTTCCGGGTGTATCTGGCGGCGGATCTGGAGTTTCTGGTGGAGGATCTGGTCGCGGCGGGTTGCGAGGTGAAACTGATGCGCAGCTCGTCGATCCGGCACAACCCGGGGGCGCTGTGGCGGTTTCTGGCGCTTGAGGAGAAGGACCGCTGGGTGACGGTGACGGATTCGGACCGGGGGCGGGACGTGCTGGTGAACGTGGAGCGCACCGAAATGATCATGAAGTCGGGGCTGGGGATGTGGCGGGTGCCCTATATCTACGACTCGTTCCTGTACAACGGGAATGATCCGGGCTTTTACCGGCCGATCATCGCGTGCCAATTCGGGGCGGTGGGCGGGCAGCCGGTGGAGCTTTTGATGAAGGCATTCCTGTGGCACACGCTGCGGGGCGGCATGCCGGACCGGTGCACCATCGGGGCGGGCAAGAAGGGGAAGAGGACGCTTCCGATCATGGGAACCGACTGGCCGACGTATGGCTTCGACGAATGGTTTCTGCTGGCCGCGGTGTATCCGCGGCTCGCGTTCAGCGGGGTGCTTACGTTCTATCCGCTGAACGAGGCGGGGGTGAACCATTGGTTTCCGCTGGATGTGGAATATGTGACCTGGGCAAACCCGAGGAGCGAGGTCCTTTACTTTGGCAATCCGGATCTGTTGGTGCGGAAAAAAAGGCAAGGTCCATCATGGCCGGCGCGGAAGCCGGAAGCGGCGCGGGCGGCCGTAACCCGGCCGGGGGATGGGGACGATATGCCGCAAGGCACGGAAAGCGGGGGACTGACGCTGGCGGTGGCCCGCTACGATGAGGATCTGCGGTGGATTCTCAAACTGCCCCTGGAAGTGAAGGTGGCGGTTTACAACAAGGGAAAGCGGATCCTGAACAGGCAGGTGCTGGAGCGGATCGATCATCTGGTCACGCTTCCGAATCGCGGGCGGGAGGCGGATTCCTATCTGCATCATGTCGGAAATTTCGCTCACGAGGCCGGGGATCATTGGACGGTCTTTTGCGGTGGAGATCCGCTTTCGTGGAACCGGCGGTTCATCCACGCGCTTCAACATCGCGGCGGGTGGGGCGAGGTTCAGGTTCTGGCAGGAGAACCGGAGCTGTGCGGCGCGGCGACGCTGAATCTCATCGGCCGGGCCGATGAAAGCGGCGTCCGGTTCCTGCGGGACTACCGCTCGTATCATGACCTTCCGGAAGGGTGCCACGTGAGCAGCCACTTCCTGGATGGATGCGGCTTGACGGAACTCGCCGACGAGGCGTGGCGGGCGGTGTTGGCGCGCACCGCCGCGTCGCCGATGTTCGCGGTGCGCAACGACAGGCTGGGCCGGCTGCCGGAAAACCGCATTCCGGTGATGCGAAAGCTCGCCCGTGAACATCACAGCCACGCACAAGCGTTGGACCGCCTTTGGCTCCACCTGTTCGGGCTGCCGTTCCTTCATCCCGAAGCGATGTCCGAAGCCAACGCGGGAGCGGCCGGCGCCTGGTGAAGTCCATGAGCCGGATCGAGAAGATGATCGTCACTTTGGCGGGAGGTCCCTACCTGCTGGGGGCGGCCGTTCAGGTGCTGGAGGTGCGGGCCCTGGGAAATCCGTGGCCTCACGTCGTCTTCATCCTCCCGGGCGAAGATCCCGGCCCTTACCGCCGGTTTTTCCGGGAAAACGATGTCGAAGTGCGGGTGATCAAGGGCTACGAGGGGCACCCATGGACGGCGAAAACGGACGCGGTGCTCCAGGCGGGAGCACGTCATGTGCTTTTTCTGGATGCCGATGTTCTGCCGCTCGTTCATCCGGACCGGCTGCTGGAAGATGCAGGTTATCAGCGAAATGGAGCGCTCTTCTGGCGGGATTTCAATGCCTCGGAGCCCTATCATCCTTTGTGGCGGCATTGTGGAGTTTCCCCACGCCCCGAGTGGGAGATGGAGGCCGGGCAGATCCTGATCGACATGGATCGCTGCCTGCGGCCCCTGGCGGAGATGAGAATATTGAACAAAGACTGGCGCGAACTCTATCGGATCACCCATGGCGACAAGGATGTGTGGCGGATGAGCTGGCATCGGGCGGGACAGCCGTGGGCATGGGCCAGCGAGGAGATCCGGATTCATCTGGACGATGCCGGGCTGGGGCGCGCGATCATTCAGCTTCTCGGCGATCAACCGGCATTCCATCATCGCTGCCACGCGAAGTTCACGCTGGGGGACAATTGGTGGCGGCCGGGGATTCCGGGCAGCCTGAGGTGGTTCGAGCATGTGGAGAAGATCAGGGAGTGGCTCGGGTGATCCGGCGTGGCGATCCGGACAAAGGCACGCTTGCAGAGCCCGGCCCGAGGGCCGACACTCGGCGGCATGTTCACTCCGAAGTGGAAAAAGGAAGCCCGGCTGCTGGCCAAGGGGGCGAGGAAATTCGTGGACTACAAACGCGACCTCCTGACTCCGGAGCGGGTGGACGAGATCGAGTCCCGGAGGACGGACCTGCTGGATGCCGCGAAATCCGGCGACCGCGCGAAGGTGGCCGAAGCCTCCAAACAACTGAGGGCGACATGCGAGAACGCCCTGCCTCGGGAAAAACCCCAGGGATGGTTCGAGGAAAACGTGGAGGTGATGTTCGTTGCGATCGTGATCGCCCTGGGGCTGCGCGCGTATTACCTCCAGCCTTTCCGGATTCCCACCGGCTCGATGCAGCCGACCCTGAACGGGATCACCGGCACGCCGCTGGCGAAAGAGGAGTGGCCGTCCTTTCCGGTGCGGGTGGTGGAAAAACTGCTCCGCGGCCGCAGCTACGTGCACGTGGTGAACGACAGGGACCGGCGCGTGGCGTTCGACGCCCGGGGGGACGCCCAGGTCCGGGATTTCCAGCTTTTCCATTTTTTCAGCCGCTCGGAGCTGCACTTCCATGATTCCCCGCCCCTGCGGCTCCCTTCGCTGGCCAATCCCGTAAGGGACGCGGGCCTGCGCGCAGCCGTACAGAAAGCCATGCACAACCAGGGTGTGCTGCCCGCCGGGACGGTGGTCGCCGAGGGGGTGATCGATACGGGGGATCTCGTGCTGGTGGACAAGTTTTCCTATCACTTCCGCAAGCCGAAGCGCGGCGAGGTGTTCGTCTTCGACACCATCGACATCGAAGGGATCCGGCAGCACAGCGGCCCCCAGGGCGGAGGATCGCACTACATCAAGCGCCTTTGCGGTGTGCCGGGCGACACCCTTTCCATCGAGCCTCCGAACCTCCTGATCGATGGAAAAATCGCGCAGGAGCCGATGATCCAAAAGGTCGCGGAAGGCGGCCCTCCCTTCCCCGCCGGCCACGAAGGCTACGAGTTCGCGCTGGCAGGGCCTTATCTGTCCTCGCCCTCCTCCTCGCTGCGGCTGCGGCTGGAGGCCCCCCCCGGGATGCGGGAGTACGCGGCTCTCGGGGACAACACGGGCAACTCCCTGGACTCCCGTTATTGGGGAACCGTCAAGGAATTCAATCTGGTGGGCCCCGCACTTTTCTCCCTCTGGCCTGTCACCACCGGGCATTGGGGCTTCATCCGCTGATCCGTCGTCATTGTGTCCGTCGCCTCCGAAATCACCCGGCGGGCCAAATCGAATCTGGCGTTCGCCCTGAAAATCCTGCCCCGCGAGCGGCGCGAGGCGATGACCATTTTCTATGCGTTCTGCCGGACCATGGACGATCTCTCGGACGATCCGGGCATGACCGCGGAGCAGCGCGCGGCGCGCCTCGATCACTGGAAACAGGGCCTCACCGGAGGTTTCGGGAATCCGGATGCCCTGGAGCGCGAAGTTTCCTCCCTGCTCACCCACCATGACGTTCCTCCGGAGCTGCTGGCGGCGATCATCGACGGCTGCGCGATGGATCTCACTCCACGGCGCTTCGCGACATGGGAGGAGCTGTCCGGCTACTCATGGAAAGTGGCGTGCGCGGTGGGATTGGTTTCCATCCGCTTGTTCGGCTGTGTCGATCCGGCGTCCGAGCGCTACGCGGTGGCTCTGGGGCACGCGCTGCAACTGACGAACATTTTGCGCGATGTCGGGGAGGATGCGGCCAACGGCGGCCGGATCTACCTGCCGCTGGAGGATCTGGAAAAATTCCAATACACCCCGGAGGATCTGGCGGCAAATGTCCACGACAGCCGATTCACCGCGCTCATGGAATACGAGGCACGCCGGGCGGAAGGCTTTTACCGCGAGGCGGCGGAAATCCTGCCGGAACGGGACCGGGCCGCCCTGCTTCCGGCAAGAATCATGGCGGACATCTATCTGGCCCTGTTGCGGAAAATGAGAGCCGGCGGATTCCGTGTTTTTGCCAAGCGATATAAGCTTTCCAAACCCCGCAAACTGGCGATCCTTTCCAAGCATCTGATTGCAAGACCGTCCCGCGTCGAATAGTTTCCCCATTATCCCCGTCCCACGCGTATGATCCGTTTTTCCATCCTGCCGGGCATTCTAGGTCTCACATTCCTCGCCGCCTGTGCGCCGAGTTATTACGACGATCCCAACTGGAGAAGGCCCCCGCCGCCGCCCCAAAGGCACGTTCCCCCTTACCACGATCGTCTCTACGGCCCGAACTCCGGATACGACAACCCGCGGTGGCAGCAGAACCAGCCGCCCGGACCCAGCGACGGGCGCTACGGCCCCGCCCCCGGCACCGGCCATGGCGGAAACAACACCTACAATCCCCCGCCCCGCCAGCCCGCGCCCCCGCGCCAGCCCGCCCCACCCAATCCGCCGCCCACGCGCGATTCCTATCCGGTCGCCGAACGGACGGCCAACCCGGACCACGTGATCAGCCCCTATGCCCCGCACAACGTGATCGATGTTTCCGAACTCCGGAGCGGGCAGCTCGCACGGGACCCCTCGAACCAGCAAATCTTCCGGGTCCCCTGATCCTCACCCTCTTCCAAGTGGCTGCCGCGTCCCGCGGCAGGGGCATGAAACTTCCAGGTCACCCGGGAGGCGGTCCTGATCTTCCCGGAGGAAACAGTTTGTCATCCCGCTCCGGACCTGATAGCCAAGCGGGAAACCCCGTGCGACTGTTTCCTTCCATCACCAGAATCACGCGCCCGCTCGCCCGTCTCTCCGGCGTGGCCGTGCTGGCAGCCTGCGTCATGACGGCCGTCCCCGCCGCCGCCCAGACCCCTCCGGGCGGACAATGGGATGTCGTGCAAATCGATGGCCGGAATTACATCTCCGTCGAGAGCATCAAAAACTTCTACGGGTTCGACAAAATGACCCGCTCGGGCAACTCGATCACCCTGGAGAATTCCAAAGTCCTGATGAAACTCCGGATCGGCTCCCAAGAGTGCCTGATGAACAACGTGAAATTCGTGTTCAGCAACGCGGTGGAAGCACGGGGCGCGAAGGTGCTCGTTTCGGGGCTGGATCTCGCGAAACTGATCGACCCGGTGCTCCGGCCGAACTTCATCCACAACGCGGGGAATTTCCGCACCGTCATTCTCGATCCCGGCCATGGCGGAAAAGACCCCGGCGCCACCAACCCCTACGGAACGGAGGCCCAATACAATCTCAACCTCGCCATGCGCCTGAAAGGCCAGTTGGAGGCGAAGGGCTACAAGGTGCTCATGACCCGGGACAGCAACCGCTATCTCTCCCTTCAGGAGCGCGTGGATTTCGCGAATTCCGTGAAGGACAGCTCCATTTACATCAGCCTCCACTTCAACTCCGGCGGACGCGCCGCCCGGGGCATCGAGACGTTCACCCTCTCCCCTCCCGGGGTTTCCCACTATGGCCGCGGCCTGGTGGCGGGAGACAGCCATGCAAGAGCGGGCAACGAGCACGATTCGGCGAACATCGCTCTGGCCACCGCCATCCACGGCTCCGTCCTCCGGCGGCTGGGCACGAACACCTTCGACCGCGGCATCAAGCGCGCGCGCTTCAGCGTGCTGACGGGCGTGCGCCATCCGGCGATCCTTTTCGAGGGCGGCTTCATGAGCCACCCCTACGAGGCGCGCCTCATCCAGAACGATGCCTACCAGAAAGCCCTGGCCGCGGGCATTGTGGATGCGGTTGACCGGTATCGCTTCGCCGTGGGCCGCAAGGCCGAGCCCGCAAAGCCCGGAAAGCGCGGTTGAAAAACCATCGCGCCGCCGCCGGTCACGGCATCCCGTGGAGAATCGCCCCGGTCATCCGCAGGGCTTCCACATTCGGCCGGACGGCATGGACACGGTGGAGCATGACCCCCTTCTCGCGGGCGTATGCGGTGAGCGCAACCGTCGGCCACTCCCGGCAGGCCGGATCTTCCGTTTCCAGAAGCTTGCCGAGGAAGGATTTTCTCGAAACCCCGAGCAGCATCGGGCGGCCCTCCACCGTCAGCCGGTCCAGCGCGCGCAGCAATTCGAGGTTGTGCCGGAGGGTTTTCCCGAAACCGATTCCGGGATCGAAGCAAATGGCCTCCGGGGCGATGCCCGCCTCCGTCAGGGCGGAAAACCGCTCCCGGAAAAACTCCCGGACCTCCGCCACCACATCGTCGTAACTCGGCGAGATCTGCATCGTTTGCGGAGTGCCCTGCATGTGCATGACCACCACCCCGCAACCGGAGCGCGCACAGACGCCGGGCATCCCGGGATCTGCGGTGAGTCCGCTCACGTCGTTCACGATGTCCGCCCCGGCGGCGAGCGCCTCCCGTGCGACGGCCGCTTTCATCGTATCGATCGAAATCCAGCCATCCCATTCCGCGCGCAAGGCGGATATGACGGGAATCGTCCGCGCCAGTTCCTCGGCCTCGCTCACGGGAGGGGCTCCGGGCCGGGTGGATTCCCCGCCGACATCGATCACCGCGGCACCCTCCCCGATCAGCTTTTTGGCGTGGGCCAGCGCCTCCACCGGATCGACATGGCTGCCGCCGTCCGAAAAAGAATCGGGCGTCATGTTGAGGATTCCCATGACGCGGGCCTCGCGGGAGAGGGAAATGGGCATTCGCCGCGTGCTCCAGATCATGCTGATAAGTCTAAACAGGAAGAAAGCGAACCACGGAAGGCACGGAAACCACGGAATTTCAGCAGATTGGAGCCATGCATCTTCCCCAATAACGAATCACAAATCACCAATAACTTTTCTCCCACCTTTCCGTGTATTCCGTGGTTTTCATTTTCGAGGCAAAATTGACGGCTTGCACCCTCCCCGCATTGCCGTAGTCTGTCGCCCATGCGATTTGTGACAACTCTCAAAACCGCCGCGTGCCTGGCCGCGTTGTGCGTTTCCCCGCTTTGTTCAGGGCAGGGATTTGATGCGGTGGACGGCCCCAACGTGCGGGTGATGAGCAACGAAGACGGATCCAAGGCGGTTTTCATCCGCAGCCCGGACAACAAGACCCTCACCAAAAAGAATTTCACCGGCAACGGAAACATGCAAACGATGATCGTCTACACGATGGACGAGCATGGAAACCCGCGGGGTTGCAAAATCTTCGACGGGCAGAACCAGGAGCTTTACAAAGCCCGCTACGGCTACCGCAGAACGGACGGCCAGCTCGTGGAGGAACAGCTTTTCGACTCCCGCGTGAAAAGAACGGACAAGAACGGAAGCGAGATGCCCGTGCGCCGCTTCATTTACACCTACAACGCCCACGGCAAGCGGAGCGCCCCGATCGCCATCACCCTCATTCCGGGGAGAAAGGCGGAAGAGGTTCTCGGAGGCGATTTCAAACCATCCGCTCTGGAGGCCAATCCATTCCAGGAAAACAACCAGCGCAGGACGGTGAACCCAAGCGGCCGCCCGCTCCGCCGCTGAGAAGATCCGGGTTTCCGCAACGCAAGCCGTGCCTTCGCCCCAAAGTCTGCTTCCCTGGTTGTTGGGTGGTGCCATTGGCGCCGGTGGGATTCTTCAGGGCCTGCATTGGCGCGCCACCGCCGCCGAGGGATACCTGGAATCCTTGGAAAGCCAGCTCCAGCTCGCCGCCGATGAGATCGACGTGCTCATCCGGGAAAACGAAGCCCTCCGCTCGCTGGCGCAGGGCGGCGGGGAATTCGCGGTGCCGCAGGAATTGATCGACCGCGCGGAGAAGGAATTCGGCCTGACCTTTCTTTCCAATCCGGTGGTCCACCGGATCGTGACGGAGGAATTGCGCGGCAGGATCGCGGCGGCGTACGAAAGCCGCTTCGGCCCGGCGGGAATCGATTTCCGCGAGGAAGCGTATGCGAGGATCGGCTGGATCGATCCGCAGGACCGCCTGCTTCCGCAGCTCACCGCGGTGCGCTCCGTCGGCGCGCGCGCATGGTTTGACGACGTGACCGGCGAAGGCTGGGTGACGGACCAGTTTTCGATCGAGGAGGTTCCGGATGAGGCCGCATTGGTGCGCCTGCTCGCGCGGATTCTTTTGCACCAGCATTTCCCCCCTCCGCCCTCCTATCCCGGAGATGACGCGGCGCGGGCCCGGGAAGCCCTCCACCAGGGCGCGGCGGCGGGATCGGAAGCGCGGCATCTGGCGGCGAACGCACGTTCGATCGGGTTCATGCCCATGAAGGAGGATTATGAAGTGGAGCAGCTTTTTAACAGCCTGCCGACTTTCATCCAGGGAATCACCGTCTTTCCGGTGATCGAGGGGAAAGGTCTGGCGGACACGCTGCATGTGCAGGGGACGGAGAAATTTCTCGCCGCCTTCCGCAATCCGCCGCACTCCACCCGGCAGATTCTGCTTCCGGGCGAACCCCCGCTTCCGCCCGGGGAGCTGGAGATGCCGGAAATTCCCGAAGAGCCGTTCCTCGGCGAATCCGCCGGCCAGCTCGGCCTGCGGCTGGGGCTCGATCCGCTCGGCGACGTGGGGGCTTCGTTCGAGATCGCGGCGGATTGGAAAAACGACCGTTACCTCCTGTTTCCGGAAGGTGAATTTTCTTCCGGCCTGGTATGGGATGTGGAGCTTCAGAGCGCCGAATCCACGGACAGCCTGGAAGGAATGGCGCTGGATCGGATCTCCGCCATGGCCGGGCGGGACGGCACGGCCAAACCCGGCGAGCTGCTGCCCGCCGATGAGGAGCGCTACCTGCGGATTTCCAGGGTATCGCCCACCCGTCTCCGTTTTCTCAACATCTCGGAACCCGCCACCGTGAAGTGGTTCGATTCTTCCCCATGACCATCGCGAAACGAGTGATTTTTGAAGGCCGCGTCCAGGGCGTGGGTTTCCGCTATACGACCAAGGACCTCGCTCGTGGTTTCGAGGTATGCGGAAAAGTGCGCAATCTTGCCGATGGCACGGTGGAGCTGGAAGCGATGGGCGAGGAAAGCGAAGTGAACGCCTTCATCAGGGAAATTTCCGAGGAGTCGCCGGTGGCGCATCACATCCGGAACTTCCGGGTGGAAACGATTCCCCCGCTGGAAAACGTCAGCGGTTTCCGGATCAGGAAGTGATTTTCCTCCACAACAGACCCGGCGGCTCCGGTGCGAAGCTTTCGAGACAACTGGCAGGATGTCTTCCCCGAAAGTAAATATTTTTTTTCTTGCAGGGATTCACCTAAAAAAATAGGAAATGCCAGTGAAGTTCGTAATAAGATACTTTACTTCTTCGATCAATAATCACACTATGAAAAAAACACCTCCCGCTCTAACCCTATCAAAACAGGGACTTGGACTTGCAATGTTTGCCGTTTTGACAGGTTCCTCATACGGAGCTGTGATCAATGGCGGCTTTGAAACCGGCGATCTAACCGGCTGGACTACGCTCGGTAATGTTTCCGTTTCTTCTCTCGGAGATTATGATGTTGCGGGAATCATCAATCCCGATTCCGGTGATTACTCCGCCTTGCTGGTCACCAATGGCGCGGATGCCGGCACTATCGCTTCAACCATGGGCATTAGTTTGGCAACACTACAAGCCTCAGGAGGGGGAGAAGCTCCCACCAATGGATCTTTGATTTATCAGACCGTATCCGCGGTAGCTGGTGACAGTTTTCAATTCCGCTGGAATTTCGTCGAACAGGATTACCTGCCATTCGACGATTGGGCGTTTTATGGAATCAGCCTCAACGGAGCACCCGCCAATGTGTCGTTGTTTGCCAGTCTCGGAACCGTAGGCCCCGAAGCTGGCACGACAATCAACGGTTGGGAGACACTCAATATAGACATTACCGAAGCAGGCGACTATACTTTCTACTTCGGTATTGTGAACGCGCGGGACGAAGCGTTGGACTCCAACCTATGGTTGGATGGTATCATTGTAGGTGACATTCCCGCATCCCCCATTCCCGAACCATCCTCGGTTCTCGGCTTGGGACTGCTATTGGGAACGGGCGTCTTGGTTCGTAAACGTCGCAATTAAGGATTATTGTCAGTAATTCACCCTGGGGCCCGGATGATTATTGAGGGCTTCCAGGGTGATTTGTTTCCCGGCAAAACGCTGGAGACTTGATTTTCTCGGAAAATCCGGCAGCATCATGGTTGCCGTGTGCGGTATCCGCTCCATTTTTCCCGTATTCCGGTGGTGGCCGCTGTTGGCGGTCGCCGGCGGGCTGGTGTCGTGCGACACCCCGGAAAAACGCGCCTTGAGAGAGCTTTCCAAACAGGGGGTCGAGATCTCCGGCCGCTCTCTGGTGGAAGCCGTGGGCAACGGCGATACCCGGCGGGCGGGCTTGTTGCTGGAGGCGGGAGTCCACCCGGAACAAGTGGATGAAAAAGGCCGCACACCGCTGCGGATCGCCTTGGAAAACAAGAATCTTCCGCTGGTTTTTCATCTGATCGACGCCGGAGTGGATGTGAATGCCGCCGCGCCGGACGGTTCCAGCGTCCTTGCCGCGGCGGTCGAATCGGGGGAAACCGCCGTCGCGGAACGGCTCATCGCACATGGTGCGGGCGCGGACGGTCTGATGGCATCCGGCGAAAAAATCCTGCCATGGGCGATCCGCCACGGCAGGACGGCGGCGGTCCGCACGATGTTGCAGGCGGGGGCCGATCCCCACCTCGCGGACCGGGAGGGCAACCAGCTCCTCCACCTCGCCATGAAGACGGGGAGGCGGGATATTGCGGAAGATTTGATCGCTCTGGGAGCGGACCCCGCGGCCACCGGCGCACACGGTGCGACGACCATTCATCTGGCGCTCCAACAGGATTGGCTCGATCTCATCCCCGGGCTCGCCTCCTCCGGAGCGGACCTCAATTTACCGTCTCCCGGAAGCCCCACACCCCTGCAAGCCGCCGCGTCCGCGGGACGGGCCGATCAGGTGGAAACCCTGCTCGCCGCCGGGGCGGACCCGCATCTGACCGCTCCGGGATTTTCCGACAGCCCGCTGGATCTGGCTCTCACCGGTGGAAAGTCCGCCTTGCTCGATGCCTTTCTCCGGCATGGCATCCGGCCGGATGCCGCGAGAGCATCCGCCGCCATCCGGGAAATGATGGATTCCCGGGATCTCGCCGGGGCGCGCCTGCTTCTTTCCCATGGGACGAATTCCTTCGCGCGCGGCCCCGGCGGCTTGTTGCCGGTGGAAGCGGCGGTCGCGCGCGGGCAGGGAAGCTTCGCCAAACTGCTGCTCGACTACGGGCAGCCCGCCGGTGCGGCGCTCCTCATCGCAAGCAAAAACGGAGACGCCAGGATGGTGAAGCTGCTGCTCACCTGCGGGGTCCACCCGAACTCCATTCCGCCTCCCGCGCTCGATACCCCGCTCGCCGCCGCCATCCGCAACCGCCACGATTTCATCGCAAGCCTGCTGATCCGAAACGGGGCCAACCCCCGCCTGCGCCTTCCCGAAGGACAAACTCCCCTGCACCTCGCCATCGTCACCGGATGCGTGCAAACCGCGGGCGATCTTCTCGATGCCGGCGCGGACCCGAATCTCCCTTTCACCCATCCCGTCGCGCCGGTTTTCATCGATTCCGCGCGCGCGGGCGTGATCCGCTGGGCGCTTCGCAGCGACCGCAACGTCACCCCCCTCATGGTGGCCGCGGACTCCGGGGATCTGGATCTCGCCCGCAAGCTCATCGATGCCGGTGCCAAAAAAAGCGTCTGGACCCGCTCGGCGCGGCTCTGGCCGATCAATTTCGCCTCCCGGCGCAGCGACATCAAAATGATGCGCCTCATGCTGGGCCGCGATCCCGGCCGCGAGGAACGCCACATCGTCGTCAGTCTCAGCGAGCAGAAGGCGTGGATGTACGATGGCGACGGGAACGAAATTTTCAGCAGCCGCGTCTCCACCGGGAAAAAAGGCAAACGCACCCCGACCGGGGAATTCGTGATCACCAACAAGCACCGCCACTGGACGTCCACGATCTACGATTCCAGCATGCCCTATTTCCAGCGTCTCAGTTGCAGCGATTTCGGCCTGCACCAGGGGCATGTGCCCGGCTATCCCGCGTCGTCCGGCTGCATCCGCCTGCCTGCGGCCAGCGCGGCCAAACTCTTCTCCATGACCCAGGCGGGCGACCGGGTGCGCATCGATCCGTGAAATCAGCCTTGGCCGCGGTTCCCTCCCCGGGCAGCTTTCCGGAGTGATCGCACGCGTGCTGATTGACGGACCTTCGGAGCTGGTCTTCGACTACGCCATACCCCCGGATCTCGCGGTGCTTCCCGGCTGCCGCGTGCGCGTTCCCCTGCGCCGCCGTTCCGCCACGGGAACGGTGCTCTCCGTCGCGGAGGCGGAACAGACGGACTTCGCCGTCCGCGAGCTGGAGTCCCTGATCGATCCGCTCCCGCTCATCACCCCGGTATTGCTGAAAACGGGGGAATGGATTTCAAACTACTATGGTTCCAGTATCGAATCGGTCGTCCGCTCCCTGCTTCCCGAGTCCGTGCGCTCGGAGGAAAACTCCGCGAAGACGCGCCGGATCGCCGTTCTGGCATCCCTCCCCGATGAGGAATCGCTGGAAAAACTGGCGAAGCGAGCGCCGCGCCAGCACACCATCCTCTCGCTGCTGGCAGCCGCGCCGGGGAACCGTCTTCCGGCGGCGGACCTCGGGGAGGGAAGCGCCGCCGCGCTCAAGGCCATGGAAAAATCCGGGAAAATCCGCCTGGAGACCGAGGAAGTCCGGCGCGATCCGGAGGCCGACGGCGTGGAAGAGATTCTGGAATCCCAACCGCTGGTCCTGAACGAAGACCAGCGGCTCGCGCTCGATGCCGTGCTGGCCGCCGTCGCGGAACCGGAAAAAGCGAAGCCGGTTCTGCTGCTGGGCGTGACCGGTTCCGGTAAAACGGAGGTTTATCTCCAGGCCGCGCGCCACGCGCTGGATCTGGGCAAAACGGTGCTCGTGCTCGTCCCGGAAATTTCCCTCACCCCGCAAACGGTTAGAAGGTTCAAATCCCGCTTCGCCGCGATGCAGGAGCAGGTGGCGGTCCTGCATTCGCACCTCTCCCAGGGCGAGCGGTTCGACGAATGGCACCGCATCCGCAACGGAACGGCGCGGATCGTGATCGGCGCCCGTTCCGCGGTGTTCGCGCCCCTGCCGGACCTCGGGCTGATCCTCGTCGATGAAGAACATGAGACGAGCTACAAGCAGGAAAATCCCCCCCGCTATCACGGCCGCGATGTCGCCGTGCTCCGCGCCGCCTTCGAGCCGTGCGCGGTCGTGCTCGGCTCCGCCACGCCATCCCTGGAATCGTGGCACAACACATTGACCGGAAAATACAACCTTCTGCGCCTCGACGAACGGGCCGACGGCCAGTCGATGCCCTTGGTGAGAATCGTGGACATGCGCCAGGAAGCCGCCAAGCACAAGGGCGGCCCCGCGATTCTATCCGACAAGCTCCGCACGGCTCTGGAGCAACGGCTGGAAAAAGGCGAGCAATCGATCCTTTTCCTCAACCGCAGGGGCTTTGCGAGATCGTTGCAGTGTTTGTCCTGCGGCCACGTCAAACAATGCCCGCACTGCACCGTGGCCCTGACCTATCACCGCACGGACGAACGGCTCGTGTGCCATGTCTGCGGCCACCAGGCGATCGTCCCGCGGAAATGCCCGGAGTGCCACGACCCCTCCATCACCCTCCAGGGATACGGCACGCAGAAGGTGGAGGAAGTGCTGGCGAAGGTTCTCCCCTCGGCGCGTTTCGCGCGCGTCGCTGCGGATGCGATGCGGCGGAAAAACGCGCTGCGGGATTCCCTCAACGCCTTCAAGGCACACAAGATCGACATTCTCATCGGCACCCAGATGATCGCCAAAGGCCTGCATTTCCCGAACGTCACGCTGGTCGGCATCCTCAACGCGGATCTGGGGCTTCACGTCCCCGACTTCCGCGCCGGGGAACGGACCTTCCAGCTCATCACGCAGGTGGCCGGGCGGGCGGGCCGGGGCGAGCTGGAGGGCGAGGTGATCGTGCAGACCTTCACGCCACATTCGCCGTCGATCCAATATGCGAGAAAGCATGACTTCGACGGCTTTTCCGAACAGGAGCTGGAGTTCCGCAGGCAGTTTTCCTTTCCCCCGTACGCCCACTGCGCGGTTCTAACAGCCCGGTCCGGCCACGAGCGCCGCGCGGAGTTCACCCTGCAAACGCTCCACCTCAGGCTTTCGGAACATCTTCCT
>CAZVSA010000001.1:36520-54218 GCA_964629955.1 uncultured Luteolibacter sp.
TCCTCCGGGCATCGTCCTCGGCGAAGTGCTGCCCTCGCCGCTGGTGCGCTCGCACGGGCAGTTCCGGTTCCAGATCACGCTGCGCGCGGACCGCGCCAGGCCGCTGACCCGCCATGTGCAGGCGGTGCTCGCCCGGACCACCCTGCCGGACGACGTCACGGTGGTTTTCGACATGGATGCGCTGAATTTTTCCTGACGTTCAAGGTCAGGCACGGCGGAACGCCTGAACGCGAGGACCCTAATGACGACTGCGCCCTGACCCTCGTCGCCTGGTCCGCCATCGACTTCCGCCGGCTCGCCCGTTGGCTACCCACACCCGATGCCGATTTTCCTTTGCACGGTGGGGCCAAGGGCTATGCTCGCATTCAACGTATTCAAGCCGTGACCTCCTCTATTTTTTTCCTTTTGCCCCCCGGGTTGCGCCCGAAGTGGGCCTTCTCTTCGCGAACGGGTGAAGCCTCCCTCTTCCCCTGCACCCTCCCTTTCTCCTTACCCTTGGCCCGGCCAACAGGTGTTTCAACGCCGCACGCCAAAAAGCAAATTCCTGGCAGTCGGTCAGTAGTCCTTCAGAGGAGCTTCAGAGAAGTCCTTGGATTTTGAATTGTTAGAAGCATGGAAGGGGGCGGAATATACGCTTCTCCTCACCTCTCGAACGAATCTTCGTCCACCTGGCGCTCGAAATTCATGCGCTCATGAAGAATCCTGCCCACTTCGATGCCATTCTCCGCGACCCGGTAAACAATGTAATGATGCTCGACCCGGAATAGCCGGCAACCCTCCATCAAATCGTCGCGCGCCTTGCTCCTGCGTGAGAACGGATCGGCAGCCAGGGATTCGAGTGCCATCACAAGAGCTTTCCGGTAACGGCTGAACTGCTCATCGCCCCAAGTGAGGAGCGTGTATTCGAAAATCCCTTCGAGATCGGCGACCGCCAAGGGAGAGAGAACGTAGCGGGCCACAGGAAAGTCAGCGTTTCAGCGTTCGCTCCAAAACCTTTGCCGCGATCTCATCGACCGAAGGACTGTCTGAAGCTTCTTTTCCGAAACTCTCGAACCCCTTGACGACTTCTTCCTTGAGTCTCTCGTACCTAAGCGCCAGGAGTTCCCGATAATCGGAATCCGAGGTCACCACAACCGAAGGCCGGCCGTGACGGGTGATCGAAACCGGTTGTTGAAGCGCAAGCTCGATGACTTCTCCGAATTTCTGCTTGGCGGCATTTGAGGTGAAGGTATTCATTAAATTCCGTCCTTTTCATCCAAAATAGACGAAATTTCCGCGCCGTCAAGAGTGCCAGTCTCAGAGCAATGCCTTTAAGAAATTATCCGTAAATAGTGATGGTTTGTCTCCAGCAGATCAAGGCTGCGGCCAAAGACAGCAATCCGGCATAGGAGGCCTCGGTCTTTTCAGAGCTCACCAGCAATTTGCGCCAACGGTTGAGCCACGAGTGTGTCCGCTCCACCACCCAACGGCGGGCCTTGGCTCCGGGAACCTTTTTCTTCTCCTCCGCCTCCTCGCGCCGTTGTTTCACGTGAGGCTTGTACCTCCTTCCGGTGACCGCTTCCATGCAAGGCCTGCCCTTGTATCCGGCGTCGGCGCAAAGATGCTGCTCGGTCTCCTCCGGATCGGGGCGCTCCACCACCAGCGAATCAAGGGTGGGAACGAGCAGTTTGGCGTCATGCCGGTTAGCTCCGGCGGCGACGAGCGACAGCGGGACGCCATTGCCGTCGGTCGGCAGGCTGCGCTTGCGTCCGTTTTTTTCCCTGTCGGTCGGATTGGGACCGACGCATTCCCGGGCCAGGGGGGCTTTGGTCATGGCTCCATCGACGCATTGCCATTCCCATGCGATTCCGTGCATGCCGTCGTATTCCGCCAATCCCTCCTGCCAGATTCTGGTGAAAAAGCCCGCCCGTTCCCATTGCTGGAATCGTTTGTAAACCGAGCTTGAACTGCCGAACTCGCGGGGCAGCGCCTTCTCCACGCTGTTTGATGAAGCCTGTTGCCAGCTCATTTTCATTCGTCACGGTCCTCGCGCAGGCGGCGTCTCCAAACTCACCCCCTGGCAATGGATCATGGCCAGGGTCTATCATGAACTCGCCAGATCCGGCACCTTTTCCGCCAACGTGAAAACCATCACCCGCATCACCATTTCCGACAGCGCCCTGAGTCAGCGCGCGCTTTCCATCGGCTGGAAACTCATCGACGAGATCCTTCCCGCGGTGTTGCGACCACTCGCCGACATCTCCCGCCACCCCGGCGCCTTCCATCGCGGTTACCGCCTGCTTGCCTTCGACGGCACCCGGTTCAATTTACGCAACACCCCTGCCATCAACGAAGAAGCACGCAAAACGGCCTGTAGCAAAGGCGGTGGAGTACCCGCCTTCGCCCATCTGCTCGGTGTGGTCCTCGTCGAACCCCGCCTCCATCAACCGCTCGCAGCCTCCTCCTCGCCGACCGCCTCTTCGGCACCCCCTCCCTGATGTGGGAACTCAAGCCAATGCTTGGAAAATCCGCCGCCGCCGTTCTGTTCCGCGTCAAATCCAACCTCAAGGCCACCCGGGTCAAGCAACTCACCGACGGCTCATGGCTGGTCGATGTTGAAGTGACCGATCCGGACACCCGCCACAAATCCGGCACCCTCCAACTGCGCGAAATCCGCGCCGAAATCCACTACGAAGACTCAACCACCCCCCCCTGCCGATACGGCTCCGGACCAGCTTGACCGATGAAAAGGAACACCCTGCCACAGACCTCGTGGAACTCTACGCCTCGCGTTGGGAAGAGGAATTGTTTTTCCGTGAACTCAAGAGCCATCTGCACGGACGCAACAACCTGCTCGACGCGCAAACGCCCGAAACCGCCGCCCAGGAAGTGCTCGCCATGCTGCCGGCCGCCTCGTTGATCGCGCGGCAACGCAAAGCGGTGGCGGAGCGCTCGGATGTGGAAATCCCGCGGATCAGCTTTGCAAAAGTCCTGCACAAAACCGCGGCACTGTGCGAACTTCTGGCAGTGGGTGGCGACCTCATCAGCCCCGAATCCCTGGCGAAGTGGATAGAGCGCATCCTCAACGATCTTCAAACCAGCGCATTGATCCAAAAGCGCAAACCGAGAAGTTGTCCGCGCACCCTGCGACAACCCGTCAAAGATTGGCCAAAAACCAAAATCCCCGTTCTCAAAGCCTTCTGCCAGCGGCTGCGCGAAGCGGGAAAACCCGGCAAAGCCGCCATCATCGCCGTCGCAAGAAAACTCCTCATCCACCTCAACACAAGAATGGCCAAATTCCTGCAAATTCCCCTTGCAGGTTAAGACCGTTACTCCGTTCCTCCCTGTTCCTCGCCCGGCACCTCACTTCTCCCGTCAATCGGGCGGGAGTGGCGGAGCGGCGGGAGGTTCCAATGCCTCACGCGCCATTTTCCTGCGGGCCGCCCACAGGCCGAAGGAAAGACGTATCGCGGCCAGGACGAGCACCGCGAGCCAGAAGTAGAACGCTCTCGGCACGCCTCGGGAAATCGCCACCGGGAGATCCACGGCGGGCATCAACGTGGTGGCGGCGGCGAGCGGCAGGCTGAGGGGCGACAGACTGCCCGCCCAAATGGACAGGGTGGAAAACTCCTTGCCCAGCACCGCAAGAACGGCCCCCGCCATCAGGGGAAGCGCTCCGAGGAAAATGGCGCACAAGCCCAACGCCTTTCCTCCCTTGCTTTCCAGAATCGTCTGGAAAACGAGCCCTGTCGCCACGAGCACGAGCGCGAAGAAACCGAAAGCCCGCGGCGACAGAACCTGCCCCGGAAACCAGCGGGACTCCACCAGCCCTTTGGTGAACCAATACCAGCCGGCGGCTCCCGCGAGCGCCATCAGCAACGTGAACCACCACGCCGTCGCGGGCTCGCTGATCCAACCCACTCCCTTCGCCCCGTGCTTTTTGGCGTGCCGCCAGCCACGCGCCTGGCGGTCCCGGGACGGTGTGATGATGGAGATCAGGATGAACAGCAGCATCATCGTCGCGAATCCGTACACGGCGGACATCGCCACCGCCTCCAGAGGTTCCGGCTGCCAACCCGGAGTGAGCGCCACGATGCGGGAGAACGCCCGCGAAGGAAACAGCAGGCCGGGCTCGATAAGCGGCAGCGCATTGCCGAGGAGCAGGATCTGAATCCACGCGAACAACCCCGCGGCCCACGGTTTTCCCAGCAGGTGGGACTCCGCCCTGCGCCAGCGGCGGCACAACATCACGCCGAAGGTGAGGATCAGCCCGCCTTGCGAAAACAGGGTGAAAACGGTCTCAGAGAAATCGAGCCCGAAGAATTTCACGGTGGGAGCGAGGTTCCGCCCGGTCTCCAGCATCGCGCTTGCCGTTTTCGGCAGGATGCCGGGAAGCTGTTCGTCGAACACCGGGAAAATCGTCAGATACTCGAAGAACACCAGCCCGAACTTCGCCATCTGGGGAAACACCGTGTAGAGGCAGAACACCAGCCCGATGGAAACGAGGAACGCCCAGCGGCGGTTTTTCACGACCATCCCCGTCACCATTCCGGTGAAATGATAAGTCAGCGCGGAACTGAACAACACGAGGTAGAGCGGAAACCACGTGGATGCGGCCACCTCCCCTTTCCAGAAACACCAGGCGCTGAAGGGCAGCGTGGCCGCCACCACGACATACTCGCGCACCGGCAGGCCGAAGAGATAACCGAGAACTTTTTCCAGAGGCCGCATGGGAATGAGCCGCTGGTAGTCGATCACCCCCTCGTCGCGCTCCGTGACCATGCCACCGGATGCCTGCGCCGTTCCCACCACGAAGAGGATGAAGGCCTGCAACATCAGCAGCGGGATAATCGCGCCGCGCGCCGCGTCCTCCGGGGACAGCTCCGTGCCCACGCCCACCGATTTCGCCATCGCCACGATGAACCCGGCGAGCATAACGACGATCAGGAGGGAAATCGACAATCCCGCCGGTCTCAACCGCGAACGGCAGTAGCGCCGGAAAATCGGATTCGCCGGAATGATCCAGCCCGGCAGCCGGTGCGGTTGTTTTTGCCCCTTTCCGTTCATTCCGTGATCCTCCCTTCCGCCACGCCCACCAGCATGTCTTCAAACGAGGAACGCCGTTCCTCGAAGGTTCTCGGGCGGAAACCAGCGGCGATGAAATCCGCCAGCAACTTCTCCTGCGCGGCCTCATCCCCGTGAAAAGCGAACTCCAGCCGTTCGCCCGCCGTGGAAAGACCGGTGATTTCCGGGCGCGCCCGCAGCCACGCTTCCGCCCCGGCCCGGTCCCGCGAGAGAACGGCGCTCAACCGGCATGAGTCGTTGCCGAGCTGGTTTCTCACCTCGTCCACGGTGCCGGAAGCGAGCAGCCTGCCGCGGTTCATCACGCACAGGGAGGTGCACATCTCGGCCAGCTCCGTAAGGATGTGGGAACTCACGAAAACCGTCGCACCACCGGCGGCCAGCTCGCGGAGGACGTTGCGAAGATCGCGCCGGGCGAGAGGGTCCAGTCCGCTCGCAGGTTCATCGAGCACCAGCACCGTGGGCCGGTGGAGGAGGGTTTTCGCCAGCACCACGCGCTGGGTCTGTCCGCGGGAAAGTTTTTTGCACCACGAGTTCCGCTGGGGCGTGAGCGCCACCTTTTCCAGACACTCGGCCACCCGTTCGCGGCGGGCGGCGCGGCCTCCCAGACCGTAGGCATCCGCGTGGAAATCCAGAAACTCCCACACCCGCAGATCCCCCGGCACCGGAGCGAGATCCGGCATGTAGCCGAGGAGCCGCCGGGCTCCCGCGAGATTTTCCTGAATGTCCACTCCGTCGAGAAACACCTCGCCGTAGGTGGGCTCCATGAGGGTGGTGATCACCTTGAACGTGCTGGTTTTTCCCGCGCCATTCGGGCCCACCAGCCCGAACACCTCGCCGCGTGGAATGGCGAGGGTGAGATCGTCCACCGCCACGAAATCCCCGTAATCCACCCGCAGGGAACGGATGTCCACGGCAGGTGTTGTCGTCGGACTGTCCGGGGTCATCACAGTTCGTCCAGAAGGTCCCAGTTCTCCGGCATGGCCAGCCCCATTTCGCCCAATTCCCGTTCCATCTCCGCCCGCTGCCTTTCCTTCCGCGCCTCGAGGGCGGCTTGCTGATCGGGCCGAAGCACCGACAGGAGCGTGGCGTCCGCCGCCGGGCCGCCGCCGGAACCATACTCGAATGTCATCCGCGGATCGAAGTCCGCCGATTCCCGCGCCATGATCCCGAAAACCTGATCGCGTTGCACGTCATCCAGGCCGACGATCGCGTCGATGCGCTCCATCCGCCGGTCCGCCTCCGCCTGGACCCGTTCGGATTTTTCCGTCATCCGGTCCGTTTGAAAACGGGAGAGGGCGTCCCCCCGGAGCATGCCATCCATGAATTCATCCAGCCCCTCGTCCGGCCGGACGTCCCGCGTGGTCCGGATCATTTCCTCAAGAGTGATGTTCGGGTTTTCCCAAACCGCCGATTGCTCCCTCGCGGTTTCCTCCGCCCGCCGCGTGAACCATTTCTTCAACTCCTCCCGCTGGGCGTCGGTCAGTTGATACTTCCGCGCCAGCTCGCCGCTCAGCGAATCGATCCGGTCCTTTTCCGATTTCACGCGGAGGCGTTCAAAAATGGGCGAAAGATCCCGCATCAGCGGTTGGGAAACACGGAGAAGATCGTCCGGTGTCACCGGCCTGCCCTCCCGCATGTTTTCCACGATCTCGCGCAAGCGGTCGGAGGGTGTCGTTCCCGGCCGGATGCCGCGCGGGCCGCGGGACTCCAGCGCGGCGATTTTCGCCTCCGCGCTCTTCAGCTCCACCTCCAGCCGCGCGGCCCGCGCTTCCGGAGTGCCCTCCACCCCCGGCAAACTGTCCCGGAACATCATCATCCCGGCCGCACCCAGCGCGGCTCCGATCAACAATGCGAAGGAACTGGCTGCGGCGGGCGGAATTTTCATGGTGGAGGAAGTGATCCGGGATTCGTGAATCCTGTATGAAGGCTGTGTGAAAACGATAACCGGAGGAGGGTCGAGCATTTCCGTGACAACGCCACCCCATATTGCCCTCCCGCCCAAGGGGGTTGACGCTTGCAATTCCGCGAATACACCTATCCGCCATGCACGCCGACGCCGAACACGAAGCAGCCAACGATCCGGGAGACAATCATCCCGGCGAGGCCGTTGATCCCGCACAGGAACTCGATCCCTGGGAAACCCTGGAAGCCGAGGCCGCGAAATGGAAGGAAGTCTCCCTCCGCACCGCCGCGGAAATGGACAACCTGCGGAAACGCACCGCCCGCGAGCGCGAGGAAGCCATCCGCTACGCCAACCAGCGGCTGCTGGAGGAACTCCTGCCGGTGATCGACAATTTCGAGATGGGAATGCAGGCCGCCTCCCAGGACACCAAGTCGATGATCTACATCGGCATGGACATGGTGCGCCGCCAGCTCGCCGATTTCCTCGCCTCCCAGGGAGTGGAGGAAATCCCCGCCGACGGAGCTTTCGATCCGAACCTCCACGACGCCGTTTCCCAGGAAGTTTCCCCCGGCGTGGAGGAAGGGCACATCGTGAGGGTGGCCCGCCGCGGCTTCCGCCTGCGCGACCGCCTGCTCCGCCCGGCGAGCGTCATCGTCTCCAAAGCCCCCGGCTCCGGCGAGGGAACCAACGCCTGATCCCATGGCATCCAAACGCGATTACTACGAAATCCTCGGCGTCCCCCGCGATGCCGGCGCCGATGTGATTAAAAAAGCCTACCGCAAGCTCGCGGTGAAATTCCACCCGGACAAAAATCCCGGCGATCCCACCGCGGAGGACAAGTTCAAGGAACTCGGCGAGGCCTACGAAGCACTGAGCGATCCGGACAAACGCGCGGCCTACGATCGCTACGGCCACGCCGCTTTCTCGGGCGGTGCCGGAGGCGGTGGCGGCGGCGGGGGATTTCACGATCCGATGGATCTTTTCTCGCAGGTCTTCGGCGGCGCGTTCGGCGGCGGATTCGAGGAATTTTTCGGCGGCGGGCGCAAGCAGCGTTCGGGCAAACAACGCGGCAGCGATCTGCGCTACGATTTGGAAATCACCCTCGAAGAAGCCGCCCGCGGCGTGGAGAAGGAACTGGAGATCGAGCGCTACGTGCCCTGCGATGCCTGCGGCTCGAAAGGCACCAAAGGCAGCGGTGGCGTGAAAACCTGCACCTCCTGCGGCGGCCGCGGCGTGATGGCCCGGCAAGCGGGAATTTTCATCCAGCAGGTCACCTGCCCGGAATGCCGCGGCGCGGGCGAAACCATCTCCGATCCATGCAACCAATGCCGGGGGGAAGGCCGCGTCCAGCGCGACAGCCGGATCAAGCTCCGCATCCCCGCCGGAGTCGATACCGGCACCCGCCTGCGCTCCTCCGGAAATGGGGATTCCGGCGTGCGCGGCGGCTCGGCGGGCGATCTCTACGTGTTCCTCCACGTCGCCGATCACGATGTTTTCGAGCGGGACGACGCGGACCTGTTCTGCGAGGTTCCCCTCCCCTTTTCCATCGCCGCCCTCGGAGGTGAACTGAAAGTGCCCACCCTCGACGGCCAGTCATCGATCAAGATTCCCGCCGGCACCCAGGGCGGAACCGTGTTCCGGCTCCGGGAAAACGGCATCCCCTCGCTTTCCACCGGCCGCCGCGGGGATCTGAACGTCCGCGTGCAGGTCGAAGTCCCCACACGCTTGAACAGCGAGCAGCAGGACAAGCTCCGCTCGTTCTCCGAGTCCATCGGGGATCACAACTCCCCGATGCAGAAAGGGTTTTTCCAAAAGGCGAAACGCTTCTTCGACCTCTGAGCAAATCCGGAAAACGGACCGGTTTTCCAAATCCCCCGCCTCTCCATGCCACGTTTCCACCTTCCACCGGACGCCTGGCGGACGGAAGCGGAACTCACCGGTGACGAATCCCGCCACCTCTCCCAAGTGCTGCGAATCCGCGCCGGGGAAACGGTCACCGTATTCGACGGCGCGGGACGCCGGGCGGAGGCGGAAGTCACCTCCGTTTCCCGGGACCTCGCGGGAATCCGCTTGTGCGAAACGCACACCACCCCCCCGCTCCGCCCCCGGATCGCACTCGCCCAGGCGATCCCCAAGGGCAAAAACATGGACCTCATCGTCCAGAAATCCGTCGAACTCGGCGTGGCGGAAATCCAGCCCTTGGTGACCCGCAACACCGTCGTCCAGCCGGGCGGCGAAAAATCGGAAAAATGGCGGCGCACCGCCCTGGAAGCATGCAAGCAATGCGGCCGGGACACCCTCCCGCGGATCGCCGAACCCCTCCATCCCGATGAATGGTGGAACGAATGCCGCCGGGACAACGAATCCCTGAAAATCATCGCATCCCTGACTCCGGGAGCACTTCCGCTGCGGGACACCCTGAGGAAGTTTCCGGAAACCCGGAGCGTGATCATCCTGGTAGGCCCCGAAGGGGATTTCACGCCCGCGGAAACCGCCGCCGCTCTCGATGCCGGGTTTCACCCCGTATCGCTTGGGGAGATCGTCATGCGGGTGGAAACCGCCAGCCTCTATTGCATCTCCACGGTCCGCTACGAATACGGCTAACTTTCAAAGGTAGGGCGCGACCGCCGGGCGCGCCGTGACTCTCTCTCCGCAGCGGGTGGAGCATCCATTGGCGGGGCCGGGAGAATGGCCGGGGGAAGAACCATGGCGGATCGGAAAAAAGTCGGACGGCCCGGCGGTCCGTCCCTACCCGGGATTAGCCGATTTCCCTCTCGCTTCGCATCTTGCCGCCGTATAGCTTCCGGAAACCTGATTGATTTCCACCATGGCACGTCGCGCCAGTTCCAGCATCCATCCGGGCGTCATCATCGGCGCCGCCATCCTCATCGTCCTTGCGATCGTCGCCGGGAAATCCCTGCTCGGGAAAAAATCCGTCGCATTTTCCGATGCCGCGCCTCTCCGCATCGAGGAATTTCTCGAAAACGGCAACAGCCTTCGCGGCAACGAATACGTGGTGGAAGGCCAGATCGACGAAAAATTCTTCCGCTCGGAAAACCGCGGACAGCTCATCAGCCTCCGCGTTTCGACATCCGGCGGGGACGAGCTGCTGCCCATCGAGATCACGCCCGAGTTCACCAACATGAACCTGGAACGCCAGCAGCGCTACTCCTTCAAAGTCCGCTTCCGCGACGGAGGCATCCCCGTGGCCACCGGCATCAACCGCCTTTGAAAACCCTTCTCCCAGGCTCCATGAAATTCCGTTTTCTCCTCCCATTGTGCGCCGCCGGCCTGCTCCTTCCTTCCTCCGCGCAGGTTTACATCCCTCCCGATGGGGCTTCTCCGCCATCCGCCCCGCCTGCGGATACCGCGCCCGCTCCCGCCGGAAATCCCTCCTCCACCAGCCTTCTCGGACAGGAAATCCCCATGCTGGACCCTGCCGCCGAGACGATCACGGTGGGAGGCGTGCCCATCCCGCTGGGGGACAACCGCCTGCTCAAGGCCCGGTTTGAAAAATACCTCAGCCAGCCTCCCGAGGACGGCGAGGCCGCCTCCGAATACCGCGCCACCATCGAGGAAATTCTCCACACCGTCTCCCCCTTCCGCGATCAGGGACCGGACCTCTACGGCGCTTTCCGCCTCCTCCCGAGAGCCTCCGTCTATCCGGGGGACGCGAACCTGTGCAAATCCCTCGCCGAGTCCATCTACATGGCCGTCCTCGCCAAGCGCGACGTGAACGGCCTCAAGCGGCTCAACCAATCCATCGAGGACGAGAAAAAGAAAATCATCGCCGAAGCCGATTGGAGGGCGAGGCACGAACGCGGAGATCCTCTTCGCGGCAGCCGGAGACCCGCGGGAGGAGAGGCCGAAGGCCAGGCGGAGGCCCCCGTTCCCGGGCTTTCTTCCAACGCGGCCGGCAGCGGAGCCAATTCCCTCCGCCAGGCGGAAAACCTCCGCCGCATCGCCGAGATCGAAGCCCTCAAAAAAGCCAACATCGCCCGCACCGAAGTCCAGACCATCCAGACGAAGGCACAATACCAGGTCAGCATGATCCAATGGTTCCTCCAGCGCCGCTACGAGCACGTCCTCATGGCATCCCGCTTTTACAACCAGATCTGGCTGGACGGGGACGCCACCCTGCACATCAACGAGGACTCGGACGTCGCCAAACTGTTCTCCCAGTCCGTGGGAGTCAGCCCCACCGTTTCTTCCCTCGATGCCCTTGCCAATGAAGCCATCCGGGAAGCCGCCAAATACATCGAGGCATTCGAGATGCTGCTCGCCCGGGGAGACCTCCACTCCGCCTCCCAGCGCCTCATGGAAGCCTACGCCCTCGGCGAATACCTCGCCCCCGTGGCAACGCTCTCCTTGGAAAAAAAGCGCCGCGTCTCCGATTACGTCCGGGATCTGCACGAACTCTACGGCACCCTCCAGGCGCGCGATTACACCAAAACCCGCATCCTCGCCGAGCGCCTCAAGGAAACCGCCAAAGACTTTCCCTCCTCCCTGGTGGACAGCGCCATCGCCTGCTACACCCTCGCCTCAGACCTCGCCATCGAGGAAGCGAAAGCCCACCTCCTCGCCCGTGAAAGCGAAAAAGCCGCGGAAAAAATCCGTGCCGCCGCCGAAACCTGGCCGACCAACCCGAAGCTCGACGAATTCCGCCAGCTCGTCAGCCAGTCCGGCGGCATCGTAACCGCCCGCAACGATTTCGACCGCCTGCTTTCCGAGCAAAACTACCGCGAGATCGCCCGCCGCCAATATGAGTTCGCCCCCGCCATCCAGGGCGACGAAACCCGCGAGGATGCCTTCAAGCAGATCATGACGAATCTCACCCGCATCGAGGCCGCCCTCGGCAAGGCCGCGGAATTCAGCAAAGTGGGCCAGAATTACGCCGCATGGGAGCAGCTCGCCGAAATGCGCGAACAGTTTCCGGACGATCCGAAGCTTGGCCGCGAAATCGAACTGCTCGCCCCCAAAGTGGCCGATTTCACGCTCGCGCTCGACAAAGCCCGCCAGTTCGAGAACCGCACTCCCCGGCAAACCGGCACGGCCCTCTCGTGGTATCTGAAGGCGCGCGGCCTCCACCCGTCCAGCGATCTCGCCGAGGCCGGCATCCAGCGGCTGGTGGACGAGATCCTGCCGGAGGAATCCCCCCGCGAATCCGCCTCCGGGCAGCCGTGATAACCCTCAATCAACGACCCAGAGCAGGTACCTTTGGCGTTGTTCCGCACAAAACCGTGAGCAATAGAAACAAATTCATACTTTCGTGCCTGCCTTTCCTTGTTATAGGCCTAGTAGTTCTCTTTTTCCCAAGATTTAAATCTTGGCAAGCGGCCCGAGTTTTAGAGGAGTTGGAGACGATCCCATTGAAATCGGTCTTCTCAGCTGCTGGGAATGAAATAACCAGCACGCGGCACACATTTTCTATCGGAAACTATGGCGTGACAGATGTCGGCAACCTTAGATTGGCGTTTGAGGATCTGCCCTTCTCTGGGGCTTCCTCGGGAAGCGTCACCTTGGCCACTGATTCAACATTCTCTGGAGGAAGTGGGAGCACCGGTGTCGGCAATCGTAGATTCGAGTATAAGGGAATCACGGGTGGAACACAATTCAACTTTGGAGGAGCAACTTTCGAGATTGTTGATGCCAGGCTGAAATTTGGCAGCGAAACTATTGAAGCTATTGGCCCGCCAACTTTGATCGTGATTGGTGCGGATCGGGGAATTCGCGAGATGAAACCAATAAGGACACCCAAATGAAAAGCGCTTCCGAAGACTGTGGAAGCAACTCCGCCGCGCTCGGTACCTCACCCTGAACGTTTTGCCTCCGGCGTCGAAAGTTGACCTGTTTTCGCTTCGTAGCCAGCATCCCCTGTCCGGAACCCACTCCCATGCATCGAACCCTGATCTGCGCGCTTGCGCTTGTTTGCGGCCTCCACGCCGCCCCGCTTCTTGAAGCTCCCGCCAATGGCGGGCGGATTGTGATGATCGGAAACGGCCTGGGCGAGCGCATGCTCGACCATCCGTATCTGGAGGCGGATCTCCATCTGCGGTTCCCGGACCGGAATCTCGTGATCCGGAATCTCTGCCACCCGGGCGACACGCCGGGGTTCCGCCCCCATTCCTCGCGCAATTCCCAGTGGGCGTTCCCGGGAGCGGAGAAATTCCGCCCGCAAAACCACATCCATGCCGGCGAGGGCCATTATGCGACTCCCGACGAATGGCTGTCCCAGCTCAAGGCGGATACGATCCTCGCCTTTTTCGGTTACAACGAATCCTTCGACGGCCCCGCGGGACTGGATGCCTTCAAAGGAGAACTGGATGCCTTCATCACCCACACCCTTTCCCAAAAATACAACGGAGAGACGGCTCCGCGGCTGGTCCTGCTCTCGCCCATCGCATACGAAAATCTTTCGGACTCCAGGGATCTGCCGGATGGCACGGCGGAAAATGCGAATCTCGCGCTCTACACCCATGCGATGTCCGAGGTGGCGGCGAAGCGCAACGTGGGCTTCGTGGATCTCTTCGGCCTCACCTCGGGGCTCTATCCGTCTTTGGAAAAACCGTTCACGAGGAATGGATTTCTCCCGTCGGACGACGGCTACCGGCAGCTTTCGCTGGCCATTTCCGATGCCCTGTACGGCAACGCCCCCCGGAAGGCGGCGGGCGAGGCGCGCAAGGTGCTGGAGGCCGTAGCCGACAAGAACTGGTATTGGTTCCACGACTACCGGATGTTCAACGGCGTTCACGCCCACGGACGCCGCTACGCTCCCTTCGGCCCGGACAACTATCCGGCGGAAATCGAGAAGGTCCGCGCCCTCACCCACATCCGCGATCAGGCGATCTGGCACACCGCGAACGGCCGCGGCTTCGATGTGGAAACGGCGGATCGCGGCACCCCTTCCCTCCCGGAAGTGAAGTCCAACTACACCGCCCCCACCGAAGACGGCGCTCCCAGGTATCTGCATGGGAACGACGCGCTGAAAACCCTGACCGTTCCCGAAGGCTACAAGGTCGAGCTTTTCGCCTCCGAAAGGGAGTTCCCGAATCTGGCAAACCCGATGCAGCTCTCCTTCGACGACAAGGGTCGCCTCTGGGTTGCCGTGATGCCCAGCTACCCGCATTACCGCCCGGGAGACTCAAGGCCGGATGACAAAATCCTGATTTACGAGGACACCGATGGCGACGGAAAGGCGGACAAGGAAACGGTTTTCGCCGACAAGCTCCATCTTCCCATCGGTTTTGAATTCGCCCCGGAGGGAGTGTACGTTTCGCAGGAACCCCACCTGATGCTCCTCCGCGATACGGATGGCGACGACCGGGCGGATTCCCGGGAGGTCATCCTGACCGGCTTCGACACGCACGACACCCACCACGCGATCAGCGCCTTCGCCGGCGATCCCTCCGGAGCCTTCGTGATGGGCGAGGGCGTGTTCCTTCATTCCAATGTGGAGACTCCTTACGGCCCGGTCCGCGGCGTGGATGGCGGCTTCTACCGCTTCAACCCGCAGCGCACGCATCTGGAACGCACCGCACAGTTGAACATCCCGAACCCGTGGGGGATCGCGTTCGACGATTGGGGGCAGGACTTTTTCCTCCACACCTCCGGCACGAGCATGAACTGGATGCTGCCGGTTTCGGTGAAACCCACCTACGGCAGCAAGACACCCTCCACGCCGGATCTCATCCCGGAAGGTCACAGGGTGCGCCCCACTTCCGGCCTGGAGTTCGTTTCCTCCCGCCATTTTCCCGACGAAGTCCAGGGAGACATCCTGCTCTGCAACAGCATCGGCTTTCTGGGCATCAAGCAGCACTCGATCGCCGATCACGGCACCGGCTATCGAACCGCTTTCCGGCAGGATCTGCTGACCTCCACCGATACGAATTTCCGCCCGGTGGATCTCCGGTTCGCCCCCGATGGATCGCTCTACGTCATCGACTGGCACAATGCCCTCATCGGCCACATGCAGCACAACGCCCGCGATCCCTTCCGCGATCACGCGCACGGCAGGATCTACCGAATCACCTATCCATCCCGGCCCCTGGTCAAGCCCGCCACGGTGAAAGGAGCGCCCGTTCCGGTTCTGTTGGAAAATCTCAAACTGCCCGAATTCCACAGCCGCTACCGCAGCCGCCGCGAACTCCGCTCCCATCCCGCGGAGCAGGTTCTTCCCGCCGTCCGCGAATGGGTTGCCCGGCTCGATCCCGGCGATCCGCGCCACGGGCATCACCTGCTGGAAGCGCTGTGGACCACCTGGGGGCTGAACCAGGTGGACGAAGAGCTGCTCCGTCGTCTGTTGGAGCATGAGGACGCACGGGTGCGATCGGCAGCCGTCCGGGTGCTCCGTTACAACACGCACCGCATTGGGGATCATGCGGAGCTGCTGCTGAAAGCCGCGGCGGATCCACACGGGCGGGTCCGCCTGGAGGCGATCATCGCAGGTTCATGGCTCGACAATCCCGCGGGCAGGAAAATCGTGGATCTCGCCTCCAGCCAGCCGCAGGACGAATGGAATTCCAATGCCGCGAAAACCGCCGGGGAAAGACTGGCCGGCATCACGGCGGCGGAGGAAGAGGAACATCCGCTGCCCCCGGCCCCGGATCGTTTGTCCGGGGAGGAAAAAGAGCGTTTCGCGAAAGGTCATGAAATCTATTTCCGCGAAGGCTACTGCGCCACCTGCCACCAGGCGGACGGCAAGGGGCTCGACCCCGCCTTCCCCCCTCTCAACGACAGCCCGTGGGTGGGCGGAAATCCCGAGCGCCTGATCAAGCTGACGCTCCACGGCATGATCGGCCCCTTCGAGCTGCACGGAAAACAATACGACGGAAGCGTGCCGATGACCCCGTTCGGCGGTCTCCTGAATGACGAGGAAACCGCCGCGGTTCTCACCTATGTCCGCAACCGGTTCGACAACGAAGCCTCCGCCATCGAGCCCGCGCAGGTTGCCGCGGTCCGCGAAGCCACCAAGGAGCGCAAGGCTTTCTATCAGGCCGGAGAATTGCTGGAAGAGCATCCGATGGAAGAGTGAGGCGGGTTCGCATCGCTTTCCACATCCCGGCGGTTGACTCCCGGCGAATCCTCGCTTGGATGACAGGGATGAAGATTCCTTTTCTTCCCACATTCCTCACCATCGCGCTGGCGGCGGTCTCGCATGCCGCTTTGGTCGAAACCACCGTCACCTACGAACACGAGGGCACGACCCTCGAAGGCTTCCACGTGTATGACGATTCCGTGGAAGGCGCCCGGCCCGCCGTTCTGGTGATCCACCAATGGACCGGTCTTTCGGAAAACGAGAAACAGCGCGGACGCATGCTCGCCGAACTCGGATACAACGTTTTCGCGGCGGACATCTACGGCGCGGGCATACGGCCCCAGCCGCCGGAAGCCGGAAAGGAAGCCGGAAAATACAAATCCGACCGCACGCTCTTCCGCGGACGCCTGCTCGCGGGACTGGAAGTTCTCAAAAACAACGAACTTACCGATCCGGGGAAAATCGCGGCGATCGGCTACTGCTTCGGAGGCACCGGAGTATTGGAAATCGCCCGCTCCGGAGAGGAAATCGCCGGAGTGGTTTCCTTCCACGGCGGGCTGGACGCCGCGGAAGGATTGAAGGCGGAAAAAGGCAAAATCCCCGCGAAGGTCCTGGTCCTCCATGGCGCGGTCGATCCATTCGTCCCGCCCGATCAGGTGCATGACTTCGGCAAGGAAATGGCGGAAGCCGGCGCTGACTGGCAGATCGTGGCATACGGCGATGCCGTGCACAGCTTCACCCAGAAATCCGCGGGCGACGATCCATCGAAAGGTTCCGCCTACGAGGAAAAAGCGGACCGCCGTTCGTGGGAGGCGATGAAATCCTTCTTCGCCGAGCTGTTCGGCCGGTAGGCCCCCTTGATGGATTGCCTGACCGGCGTTGGCAATGCAACATGCGCCCGATGCACGCTGTTTTCGATTGGCCCGCCTTTCTCCCGGAATTCGCCGCGGAGGCGGAGGCCGCCGGTTTTTCCCGATCCGTCCTCGCCCGCCTCGACGACGGCCCGCTGACGGCATGGCGGCTCCACGAGGGAAAAGGCCCGCACATCTATCTGTCCTCCGGGATTCATGGCGACGAGCCCGCGGGTCCTCTGGCGTTGCTGGAGCTTTTGAAACGCGGGTTTTTCACCGGGGCCGCGGGCTGGACGCTCTGCCCTGCCCTCAATCCCGGAGGGCTTGCCGCCGGCACCAGGGAAAACAGGCACGGCATCGACCTGAACCGCGATTACTGGATGCGTAGTACTCCGGAAGTTTCCGCCCACGGCTCGTGGCTCGAATCGCTTCCGGTTCCCGATCTCTTCATCTCGCTGCACGAAGACTGGGAATCGGGCGGCTTTTATTTTTACGAGATCAACCTCGGCGGGGATCGCCCGGAACGCGCGCGTGCGATCATCGATGCCGCCCGCCCGTGGTTTTCTCCCGAGCCCGGGCCGGAAATCGACGGCCACGAGGCGAGGGAATCCGGCTGGATCTATCATGAGGCCGAGGCGGACGTGCCGGAAGGCTGGCCCGAGGCCATCTTCCTCGCAAAGATCGGATGCCCGCTCTCGTTCACGTTCGAGACCCCAAGCCGCAAGCCGCTCCCCCATCGCGTGGCGGCGCTGGCCGCCGCGGTGGAAGCCGCCTGCCTGCCCTATCTGACAGCAGGGTCCCTACATTAGGGAGAGTGGGTAGATTGTGGCATAAAAGTGGCATAAA
>CAZVSA010000002.1:0-5766 GCA_964629955.1 uncultured Luteolibacter sp.
CGGAAAGGAGCCGCGTCTTCGGGGGATTCCCCGCCATGCAATTGGACGAGATCCAGCAAACCCTCGCGCACCAGCCGCAGCGGCAGGGACGCCGGCTGGTTCACAAACACCCCCACCCGCAGGATCTCCCCCCGCAGATCCGCCAGCCAGCCCGCTTCCTCCGGTGCCAGATACCGCTTCGATCCCGGCCAGAAATTCACCCCCAGCGCCTCCACGCCGAGCTGCACCAGTTCCGCCGCATCCGCCGGGCGCGTCACACCACAGATTTTCACGGAGACGTTCTCCGGATCGAGGAATCGTTCAAGAAGGGTCATGCGGGGAAACAAATAAGCATGAAAGGCGGGCTTTGGAACTTGGAACTTCCCGCACCCGGGATTCTTCTCCCCGCGTGGACGCCATCAGGATTCGCGGCGCGCGCCAGCACAACCTCAGGGGCATCGATGTCGATATTCCCCGGGGCCGCCTTGTCGTCATCACCGGGCCCAGCGGTTCCGGGAAATCCTCGCTCGCATTTCACACACTCTACGCCGAGGGACAGCGGCGGTATGTGGAATCCCTCTCCGTCTATGCCCGGCAATTCCTCGACCAATTGGAAAAGCCGGACGTGGACTCCATCACCGGGCTCAGCCCCGCCATCGCCATCGAGCAACGCGGCGGCGGGCTCAATCCCCGCTCCACCGTGGCCACCGCCACGGAGATCCACGACTACCTGCGGGTCCTCTGGGCCGCCGCGGGCGTGCCCCACGACCCGGACACCGGAGAACGGCTGGAGCGGATGGGCCCGGCGGAAATCGTGGCCGCCCTCGCGGCGCTCGAAGAAGGCACCAAGGTCGTCCTCCTCGCACCCATTCCCGGAGAAGAACTCGGCGAACCGCTGCGGCTGTTAGGAGATCTCCAGAGGCAGGGCTACATCCGCATCCGCATCAATGGCGAGGTGATGGAAATCGAGGAAGCCGCAAACGCATGGCCGGACCACCCCGCCGCGGTGGAAATCGTGGTGGATCGTTTTGTCATTCGTTCCGGGATCGAGTCCCGTCTGGCGGACTCGGTGGAAACCGCCCTCCGGCTATGCGGCTCGGAAACCAAAGCCGCCATCCAGAAGCCCGATGACGACGCGTGGAGCGACCTCTCGTTCCAAACCGCCTACCGCAACCACCGCACCGGCCTTGTCATCGGCGATCTCTCGCCAAAGCACTTTTCCTTCAACTCCACCACCGGCGCCTGCGAAACCTGCGGCGGCCTCGGCACGGAACTCGATTGCGACCCCGGGCTTCTCGGCGACGTGAAGGACCCGGAACGCGCCGCCGCCGAAACCCTCCGGCGTTACCGGGAAACCACCTCCCAGATCGTCCGCCGCAAGCTTTCCAAATTCCTGATCCACCGCACCTGCCGCGCCTGCAACGGCCTGCGGCTGAAACCCGAGTGGCTCGCCGTGAAAGTAGAAGGCCCCAAAGACCGCTGGCTCGGCATTCAGGAGTTCTGCCAGTTGGGCGTCACCGATGCGCTGGATTGGATCTCGGAAATCCGACCCGATCCCGCAAAAGCGGAAATCTGCAAGCGCCTCGCGGCGGATATCCGGTCGCGGCTTTCGTTTCTCCGGGAAGTCGGCCTCGATTACCTGACGCTTTCACGCGGCAGCGGCACCCTGTCCGGCGGCGAGGCGCAGCGCATCCGCTTGGCGACCCAGCTCGGAGCCGGGCTGTCGGGAGTTCTCTACGTCCTCGACGAACCCAGCATCGGCCTCCACGCGGCGGACACGCAAAGGCTCATCGGAGCCCTGCTCCGCCTGCGCGATCTGGGAAATACGGTGGTCGTAGTAGAACACGACGAGGAAATCATCCGCGCCGCCGACCACCTCATCGACATCGGCCCGGGCGCGGGAGACGATGGCGGCGAATTGCTCGCGGCAGGCCCGCCTGACAAAATTTCCTCCCCCACGGGAGACTGGCTTCAGGGCCGCATCCCGCCGTTTCAAAGCCATCCGCCGCCGGAAAAATCCCCGGGCGCGTTGGTCATCCGCGGCGCGCGCGAGCACAATCTCCGCAACCTCGACGTCGCCATCCCCCTCGGCCGGCTCGTCTGCCTCAGCGGTCCCAGCGGCAGCGGAAAATCCACCCTCGCCGATGACATCCTGCGCCGCGCCCTCGCCCGCCATTTCAATGGATCCGGCGAATTGCCCGGCGCGCACGACAGCGTGGAAGGCATCGACCTCCTCGGCAAATACGTCGTCGCCGATCAATCCCCCATCGGCCGCAGCCCGCGCTCCAACCCCGCCACCTTCACCGGTGCCTTCGATCTCATCCGCGATCTCTTCGCCCGCCTGCCCTTGTCCCGCCAGCGGGGTTATGGAGCGGCGCGATTCAGCTTCAACGCCGCGGGCGGCCGTTGCGAACGATGCCAGGGCAACGGGCGGCTGAAGATCGAAATGCACTTCCTGCCGGACGCATGGGTCCCCTGCCCCGCCTGCAACGGACGCCGCTTCAACCGCGAAACCCTCGAAGTCACCTACAAAGGCCGCTCCATCGCCGACCTTCTGGAATCCTCCATCAGCGAAGCGCGGGAGCTGTTCCGGCCCGTGCCGAAACTTCACCGGATTTTCGACGTGCTGGAAAACCTCGGCCTCGGATACCTGAAACCCGGCCAACCGGCCAACACCCTGTCCGGCGGGGAAGCCCAGCGCCTCAAGATCGCTCTGGAACTCTCCCGCCCCCAGGCCCCCCACACACTCTACCTCTTCGACGAACCCACCACCGGCCTGCACTTCGGCGACGTGAAACGCCTGCTCGCCGCCCTGATCGCCCTCCGCGACTCCGGCCACAGCGTGCTCGTCGTGGAGCACCACCTCGACATCGTCGCCGCAGCCGACTGGGTGATCGAGCTGGGGCCCGGCGGAGGAACCCATGGCGGCGCTCTCATCGCGGAAGGCCCGCCCGCCTCACTCGCCCGCATCCCCGCCTCCCCCACCGGCCAAGCCCTCGCCCGCAGAAGAGCTTGGGGCGTGGAGCATCGAGCAACCTGAAATTCCCCCGGACACCCCCTCCCCAATCATGCCCTACCTCGTCGTCATCGAATTTCTCGCCGTGGTCGTATCCGCCATTTACGGAGTGCTGCTTGCCGCCCGCAAGGGGATGGATGTGATGGGCGTTTTCGCGGTCGCCTTCGCCCTGGCCTTCGGCGGAGGAACCCTGCGCGACCTGTGCCTGGACCGCGCCCCTCTGTTTTGGATCGAACACGCCCATTACCCGGTCGTCGTTTTCGTCATCGCCATTTTGTCCGGGTTCATCCTCCGCTTCGTCGGCAGGATCCGGCCTTTGCTGGTGATTCCGGATGCCCTCGGCATGGCGCTCTTCACCCTCACGGGCACCGGCTACGCGATGGAAGCGGGCACCTCCCTCTTTGTCGCCGCGCTCATGGGCGTCATCACCGGAACCTTCGGCGGCGTACTCGGCGATGTCATTTGCAACGAAGTGCCCTCCCTTTTCGTCCCCGGGCCGCTCAACGCCACCTGTTCCTTCACCGGAGCCTGGGCCTACCTCGGGCTGATCTCCCTCGGCACGCCCGACCGGTATGCCCTCGCCGCGGGCATCCTCGTGATCGTGACCTTCCGGCTGCTCTCCGTCCGCCGGGGCTGGAGCTTCCCCGCCATCCGGCGCGCCTCCCCTCCGGACCAACCGGTGTAGCGGGACAAACAACCTGATGCTCCAATCGAATTCCCTCGCAGCCCCTGCCATGCCGCGATGGAGAGAGATTCGCATACCATCGTTTCAATTCCACCGCGTCTCCCGCGCTTGCCAGCGGCACCCTTCCTCCATCTATAGTCAAACGTGCCTCCCAACCAAAACCCGGAACAAATCGCCCGCGACCAGATCGACGCGCAGCTCCGCGCCTCCGGCTGGATCGTGCAGGACAAATCCACCATCGACCCCAACGAAGGCGAAGGCCAGGCCATCCGCGAATACCAGACCGATACCGGCCCCGCCGACTACGTCCTTTTCGTCGATCAAATACCCGTCGGCGTCATCGAGGCGAAAAAAGAAACCCTCGGCCACAACATCACCACCGTCGAAGAGCAGACCGCCGAATACGGCTCCGCCAAGCTCAAATACATCCAGCACACCGGCCAGCCCCTCCCCTTCCTCTACGAAGCCACCGGCGTCCTCACCCGCTTCACCGACCAGCGCGATCCCAAGCCCCGCTCCCGTGAAGTATTCTCCTTCCACCGCCCGGAAACCCTCCGCGAATGGCTCTCCACCGGCCGTTCCCTCCGCGACCGCCTCCAGGACCTCCCCGCCCTCGACCCCGCCGGCCTGCGCGACTGCCAGATCGAGGCCATCACCAACCTTGAAACCTCCTTCAAAGCCGCCAAAACCCGCGCCCTCGTCCAGATGGCCACCGGCTCCGGCAAGACCTTCACCGCCATCACCTCCATCTACCGCCTGCTCAAGCACGCCCGCGCCAAACGCGTCCTCTTCCTCGTCGATACCCGCAACCTCGGCGAGCAGGCCGATCAGGAATTCCGCGCCTACACCCCCAACGACGACAACCGCAAGTTCACCGAACTCTACACCGTCTCCCTCCTCAACTCCTCCTTCGTCCCTCCGGACGCCCAGGTCTGCATCTCCACCATCCAGCGCATGTATTCCATCCTCCAGGGCCGGGACATGACCGAAGGTGAGGACGAAACCAATCCCGCCGAAACCTCCTCTCTCGTCCCAACTTCCTACAAACGCCCTTCCCAGCCGCCGCTCCCCGTCACCTACTCTGAAAAAGTCCCGCCCGAGTTCTTCGACGTCATCATCATCGACGAGTGCCACCGTTCCATCTACAATCTCTGGCGGCAGGTCCTCGACTACTACGACGCCTTCCTCGTCGGTCTCACCGCCACCCCCGACGCCCGCACCTACGCCTTCTTCAAACAAAACGTCGTCTCCGAATACACCCACGAAGACGCCGTCGCCGATGGCGTGAACGTCCAGGGCGAAATCTACACCATCGAAACCGACATCACCCAGAGCGGCGGCACCATCCTCAAAGGCCTCGTCGAAAAACGCGAAAAACTCACCCGCGCCAAACGCTGGGAGCAGCAGGACGAAGACGAAGCCTACTCCGCCAAGAAGCTCAACCGCGACATCGTCAACCCCTCCCAAATCCGCACCGTCATCAAGGCCTTCCGCGACAAACTCCCCGAAATCTTCCCCGATCGCACCGACGCCGACGGCGCCTACCAGGTTCCCAAAACCCTCATCTTCGCCATGACCGACTCCCACGCCGACGACATCATCCAGATCGTCCGCGAGGAATTCGGCGAAGGAAACGCCTTCTGCAAAAAGGTCACCTACAAGAACGAGGAAGACCCCAAATCCGTCCTCCAGCAATTCCGCAACGAATACCACCCCCGCATCGCCGTCACCGTCGATATGATCGCCACCGGCACCGACGTCAAACCGCTCGAATGCCTCCTCTTCATGCGCGACGTCAAATCCCGCGGCTACTTCGAGCAGATGAAAGGCCGCGGCACCCGCACCCTCGACCACGACGGCCTGAAAAAAGTCTCCTCTGCCGCTCCCTCCGCCAAGACCCACTATGTCATCGTCGATGCCATCGGCGTCACCAAGTCCCTCAAAACCGCCAGCCGCCCGCCCATCACGAAACCGAGCGTCCCCTTCAAGGACCTCGCCATGGAAGTCATCATGGGCGCCACCGACGCCGACACCGTCTCTTCCCTCGCCGGACGCCTCGCCCGTATCGAGCACCACCTCACCCCCG
>CAZVSA010000002.1:5776-18533 GCA_964629955.1 uncultured Luteolibacter sp.
CAGAAACACACCATCGCCAAAAAAATGGGCGGCGCCACCATCGCTCAAATCGTCAAAGACCTCTTCCATGCCATCGACGGCGAAACCATCGAGCGGAAAGCCCTCGAACTCACCGGCCAGCCACCCGGCACCGATCCCGGCGACCACGCCCGCGAAAAGGCCCAGGCCCAGCTCGTCACCGAAGCCAAAAAGCCCCTCACCGGAGCCGTCGTCACTCTCATCGTCGAGACCTGCACCGCCAACCTGCAAACCATCGACCACGACACGCTGGACCAACTCACCCACGCCGGTTGGGACACCGACCGCAAGGACGCCGCCACCGCCGCCGTCCAGACCTTCGAAACCTTCTGCAAAGAACATCAGGACCACCTCGATGCCCTCACCCTCTACTACCAGCAGCCCCAGCGCCGCCAGGAAGTCACCCTCGCCCACATCCAGCAGGTTCTCGACGCCCTCCGCCAAAACAAGCCCCCCATCGCCCCGCTGAACGTCTGGGACGCCTACGCCCTTCTCGACGAACTCCCGTCCAACGCCCGCCCTGACAAGGAACTCGCCGCCCTCATCGCCCTCATCCGCCGCGCCACCGGCCTCGATGGAAAACTGACCCCCTTCGCCGACACCGTCCGCAAAAACTTCCAGACCTGGATCATGGCCCGGCACTCCGGCACCTTCACCAAATTCACCGAAGAGCAGCACGCTTGGCTCACCCTCATCCGCGACCACATCATCACCTCCCTCCGCCTCGACCCCGAAAACCTCGAATACGCCCCCTTCGACGCCAAAGGCGGCCTCGGCAAAATGCACCAGCTCTTCGGCGACCAAATGAACGACTTCATCGACGAACTCAACCGCGAGCTGGTGGCTTGACCTCCCGTTTCATGGTTGAAGTGCATCGAAAGCCCGATTTCGCACCACAATCGCCGTTGGCGCACACGGGTGTCCCACAATTCCCATTGTGGTGCATGAAACGCCCCGGTGTACACAAAAAACGGCCTTGACCGATTTTCGGGCACAACAAGCTCGATTGTTGTTCATAAAAGAAAATATCATTGACGACAAAGAGGCTTGAAAGCAGTTTTCCCAGAGAAAATGAACGTCGATCTGACCCAAGCCGTCGATTACCACTACGGAGTTTTTCCTCCGCAGGCGTTCGATACCGCCCGCGTGCTGGCTCCCTTGCTGGAAGCCACCGACGCATTGGCGCGCTACGACCAGATGCTCAAGGGCATGCACAACAGCGAGATCCTCCTGGCCCCCCTGCGCGGTCAGGAGGCGCTCGCATCCTCCCGCATGGAAGGCACCTTCAGCACCTTGGAAGAAGTCCTCGAACTGGAGTCCGAGGCCGATCCCGATTTGACCGCCTCCGATGAATACCGTTCCGAAGCGGTGGAAACCTACCTCTACAGCCGGGCTTTGCGCGCCGCACGGCAGTCGATGGAAGACGGACAGCCGCTCTCCAAGTCACTCATCAAGCAGATGCACCAGCTCCTGCTTTCCTTCGCCCGCGGTCAGACGAAAAATCCCGGCCAGTTCAAAACCGAGCAAAACTACATCGGCACCCGCGGCAGTCCGCAGATCAGCTTCGTGCCAATTTCCCCCGAACAACTGGAAAGCGGCCTCGACCGCCTGCTGGACTTCACCGGTGACGACCGCTGGACCGCCTTGCTCCGCGTGGCCATCAGTCACGTGGAATTCGAGGCGCTTCACCCCTTCAAGGACGGCAATGGCCGCGTCGGTCGCATGCTCGTCACCTTGCTGCTCTGGCAGCTCGGCTCCATCTCCACCCCCCACTTCTACATCAGCCGCTTCTTCGAGGAGCACAAGGCGGACTACATCCACGCCATGCGCGCCGTCTCCGCCAATGGCGCATGGGAGGATTGGTGCGGCTTCTTCCTGCGGGCGGTGAAAGAGCAAGCCCATCAGAACCTCCAGGCCGCCGAAAACATCCGCGCACTCTACGAGGAAATGAAGGGACGTTTCGCCGAACTCCTCAACTCCGCCAAGTCCGTCACCGCCCTCGACTACATCTTCGCCAACCCTGTCTTCCGCAACAGCCGCTTCACCAAACATGCCGGCATCCCCCGGCACACCGCCGCCCGCTTCACCCGCATCCTGCTGGCGGAAGACCTGCTTGTCCCCATCCGCGAGGCCGCCGGCCGCCAATCCGCCATCCACAGCTTCGAACCGCTGCTAAACCTCGTCCGCATCTGACAAAACCACCCCCGGTCATGGCTTCCTCCCTGAATTTCAACCACGGATTGCACGGATGAACACAGATAAGGAAGAAATGAATGAAACAAATGGTTTCACCGAGGTCTCTTTCGAGATTCCTGATGACCTCTACAAAAAGGCTCTCCATCAGGCTCGCGAGGAGGGAATCAGTCTCGATGAAATGGTTGCCGCGCTCATGCGAACTGAGTTTGCCCGTCGTCCCTCCTCATCCATCCGTGCCCATCCGTGAAATCCGTGGTTAAAAAATCCCATGAACGACGAAGCCCTCACCGAAACCATCATCGGAGCCGCCATGAAGGTTCTCAACACCCTCAAACCCGGCCTCGATGAAAAGCTCTACGAACGCGCCCTCGTCATCGAACTCAAAAAACAAGGTCTCCACTGCGACCCCCAGAAACAATTCCCCGTCCATTACGACAGCCGGCACATCGGCACCCTCATCCCCGACCTCATCGTTGAAGACCGCGTCATCGTCGATGCCAAAGTCGTCACCGCCTTCAACGACAGCCACCTCGCCCAGATGCTCGGCTACCTCAACATCACCGGTCTCAAAACCGCCCTCCTCCTCAACTTCAAACATGCCCGCCTCCAGATCAAACGCGTCTCCAACTGAACCCAAAAACCATCCGTGCCCATCCGTGAAATCCGTGGTTAAAAAATGGGAAACCACGGATGACACGGATGGGCACGGATTTGGCGCTGCCGCGCCGATGGGTGGACTGATGGATGAACTCAACCGGGAGGTGGCGGCGTGAGTGAGTTGCCCCTTGGTTGGGCGGAGGTAGCCCTTTCAGATATTGGTCGCTGGCGAGGCGGTGGAACGCCTAGCAAAGCCAAGCCCGAGTTTTGGAAAAACGGAACTATCCCTTGGGTTTCCCCGAAGGACATGAAAGTGTCCAAGATAGCTTCTGCTCAAGATCGCATCACCGAAGATGCCGTCAAAGGATCGGCGACAAACTTGGTTGAGGCGGGCTCCGTTTTGCTCGTTACCCGATCAGGCATTCTCAGCCATTCATTACCAGTCGCCATCAACATTGTTCCTGTCGCTCTAAATCAGGACATCAAAGCGGTGACACCGTTTCCAAATACGGATGCCGATTTTCTCCGCCTGACATTCGAATGTTTCGAGCGGCAAATTCTCAATGAGTGTCGCAAAGGAGGAACAACGGTTCACAGCATCGAGTTTCCCGCGCTACAAGCCTTCACCATCCCCCTCCCACTCCTCAACGAGCAAAAGCGCATTGTTGCGAAGATCGAGGAATTGTTCAGCGAGTTGGACGCCGGGGAGGAGAGTCTGCGGCGGGCGCGGCGGCAACTCGGCGTCTATCGCCAGTCCCTCCTCAAACAAGCCTTCGAGGGCAAGCTCACCGCCCCCTGGCGCACCCAAAACCCCGACAAACTCGAATCCCCCGCCCAACTCCTCGCCCGCATTCAAGCAATGCGGAGGGAGCTTTGGTGCGGACTCGAGATCGAGAAATTTAAGGCGAAGCAGCAACTACCAAAAGACGATAAATGGAAGGGGCGCTATCCCGAACCTAAAATACCTCAATCGAATCCCCAATATCAACTACCGGAGGATTGGGCATGGATTTCATGGGATCAAATTGGGATCTCACAAAACGGAAGAGCGTTCCCAAGCAATCAATACACCGACAAAGGCACCAAACTTCTGAGACCAGGCAACTTACATGTCTCAGGTGAAGTCCGCTGGAATGAGGCGAATACTAGGCGGATGCCAATAGCGTGGGAGCGAGATTTTCCCGCTTTCATCGTAGGTGGAAACGAACTCGTCATGAATCTCACGGCACAGTCGCTTGCCGACGAGTTTCTCGGCAGGGTTTGCCTTACAAAACCAGGTGACCGTTGTTTGCTGAATCAGCGAATCGCTCGTCTTCGCGCCGTATTTATCGAACGCAAGTTCGCGCTCTATCTTCTAAAGGGATTCCAGTTTCGGAGATTCGTTGACGGGTTAAATACAGGGAGCCTGATCCAGCATATGTTCACCTCGCAACTTGCGGAGTTCTGCTTCGGCCTTCCCTCCCTCCCCGAACAACAAGAAATCGTCCGCGTCCTCGACGAGCAATTCGAAGCCATTTCCCAAAATGAGCGGGAGATCGACGCCGCGCTGAAGCGCAGCGAGGCCCTGCGCCAGTCCATCCTGAAAAAAGCCTTCACCGGCCAGCTCGTCCCCCAGGACCCCGCCGACGAACCCGCCTCCGCCCTGCTGGAGCGCATCCGCGAAGAACGGGAGAGCAACCCGGCGGTAAAAAGGCGGAAACGTGCCACCAAAAGCGGATGACACGTTTCCGCGGATCGACAGGAATCAACCAAGGCGGCGCTTGGCCTCCTCGATCAACTCTTCCGGACCCTCCAGATTCATGCTGAACTTCGAAGGGTGACTTGGGCCGCTTCTGATTTTCAGCCCTTTTGCGGCGAGATCCCGGAGTTTCCCGCGGACTTGCTTTTCGGCGCTTTGGTGCACCTCCTTTTCAAGCTCCCGCATGAACTTCCGGCTATCGAAGTTGGTCGTGATCCTGATCATCGCAATCAACCTTTGGAGCTTCGAGGATCGTTCCCGTGGCTGTCACGGTCACGGATTTGCCCGTTGGGGCGATGAATGAACAGTTCGCCATTTTCCCGCTGCGAGACCGGGCGCGCCCGGTCGATTGCTTCACGCTGGGTGGGAACGATTCCCGATACACGCTCGGAGCCTTCACGTCTCCAAGCCCATTGATCGCCGTGCGGGACGACGTGGATGTAATTGTTTTTGGCCATGTGGCTTGATTGGTTGTCGGCTTCGTCCTTGACCTTCCAGGCCAACCATGGCCAAAAGAACCCGTCTCCAATGACGAATTCCCGGAAAGCTCCCGTCGAAGCCGGGCGTGTTTCGGGAGAGAAAGGCGGGTGTTCTCAGCACCCGCCTTTCCCGTTGGATGAGGGCAGAAAACCACCAACCGGCGGCCAGCGCAAGAGAAAGTTCCCAAATTTCTAATCTTTTTTCTTTTTGTGAACAAAATGTGAATTAAGCTCCGTTCACCCAGTGACCATCGTCGGCAAACCAATCATCGAGAAATTCATGCGGAAGCACGCCAACTCGCGGCCTTCCCTCTCCGCCTGGCTCGATGACGCGGAGGCCGCCGAATGGGAAACGCCGCAGGACATCAAGGAACGCTACCGATCCGTGGATTTCCTCTCCGGCAACCGCGTCGTCTTCGACATCGGCGGGAACAACTACAGGCTGGTCGTTCTCGTCCGCTATCGCAATGGAATCCTTTTCATCCAGAAAATCGGCACCCACGCCGAGTATTCGAAATGGAAACTCGCCTGATCCCCACACCCCCGCCCCTGCCATGAAACTGATCAAGAACTCCAAAGACCATGCCGCGATGCTGAAGCGCCTCGAGGAGCTCATGATTGCCGATCCTCGGCCCGGCTCCAAGGAGGAGGAGGAGCTGGAACTCCTCGCCTTCCTCATCGCTGACTACGAAAACCGCACCGTGAAGATCCCCGCAGCCACTCCGGCGGAGGCCATCCGCTTCCGCATGGAGCAATCCGGACTCACGCAACAGGATCTGGTGCCCTACATCGGCTCCAAGAGCCGTGTTTCCGAAGTGCTCTCCGGCAAACGCGGGCTGACTCTGGACATGGTTCGCAAGCTCCACGACGGCTTGGGCATCCCCCTCAAGTCGTTGGTCCAGGGAGAAACGGTGGAACTCCCCGAACGCATCGAGCCGGCTCGATATCCGGTAAAGGAAATGTTTCTCAGAGGATTCTTCGCCGCCGCGTTCGGCACCGACTGGCACCGAGCGAAGGAACGGGCGGAGGAGATGCTCCAGGCGTTTTTTCAAGGCCGCGAAAGAGACCCGATTTGCGCTCTGAACCGGCAGACAACGCGCGAGAAATCCAAGATCGATGTTTGCGCCCTTCACGCCTGGCGCTGCCGTGTGCTGGATCGTGCCGCTGCATTGAATCTTCCCGATTACGATCCGGAGGCTCTCAATCCCGCGTTCATCAAGCAACTGACGGCGTTGAGCGGCCTTCCCCAAGGCCCTTTGCTGGTGCAGCAACGGCTGCATGCCGCTGGCGTCGCCGTGGTGATCGAAGAGCATCTTCCCCGAACCCATTTGGACGGGGCGGCGCTATGGCACCCGGATGGTTTCCCGGTGGTGGCTCTCACCCTGCGATATGACCGTCTCGACAACTTCTGGTTCACGCTGTTCCACGAACTCGGCCATGTGGTTGAGCACCTTGGCTCCGCACCGGGCGAAGGGTTTCTCGATACGGATATCGACTCGGCGTCCGAGAAAGACATCGAGAGGCAGGCGGACCGATTCGCCCTCAACTCATTCATTCCCGCGGCGAACTGGGATCGCCTTGGCAGCCTGGAGTATGCCGATGAAATTCGTGCGGCGGCGAAGAAGCTGGCGATTCATCCGGCGATCATCGCGGGCCGTCTTCGCAGAGAAGCTGGCGACTACCGCAAACACCGCACCTTGATCGGCCAAGGCGAGGTGAGGAAGCTGTTCCATCCAACCGAAATCCGGAGAGGTTGAAATTTTTCCGGAAAATCTCCGATGATTGTCCATGAACCGTGCCTATGATTTCGCCACGATCGGTTTCCGTCCTTACACGGAGACGGAAGAATTCGTGACGATTGGAGCGGTGGCCGTCGCCACAAGGTCCGAAGAATTCGGCTACATTCTTCTGCCGTCACGGAACACGAGACGCATCAACGCGATGTTCCCCGGGGCAAAGTTCATTTACTCAGCCGCGCGAAAGCATTTGGAGTCCGAGTTGGCGGCAATTCGGCGCGCGCTCAACGGGAAGGAAAGGAGAGGCGACATGCCACATTTTCCGGGCTTTCGTGACAAGGAAGGGATCTTCTCTACGATCACGAGTTCGCGGGAAGGCGTCATTTGTTTCCCGGTAAGAGGACGGCGGCTTGCGACCGATCTCGACGAAGTGCTGGCCACACTGCGGAAGCGTTTCATCGAACGGCATCTGCGGACGAACGGTAAACCTCAAAACTTCTCCCATAGTGGTCCGCCGTGATTTTTCCAAACGGGCTTCCTGCTCACGACAACGACTTTCGATTCGCCTCTACAAATCCATCCATGACCACCGAATCCATCATCTCCAAAGTCTGGTCCTTCTGCCACACCCTCCGCGACGACGGCGTCGGCTACGGCGACTACCTGGAGCAGCTCACCTTCCTCATCTTCCTCAAGATGGCGGACGAATACGGCCGTCCGCCTTACAAACGCAATGTCGGCGTCCCGGCGAAATACAACTGGGCCTCGCTCAAGCCGCTCAAAGGCGCGGAACTGGAGGTCCACTACGTCAAAACCCTTCGCGAACTCGGCCAGCAAAAAGGCATGCTCGGCCAGATCTTCACCAAGGCGCAGAACAAGATCACCGACCCCGCCAAGCTCGCCCGCCTCATCGACATGGTCGATGCCACGAACTGGGTGATGCTCGACTCCGACACCAAGGGTGACATCTACGAAGGCATCCTCGAAAAGAACGCCGAGGACACCAAGTCCGGCGCGGGCCAGTACTTCACCCCGCGCGCCCTCATCGCCGCCATGGTCGAATGCGTCGCGCCCGTGCCCGGCAAAACCATCGCTGACCCCGCCTGCGGCACCGGCGGCTTCTTCCTCGCGGCCTACGATTATCTGGTGAAGCACCACTCGCTCAACCAGCCGGAAAAGGTCTTCCTCAAAAACAACACCTTCCACGGCAACGAGATCGTCGCAGGCACCCGCCGCCTCTGCCTGATGAATCTGTTCCTCCACAACATCGGCGAGATCGACGGCGAAAGCCTCATTTCCTCCACCGACGCCCTCATCGCCCAGCCCTCGCAAACGGTCGATTACGTCCTCGCCAACCCGCCCTTCGGCAAGAAAAGCTCCATGACCTTCACCAACGAGGAAGGCGAGCAGGAGCGGGACGACCTCACCTACAACCGCCAGGACTTCTGGGCCACCACCTCCAACAAGCAACTCAACTTCCTCCAGCACATCCGCTCCATGCTCAAGACCACCGGCCGCGCCGCCGTGGTGTTGCCCGATAACGTGCTCTTCGAAGGCGGCGCGGGCGAAACCGTCCGCCGGAAGCTGATGGAAACCACCGAACTCCACACCATCCTGCGCCTCCCCACCGGCATCTTTTACGCGCAGGGAGTGAAGGCCAACGTCCTCTTTTTCGACAACCGAGCCGCCAGCAAAGACGCCGCAACAAAAGAAGTCTGGTACTACGACTACCGCACCAACATCCACCACACGCTCAAACGCAACCCGCTGCGCTTGGAAAACCTCCGCGAATTCATCGACTGCTACCGCCCCGGAAACCGCCACAAACGCACCGAGACCTGGCACCCGAAGAAAAACCCCGAAGGCCGCTGGCGGAAATACACCTACGAGGAACTCGCCGCCCGCGACAAAACCAGCCTCGACCTCTTCTGGCTCAAGGACGACAGCCTCACCGACCTCGACAACCTGCCCGAACCTGCGGTCCTCGCGGAGGAAATCATCGAAAACATCGAGGCGGGGTTGAACAACTTCCGTGCGGTGGCTTTGTCCTTGCCGGCGTCAGGCACGAACGGGTGAGGGGGCTTCCCCGCACTTTCCCGGTTGACCCCGGGGCAATCAACCCGCGCGCCGGTGGGCGAGCCACTCGCGGGGGGAGTTTCCGGTTTCTTCGCGGAAGGCTTTCGCGAAATGGCTCGCGCTTTGATAGCCCACTTTGTGCGCGACGGTGGAAACGTTGGCCCGGCCCGAGTCCAGCGTCGCGCATGCCTGTTCCACCCGCAGCCGGCGGAGGTGCTGCTGGAGCGTGAGGCCGGTTTCCCCGGCGACTTTCCGGGAAAGTTCATGGGGCTTGAGGCCAACCTGGCGGGCGAGTTCGGAAAGTTTCAGCGGCTCATCGAGCCTGTGCCGGAGGATTCCCAGCGCCTTTCTAACGGCTTCCCTGGACGGCGAGGCACCGCGGGAATCGCCGGTTTTTCCGGCTTTGCCGCGGAAAAGGCGCACCCCGGCCCATTCCAGAATCCGCCCTCCGGCCAGCAGCCGGGCCGGGCCGGGTTGCCCGGAATGGGAAGCCTCGTCGAGCGCAGCGGCCAAATCGTGTTCCCAAGCTCCCATGAGACCGCAAAAGGCAACGGGAGCGCCTTGTTCCAGCCATTCCCGGCAGTCCTCGCGGGCCAGGGATTTCCATTTGGCCGAATGTTCCTCCAGCCATTCCCTGGAAAGCACGATCACATCGAGTGCATGCATGCCGGGGTAGCGGAGGCAGGACCATTGGCCCGGCCCTCCGCCCCCGGTCATTGCATACATTCCTGGTTTGATGACAAATCGGTCGTTTTCCCCCCAGATCAACCCGCTTCCCCCACGGTTCAGCCAGATCCAGACGGCTCCTTCCGAGGCGATTCTCCACCGCCAGCCCCCGGAGGAAATTCTCCCATGAATGCGTCCGCAGCGCAGTCCCCTGCCATTGTTCCACCAGGATTCCGTCTCGTTCGCCGGAGTGCTCATGCCGTGCTTTTATTGAGAATCGTTCTCAATAACAAGGGGATTTTCCAGAAAATAGACTCCCCGGTTAATTTTAAAATTTTTCACCACTTCGGGAAAGGTGCCTTGATTTTATTTAAAAATCTTAATAATCAGCCTGCCTGCCATGAAATATCGCCCCTCCCTTTTTTTCATTTTGTGCCTGTCGTTGCTGCTGCTCACGGGTGTTGCCGGAGCATGGGCATGGAAGAAGGCGGATTCCGCGCCGATGCATCTGCGGGCGCAATCGAGCTTTCTGGAACTTCTCCGCTACAAGGAAAAGAAACCATGGAACCCGCCGACACCCGAAGAGATGGCCCGGGTGAGACAAGAGACTCTGGAACTCAAGGAAAGGATGCTGGAGGAATTTCCCGGGCTGAGGGTGGAACCGCGCCCGGTGCCGGACGAGCGGAATGGTTTTCTTGCCCTGCATCTGCTGAGGGGCTCCAGCTACCAGGCACCCGTGGTGGAGAGCGGGCTTGCCAGGATGATCGAAGGTTCCGCGCCGTGGGATTCCGCCGCGGTGAAGGCGGGTTTGGAAGCCCATGCCGATGTCGTCGCGGAATACGAGCGCATCGCGGCGATGGAGGAACGCTCGTCGGCGAACATGCCTCCTGACTATAGCGGTTTCATCAGCGCCCGTGTGGCCAAGCGCGGTGCCGATCTGCTGCTCGCGAAAGCGCGGCTGGCAGCGGAAGAGGGCGATGAGGAGGAAACGCTGCGGCTGGTTGCCGCCGCACAAAACCTCGCTTCGCATTTCCGCGAAGTGGAGGCGGCCAGCCTGCTTGCCGAAACGGTGGTCATTCTGATCGATTTGAGCGTCCAGAGCACGGCCTTCGAGCACTTGCTTCCGGCGCTTGGCGACGGCAGCGATCCGGCGCGCTGGAAATCCGTGATTTTCCAACGTGGATACGACTCCATGAACTTTGCGGAAATGCTGCGCGGCGAATGGCACACGACGACCGAGTTCATGCTTTTCCCTATTCTGATGAATCCGGGAAATCCGGATTCTCCTCCCGATCTCGAAGAGCTGGCCCGCGCCTACAGTTCGGTTTTTCATGACGTCGTGTCCGGTCTGCCCGGTCTCGATTTGCGGGAGCTTCTCGATGCGCCCGCTGCATTCGAACTTGCGCCCGGCCGCTTTCCGGAGCTTTCCGGCAAGAGCAGGGAATTGCTGGAAGTCCTCGGCGTCGGCAGCTCGGCATGGGCGAAGGGCTATGTGCGCGCGGCATCGACCATCGCCCGCAATGAGGCGGCGCTCGATTTGTTGATTCGCGAGAGAAAGGGCAGTGCCGGAGAACCCGGGATCGATCCTTTTAGCGGGCAACCTCTGGTCTTCGATCCGGATGAGCGCACACTGTCCGTGCCTGCGGCCACCGCCGAATTGGAGATCAAGCCGCTGAAATTGCCTTGGTAGCGGCGACCGCCGCCGGGTCGGCTTGCGGGGTGGCAGTCGCGCGGTTATGGAGGAGGATTGCCCCGCCATGAGAGAAGAATCCCGCAGCTCAATCACCGTTCGGATCGATGGAATGAGCTGCGCCTCCTGTGCGGGCCGCGTGGAGAAAGCGATCCTGTCCGTCAACGGAGTCGAAGAAGCGCACGTGAACCTGGCCACTTCCAGGGCAACCATCGCTTTCGGGCCGCAGCGGCCTCCGCTGGAGGCGGTGGTGGAAGCGGTCCGGCGCGCCGGATACGAGGCGGTCCCGCCGGAACCGGAAATGGATGCACCCCGGGCGGATACCGGAAAGGAAGATCCGGCCCTGAAACGGCGCGTCTTGCTCGCGGCGGCGCTGACGCTTCCGATCCTGCTGCTGGACATGGGCTCCCACCTGATCCCGCCGCTGCACCATGCTCTGGCGGATGCCGTGGGCTGGCGGAATCTCCACGTGTTGTTTTTCCTTCTCGCCACTCTGGTCCAGTTCGGCCCGGGGCGGGGATTTTACCGCAAAGGATGGTCCGCCCTTCGGCAGGCGGCGCCGGACATGAACTCGCTGGTCATGCTCGGCACGTCCGCCGCGTGGGTGTATTCGACCATTTCCACCTTCGCGCCCCGATGGCTGCCCGATGGCGCGGCGAACGTGTATTTCGAGGCATCCGCGATGATTGTCACCCTCGTGTTGCTGGGCCGCTGGCTTGAAGCGATCGCCAAGGGCCGCACGGGGGAAGCGATCCGCAACCTGCTGGCGCTGCGCCCCGATACGGCGCTTGTGAAACGCGGAGACGCGGAAATGGAAATTGCAATCGGAGAGGTGGTGAAGGGCGATTTGATCCTGATCCGGCCCGGAGCCCGCATCCCGGTGGATGGCGAGGTGGTCGAGGGCGGTTCCTTCGTGGATGAAGCGATGATTTCCGGGGAACCCCTGCCGGTGGAGAAAAAACCCGGCTCCATGGTGGTTGGCGGAACGATCAACCAATCCGGCTCGTTCGCTTTCCGCGTGACCGGAGTGGGTTCGGACACGGTTCTGGCGCGGATCATCCGCCTGGTGGAGGAGGCCCAGGAATCCCGCCTGCCGATCCAGGCGCTGGTGGACCGGGTCACGCGGGTGTTCGTGCCCGCGGTGCTCGCTCTGGCGGTGCTGGCATTTCTGGCGTGGATGGTATTCGGCCCTCCGTCTTCGCTCGGCCTTGCGGTAACGAACGCGGTGGCGGTTCTCATCATCGCCTGCCCCTGCGCGATGGGTCTGGCCACACCCACCTCGATCCTCGTGGGCACCGGAAAAGCAGCGGGGATGGGCATTTTGTTCCGGCGCGGAGACGCCCTGCAAAACCTCCGTGACGTGGAAGTGATCGCTTTCGACAAAACCGGAACCCTGACGCAGGGAAAACCGGAGCTGACGGATTTCTCCGTTGCGGAGCCATTTTCGGAAGACGAAACCCTCCGCCTTGTGGCCTCGGTGGAAAAGCACTCGGAGCACCCCATCGCCGCGGCCATTGTCAGGGCGGCACAGTCCCGGGGATTGGATCCCGGCGGGACAAGC
>CAZVSA010000002.1:18543-24893 GCA_964629955.1 uncultured Luteolibacter sp.
TGTCCCGCCGGGATCCAATCCCCGGGACAAGCGGATTCCGGGCGGAGGCGGGATTCGGGGCGAGCGCCGAGGTCGAGGGGCGCCGGGTGCAGGTGGGCGCGGACCGCTACATGAGCCGGCTTGGTTTCGACGCGGGGGCGTTTGCGGAAACCGCAGTGCGGCTTGCGGAGGAAGGAAAATCCCCGCTTTACGCGGCGATCGACGGGACGGTCGCAGCGATTCTCGCGGTAGCGGACCCGGTCAAGGAAACGACCCCGGAAGCGATCCGTGATTTGAAACGCGAAGGGCTGCGGCTGATCATGATCACCGGCGACAACCGCCGCACCGCGGAAGCGATCGCCGGACGGATTGGCATCGACGAGGTCATCGCCGAAGTCACGCCCGAGGGCAAGGTGGACGCGGTGCGCGGGTTGCGCTCCGGGGGGAAAAAGGTCGCGTTCGTCGGCGATGGGATCAATGACGCTCCGGCCCTTGCGGAAGCCGATGTGGGCATCGCCATCGGAACGGGAACCGACATCGCAATCGAAACCGCGGAAGTCATTCTCATGTCCGGAGATCCCCGCAGGATCGCACACGCGCGTTCCCTCTCGGAAGCGACGATCCGCAACATCCGGCAGAATCTCTTTTGGGCGTTTGCCTACAACACGGCGCTGATCCCCGTTGCCGCCGGGGCGCTTTATCCGTTTTTCGGGATTCTCCTTTCCCCGGTCTTCGCTGCGGCGGCGATGGCAGCGTCCAGCGTGAGCGTCGTTGCCAACGCCCTGCGCTTGCGGCGTTTTGAGGTATCTTGATGTTGGCATCCCGCCGGAATGGGATATGGTTGTTCCGTTTCCCATGAACTTGTTCCGCAGTGTCACCGCCATGCTGCTCGCGCTTTTTGTTGCGAGCCCGGCTTGGTGCTGCTGCGCTTTTGAGACGGAAAAGGCCGCCGTAGCTCATGAATGCTGTGGCGGCGGAGCGGACGAAGGACTTCCATCGGGCTCCGATTGCCCCTGCGAAGGATACCTGCAAGGCCAGCCGGAAAAACCCGGAGACCTTGCGAAAATATCGTCCGCCCCCTTGTCCGGCCTGCCAACTACGGGATGGAGCGGGCAGGAAACATCGTGGCTCGCCCCGTACCGCATCGTTGCGGCATCCCCGCGGGAGGAAGTCGATCCGCCCTCGCGGCGGCTCGCGCTCCTGCAGCGGTGGTTGATCTGAGAACGCACCGAAAGCTCGCGGCCTGTTCCGCCGCTTGAGCCGCATCCCGTAGTTGCCGCGCCCCTGCCTTTCGAGCGGCGGGACGCCCCGCATGACGGCAGGATCGTTTCCTCCCGCTGTTTTCTCCCAACCCCTTTCCCACCCCATGAAATCCATTTTATTGTTACTCGTTCTCACCGCGTCCGCCGCCCTGGCGCGCGTGGTGGAATACGATCTCCATATCGCGGAGCAACAATGGTCGCCTCCCGGCCATCGCGAAGCCCGCTCCATCACCGTCAACGGCGGCATTCCCGGCCCGACCATACGGTTCCGGGTGGGCGACACCGCCCGCATCCGCGTGCACAACCACCTCAAAAACGAAACCACCTCGATCCATTGGCACGGCCTGCTGCTGCCCGTCGAACAGGACGGAGTTCCCGACGTCACCACCCCGCCCATCCAGCCGGGAACCATCCACACCTTCGAGTTTCCCATCACCCACGCCGGCACATACTGGTACCACAGCCACACGGGTCTTCAGGAGCAGATCGGCGTGTACGGCTCGATCGTCATCGAGCCGAAAGGCGGCGAACCCGTAAAAACCAACCGCGACCATGTCGTCGTCCTCTCTGATTGGAGCCGCGAGTCTCCCGAGGAAATCATGCGCTCCCTGGCCCGCGGCACGGAATGGTACGAGTTGAAAAAAGGCACCACCCAGAGCCTGCTGGGCGCCGCCAAAGCGGGGGCTCTCAAGGATTTCCGGCAGCGCGAGCGCTCCCGCATGCCTGCGATGGACATCTCGGACATCGCCTACGACGCGTTCCTCGCGAACGGCAGGGAAACGATTTCGATTCCCGGAAACCCGGGCGAGACGGTCCGGCTTCGTTTCATCAACGCAGCGGCCTCCACCTACTTCTATCTCGAATCCGCAAGCGGCCCGCTGCGGATCGTCGCCGCGGATGGTCCCGCCGTGCAGCCCATCCGCGTGAAACGCCTGCTCGTCGGCATGGCGGAAACCTACGACGTGGTCGTCACCATCCCCGCATCCGGAAAATGGGAACTGCGCGCCACCGCCCAGGACGGCTCCGGCCATGCCTCGATATGGTTCGGGAAAGGCAGGGAAACCCCCGCCCCGGACATCCCAAAGCCGGACAACTACCGCATGGACGACCACCTGATGGCCGCCATGCAGGACGCGGATGCCAGGCCCGTGTCCGACGCCGAAGCGCTTGCCAGCGAGCCCCCGCGCCCGCTCTCCCCCTACTCCCGGCTGCGCGCGCTCCGCTCCACCGAACTCCCCGCGAATCTTCCCCGGCGCACCATCACCCTCCGGGCCACCGGGGACATGGAACGCTACGTGTGGTCCTTCAACGGAAAAACCTTCGCGGAAGACGGAGTCATCCCCATCAAAATGGGAGAGGTCATCCGGCTCGAACTCATCAACGATACCATGATGCACCACCCGCTGCATCTTCACGGCCATTTCTTCCGAGTGCTGTTAGGACAGGGAAAATACTCCCCGCTCAAGCACACCATCGATCTCCCGCCCATGGCCGGCCGCACCATCGAATTCGAGGCCAACGAGCGCGGCGACTGGTTGTTCCACTGCCACCTCCTCTATCACATGCACGCCGGGATGACCCGGATCTTCTCCTATCAGGACGACGACTGGGAACCCCCGGGAAAAGCCAAACCGGGCACGAACATCATCTGCAACAACATCTGCTGCCTGCCCGGGAATCCCGATGCCGGCACCGGCTCCGTGGACCCCCGCATGCTGTCCCACCACCCGCACGGTGGCGGCCACGATCATGACATGTGGTATTTCTTCCTCGACGGCTCCGTGCAGACCCACATGAGCGAGGGGCGAGCCACGTTGCGGAATTCCCGCCACGACTGGTACGTGGGCTGGGAAATCGGATACGAGGACGAAACGCACACCGAAATCGACCTCGTGTGGAAACGCTACTTCGATCCGAATTTGTCCTCCCTCGCCGGCTTTCGTTTCACCGACCCCGGAGAAACCGAACTGCGGGCCTTCGCCGGCATCGAATACCGGCTCCCCTACCTGATCGGCAGCACCCTGTGGATCGACAGCGAGGGGGATCTCCGCGCCGGGATCGGCAAGCATCTTCAGATCACCAGCCGCCTGAGCGTGTTCGGGGAACTGCAATACGACACCGGCTCCGAATGGGAATGGAGCGCCGGTGCGGAATACATGCTCAACAAACCTTTCTCTCTCATCGCTCAATACCATTCCGAGCACGGCTTCGGCGGAGGCCTGAAATTCCGCTTCTAACAAAACAAACCGAATCGATATATGAAAACACTGCTGACCATTGCATCCGCAGCCTTCCTCGCCGCCTGCGCCACCGCGGGCGGGGTGAAGCCCTATCCCAAAGACACCTGCATCGTCACCGACAACAAACTGGGCTCCATGGGAACCCCGGTGGTGAAGGTATACGGCGACCAGCAGGTGAAATTCTGCTGCGCTCCGTGCGTTGCGAAATTCGAGAAGGATCCGCAACGCTACCTGGCGAAAATCCGCTGATGCGCCCGGCCGCTGCAATCCTTCGATTCCGGAGCTGGAGTTCCCGCATGGGGCTGATACATTCACCCGATGAGCGGAAATGAGGACGAACCCGTGGAGATTCCCATCGGAGGAGAGCTGGATTTGCACACGTTCAGGCCCTCCGAGATCGGGGAGCTTCTGCCGGAGTATTTCCGGGAGTGCCGGAAGCAGGGAATTCTCGATGTCCGGGTGATCCACGGCAAAGGAACCGGCACCTTGCGGGAAGGCGTTCATCGCCTGCTGGAACGGCTTCCCGAGGTGGAGGGATTCCAGCATCCCGCGGGGGCGGGTTCCGGTTCCTGGGGCGCCACCTGGGTGCGCCTGCGGCTCCGTTGACGAGTCAAGGAGCGTGGGCGTCCCGCCCACATCCCTGCACAAGTGGGCGGGACGCCCACGCTCCTTGAATTCATACACCTCGAAACGTGATCGCACAAAAACGGCCACGACTTTTCACAAAATGCTGTATTCTCAGCGGGCGAGGTATTTCCGCGATCCGCCGACGTATTTCACCGCCCAGTCTTTGACTTTCGATTGCTCTTCTTTGGAAAGCGTCCGCACGACCTTTGCAGGGGAGCCCAGCACGAGCGAGCCGGGAGGGATCACCGTTCCGCCCGTCACCAGCGCACCCGCTCCGATGATCGACCGCTCGCCGATCACCGCGCCGTCGAGAATGATCGCACCCATGCCCACAAGCACCTCGTCTTTCACCGTGCAGGCATGAAGGATCGCCGAGTGGCCCACCGTCACCAGTTCGCCGACGTAGCACCCGAGGTCATCGGCGAGATGGATCACCGCGTTGTCCTGCACGTTGGAGCGCGGGCCGATCACGATTTCGTTGATGTCTCCGCGCAGCGTCGCCTGATACCAGACGCTGGATTCCTCGTGCAGGGTCACCCGCCCGATCACGTCCGCGCTCGCGGCCACGAACACGCTCGGATGGATGACCGGGGAAATGCCTTCAAAAGCCTCAATCGCCATGCGGCAGAACTACGCCCGCACCGGCCAACCGCGTAGCGAAAATTTCGGAAAAAGCGTTCCAACAGATTCAAAACTCGAAAACCCCGCTGAATTTCCACTTCACTCCTGCTCCAACAACCTCCGGATGGCAGGCTCCCTGATCCTTGGCGCCAATTCGCCGGCCATATCCAAAAAGCCGCGTTCCTGATAGTGGCGGGCGAGGCCCGCGAGAATCCGGTCGGTCGCCGGGCTGTCCGGATTCGAGTCCGCCCAGTCGAGCGCCGATTGCGGATTGAGGCGCGCCACCCATGTGGCCAGCGCGAGCGGTTCTTCGGGCCGTGGGTGTTTGTCCATTGCGCTCGCGACGTAATTCCAGGGAGAGCCTCCATTCCGAAGAATCATGGAGGCTGCGAAATTCTGCTCCGCGGGCCGGGAACTCCACTGCTGATCCAGACGAGCCATCGCGAAAGACTCCACCGAGCCGGGGTCGGAACGGCTGAGCGACTCCATCACCACCCGGGCGGCTTCCTTGTTGAAGGTGGGGGTGGTGGCGGGCAGGGCATCGAACCATGCCTGCACGCCTTCGTTCCCCAACATGTAGATCATGGAGCCGGAGACGTGAACCGCGGCATCGATCTGCCGGTCTTCCGGAAGGGTGGCGGCGAAAGCGACGGCGGACCCGGGATCGGATTCCGCCAAACCGTGCATGAGCCCGGAAAACGCGCCGTCAGCCAGGGGCGAATCGCCAAGCTGCCGGAAGGCCTCCGTTGCCGCACGAGGATCGCCGAAGGCCCATGCTTTCATGAACGGCTCGGAACCTTGCTTCCCGCCCGCATCGGCGTTCGCCTGGACGTGGGACCAGGCCCCTGTTGCATCGAGATCCGCCCACGCTTGCCAAAAGGCGGTCGCCGCGGCCGGGAAAGCGCGTCCGAGTCGTTGCTCCTCATCCAGCAGCGCCGCGATCGCCGGAGCATCCGCCGGCCGCATGGTGGAGAGCAGGGCCATCCACCGCTCCAGCCGCTTGCCCTCCAGAGGGTGTCCCAAGGCACCCTTCATCGCTGCGGTGAAGCCTGCTTTTGAAGAAAAGGCTTCGGTTCCCCGCCGCCGCGCCGAACCGGAGGCTTCCGGGGTACCATCCCGCCGCACGGATGATGTCTCCGCACGGAGGGATCCGCCTTCCGGGTCAGGAGAATTTCCACTGGTATCCATTCGCCCGGCGAGGAAACCGGCGGCTCCCACCATGATACAAAGCAGAAATACAGGGAGGGGTTTCATCATCTTCAGCGGGGTTTTGACTCTTGCTCTTATGAAATTACCGGCGCAGCCCGGCGGCGAAAATCGGAAGATTGGCGGCGCTCATGGCATTTCATGGTTTGCATCCATTGGCCTGAAGTATGGTTCCCCGCCCCGCCGGGCCAAGGTTTTTCTCGGCAGCGGGTTCAAACAACGGGCGGGAGATGGCGTGATCCGATGATTGAACCACCACAGTGTTTCGTATTCTCTTCCACGAAAACCCATGCTGTCCGAAATGAACCGCCTCTTCCCGATTCTTCCCTTGTTCTTCGTTTTCCCGTCGCTCGCGGCCAACCCGCTGGAGGACAAGGATCGCCCCGTGGCCACGACCCAGGCGCTTTCTCCGGCG
>CAZVSA010000002.1:24903-27426 GCA_964629955.1 uncultured Luteolibacter sp.
GAACTCCCCGAGGGGTTCCGCGCCCGCGTGTTCGCCGGGGAGCCGGACATCGTCCAGCCGATCGCCTACACCATCGACGACCGCGGGCGGCTCTGGGTGCTGGAAAATACCAACTACCCCCACAGCCCCGGAGAGCCCAAGGACAGAATCCTGATTCTGGAGGACACGGATGGCGACGGAACCGCGGACAAGCGGACGGTTTTCTACGACAGGATGACATTCGCATCGGCCATTGCCGTCGGTCATGGCGGTGTGTGGATCGGCGCGCCGCCCCATCTCCTGTTTTTTCCGAGGGAAAACGATCATCAGGATGTCGCCGCGGGAGAGCCCGAGATCGTCCTCGATGGCTGGGGCGCGGAGGATACCCACGAAACGCTCAACAACTTCATCTGGGGGCCGGACGGCTGGCTTTATGGCACGCAGGGGATTTTCACGCATTCCCGGGTGGGGAAGCCCGGCACGCCGGATGAGGAGCGCATTCCCATCAACGCGGGGATCTTCCGCTATCATCCGGTGAAGAAGGAATTCGAGATCTACGCCGAAGGCGGGAGCAACCAATGGGGAATGGATTGGGACGACCACGGCCGGGGGTTCTTCGCGGCATGCGTCATCCCGCACATGTGGCAGGCGGTGCAGGGCGGACGCTACACGCGCCAGGCGGGCCGGCACTTCAATCCCCACACCTACGATGACATTCGTACCATCGCGGATTTTCATTACGAAAAGCGCGCCTATTGCGGCGCCATGATCTATCTCGGAGGCACATGGCCGGAGGAATACCGGAACACGTTTTTCTTCAACGACATTCACATGAACAAACTGCGGAACGAAAAATTCGTCCGCAGCGGGTCCGGCACGAAGTCGGAAAAAGCCGGCGATTTCATGACCTCGGCGGACCCGTGGTACCGCGGCTTGAGCCCGCAGTACGGCCCGGATGGCTCCGTGTTCGTGAGCGATTGGTACGACAAGGTGCCGTGCCATCAGCAGATGCATTTCACCGACCGGAACAACGGCCGGATCTACAAGATCGTCCATGAGGGCGTGAAATCCGCGGAGGTGGATCTCCAGAAGGCAAGCGACGCGGAGCTGGTCCGATACCAGCTCCATGCCAATGACTGGTATGTCCGCCGCGCCCGTCTCGTCCTCGCGGAACGGAGCCCCAATCCCGAGGTTCACTCGGCTCTAACAAAAATTTTCAGGCAGAACCCCGACGAGACGCGCAAGCTCCGGGCACTGTGGGCGCTTCATTGCACCGGGGGCCTCGGCTCGGAGATCGTTTCCGAGGCGCTCGCCAGCCCCATGGAGTATGTCCGCGCCTGGGCGATCCAGCTCGTTTGCGAAGACCGTTCCCCGTCCGCGGAGCACCTTGGCCGCATGGTGGAAATGGCCGGAAAGGATGCCTCGCCGGTAGTTCGCATGCATCTCGCCAGCGCTGCGGGGCGGATCCCGCTTGAAGACCGGTGGCCGTTGCTCGGGGCGCTCGCCGCACGCGGGGAGGACGCGGAAGACCCGAATATTCCCCGGTTGCTTTGGTATGCCGCGGAGCCCGCCGTGGCGGAAGATCCCGCGAAGGCCGTGGAACTGCTGGGGGTTTGCGAAATTCCCAAATTGCAGGAATTCATCGCCCGCCGCATGGCCTCGCGCCGGGATTCCGTGCTGCCGTTTCTCATGAAGGCGCTGTCCGCGACCGGCAGCCCGGAAACACAGGCAAACATCCTGCGGGGAATGAACATCGCGCTCGAAGGCAGGCAGGGAATCGAGATCCCCGGCGGGTGGGAGGAGATCTACGGGAAACTTCGTACCAGCCCGGGCGAGGAAGTCCGCCGTCAGGCGCTCGCGCTGGGCGCGGCGTTGGGAGGAAGCGGGGCGCTCGGCAGTCTCCGGGAAATCCTCGCGGATGGGGACGCGGAGATTCCGGCGCGGCTGGCGGCGCTCGGCTCCCTTCTCGCCGCGAAGGACGGGGAAACGCTGCCGGTTCTGCTGGATTTCATCAAGGAAGCCGGGCCGTTGCGGGCGCCCGCCCTGCGCGGCCTTTCCGGCTACGATGACGCGGCGATCCCTGCGGCGGTTCTCCGGGTTTTCGGCGGACTCGATGACGGGGAGAAGCGCGACGCGCTCAACACGCTCGTCTCCCGTTCCTCCGGAGCCCGCGCCGTTCTTGCCGCCGTCGATGAGGGGAAGCTGGATCGCTCGGAAATTTCCGCGCCCCTCGCCGCGCAGCTCCGGGGTTTGAGCGAGCCGGAGATCGATTCCTGGCTGGAGAAAAACTGGGGCACCATCCGCGCCTCGTCCGAAGACAAGCGGAGGGAAATCGAACAACACAGGAAGTTTCTCGGCACCGAGGCGATCCTTGCGGCGGATGCCCGGAAAGGGAGGCAGCATTTCCTCCAGCGCTGCGCCGCATGCCACACCCTGCATGGCGAGGGGCAGAAGATCGGGCCGGAGCTTCCCGGGTCCTACGAGGATCTCGATTACCTTCTGGAGAACATTCTCGATCCCAATGCCGTCATCGGCAAAGACTAC
>CAZVSA010000002.1:27436-46242 GCA_964629955.1 uncultured Luteolibacter sp.
GACTACCAGCAAACCATCGTCCGCACGAAGGACGGCAGGATTCTTTCCGGCATCATCGCTGGTGACGACGAATCCCAGCTCGTTCTCAGAACGCTGGCCGGGGATTCCACGGTTCCCCGCGCGGACATCGAGTCCATCGAGGTTCTGGAGCACTCGCTCATGCCCGAGGGGCTTCTCACGGGCCTTGACGAGGACGGCATCCGGGATCTTTTCCTTTACCTCCGCCAAAGCGGGCCGCTTCCCGAAGAGCCTTGAGGAAGAAAGCCGACCCGATGAAATTATGAATACGCCCATTACAAAATTAGAGCCTCGAATCAGCATTATCGGCCTCCTCGTGGAAGATATACACCGCTCTTATCGCTTTTACGCCGACGGCCTTGGCTTCCCGACGACACGAAAGCCGGAAGATAATTGGGTTGGTTTCAAGCTTCAGGGGATATGTTTCTGCATTTATCCATACGATGCGATGAAAGCGGAGCATCTCAAAAGGAGAATGGATAAAGAAAAGGCATTGGATAGGGCCATCCTTCATGGAGTGGGTTTGGCATACAACACGCGCGAGAAGCATGAGGTGCTTCAGGTGCTTGAACTTGCCCAACGGGCGGGAGGAACCATCGAAAAGATGCCCGAAGAAACCTTTTGGGGTGGCTACAGCGGTTATTTCGCCGATCCCGACGGCCATCTTTGGGAGGTCGCCTGGGCGGAAAGCTGGGAGTTTCATCCCGACGGAAGCCTGATTCTATGATCACACAAAGGCGGAGGAGGCTTTTCCGTCGTGTTTCGTGGATTCCGCGCTTAATGAGACCGGGCAACGCGTTGACAGGCAGTCGGGCGGAGACTTTACTCGCGGAAATGAGCGTTTGCCGTTGGATTCTGGCCCTCGGGGTGGCGCTTTTGTTTTGCGGATGCGCCCTGAAAAAGGAGACCTCCTGGAAGGAGGCGGTGGACCGGCATGCGGCCCAGCTCGGGTATCGGAACTGGATCGTGATCGCCGAGGCGTCGTTCCCCGCCCACAGCCGTCCGGGATTCACCCAGGTGGTAACCGGCGTGGAAATCCCGGAGGCGACGGACTATGTGCTGAACGCATTGGAAAAGACCCAGCATGTCCGGCCAAACGTGTTTCTTCCCCGCGAATTGCGGTCGGTGGAAAACGATTTCGCGCCGGGAATCGATCAATTCCGCGAGCGGATCCGTGAGGCCCTGCACGGCCACGAGGCGACGGAGCTGGACCAGCAATCGCTGCTGATCCTGCTGGAGGACGCCAACCGGAGTTTCGATGTTCTGGTGATCCGCACTCCTACGGCGCTGCCCTATTCCTCCGTTTTTCTCGAATTGCAGCCCGGCTACTGGGATGCCGATTCGGAGATGCGGCTGCGCGACCAAATTCAGCGCGAACGCATGGAAAGACTCGCGCGCCCCATCCCCTGAGGTGCAACCTCGCGCGCGTGAGCCTGAAAGATGACCAACTTCGCCAGGAGCGGGAGTTCGCCTGGATCGGTGATGCCGTTCTCGCCCTGTTCGCCCGGGAATTCGTGTTGAGGGAACGGAAGCAGATGGACGGGGAGTGGTTCACCCGGCTCACTTCCAATGAGTTTCTTTCCACGTTTGGCAATCCCACGAGGGTGGAGGCATCCATCGGCCGGTTGTACCGGGAAAAGGGAATGGAGGCGGCCTTCGCATGGATGGAGGCGGAGCTGCTGCCGGTGTTCCGCAAGCAGGTGGCGAAGCGCGGGTGATACCAGATTCCAGAGATCAGGTGACTTTTCCGGCAGGCGGAGAATTTTCACCACGGATTATATGCCTGAAAATTCATGGCCGTTTTTTGTGCGATCACGTTTCGAGGCATGGGAATTCAAGGAGCGTGGGCGTCCCGCCCACATCCCTGCTTCAAGTGGGCGGGACGCCCACGCTCCTTGACTTGTGACAGAGCCACCGGCTGAAAAAAGCGCATGAGATGGCATGAGACGCCCGGACGTTACGAAAACACGGGGAAAGACCGCAAGGAGTGGCCGGGGAAGACCCTGGCGAGATCGGTGCCGGGGGCCTGGCGGGCGAGGAGGGGGGCGAGGATGTCGCGGTAATTGTGGCGGACGGGGAGATCGCCGGGACCGGCGAGCTGGCTGGCGAGGTCCGGCCAATCGGCGTGGACTTTCCCGCCGGAAACGCCGCCGCCTAACAGGAACATGACGCCGCCGCGGCCGTGATCGGTGCCGGCGGCGCTGTTTTCCGCCACGCGGCGGCCGAACTCAGTCATGACAACGATGTGGGTGCGGGAAATTTCCTCCGGCCCAAGATCGGTAGCGAAGGCATGCAAGCCGGCGGCGAGGCGCTGCATGGGCGGATCCATGATGAGGGATTGGGTGATGTGGGAATCCCAGCCGCCGAGATCGAGGGTGGCGGCCTGGAGTCCGGCTCGACCTTTGATCAGGCGGGCGACCTGGCGGAGGCCGGAGGCGAAGGAATCGGTGGCGTAGTCCGCGCCGCCGGAGGGGGTGTAGGAGGTGCGGGTGAGGGCGTCGATGCGGGCGAGGGCGGCGAGGGCGTTTTGCCCGGCGGGGCCGAGTTCGCCGGGGGCGGCGGAGTAGAGGGTGGCGAGGTTTTGCAGGAAACCGTGGGGGACGTTTTCCCCGAGGCCGAAGTCATCGAGGGATTGGATGGCGGCGCAGGAGGGTGCGCCGCGGAGGCACTCGGGAAGGGTGGTGCCGATGGCTACGGCGGTGAGCGGAGAGTTTCCGGCATCGGGCCGGAGGCGGAGGAAGCGGCCGAGCCAGCCGCCTGCGGCGAGCCCGCCGTGTTCCATGAAGTCCTGGGCCTCGAAGTGGGAGCGGGATTCGTCCTCGGAACCGGCGCAGTGGATGAGGGAGAGCTGGCCGTCGCGCCACCAGGAATGGAGGGGGCGCAGGTGGGAATTGAGGCCGAAAAAGCCATCGAGATCGATGAGGTTTTCCCGCCGGATGCCGATGCCGGGGCGGGCGGCGTGGTATTGGTCGTCGCCATGGGGGATGACCATGTTGAGGCCATCGGCTCCGCCGCGGAGGAAAACGACGACAAGGGTGCCGGTGGGGTCCCGGTCTTCGCCGACGAAGGTGGTGAGCTGGGTTTCCATGGCGGTTCAGAAGGATTGGAAGGCGGGGCTGGCGAGGAGAAGGGCCAGCGGTGCGCCGGATGTGGCGGCGGCGGATGCCTCGGCGGGTGTGGCGGCGCGGCCGAGGAGGTGGGCGGCGAGGGCGGTTTCCCCACCGGCGGATCGCAGGAGTTTTTCGGAAGGGAACGAGGTGCCGGGGATGGCGTGTGAGGCGAGATCGATGGCGAATTTCCACCGCCAGAGGAGGGTGGCCATCCACGGGCGGGCTTCCTCGGGGTAGCCGTCCGGAGTGGGAAACTGGAAGGGGGCGTGGCCGAGCCGGAGGAGGTGCTCCTGCAGGGCGGGCCCGGCATTGGTGCGGGCGGCGGTGGCGCGCAGGGCGGAGACGACGAAGTGGAAGGGGCGTTTGAGCTTCCCTCCGCGGGAGGCCCAGAAATCCGGGGTTTCAAACAGGGCGGCGAGGGTGGGGCGGAGGTCTCCGCCGGATTCCAGAAAGGCGGCGGAGACGGTGGCAACCGCTGCGGCGGGCGGAGAATCGGAGATGAAGCGGCGGCAGAGTTTTTCCGCAAGATAGCGGGCGGTGGAGGGGTGGAGGGCGACGATTTCGATGATCCGGGCGAGATCGCCCGCGCCGAGACCGGCGCGGATGGGGGTGCCGAGGACGGTCTTGGGGCCGTCGTCGTGGAGATCGGGGCGGAACTCGACCTTGCCAACGGCGAAGCGGGAGTTGGCGCGCTCGCGGACGGTCCAGCCGGTGAGGCCTCGGGCGACTTCCATGACGTCCTGCTGGGTGTAGCCGCCATGGACGCCGAGGGAGTGGAGTTCGAGCAGCTCGCGGGCGTAGTTTTCATTGGGCCGCTCGGCATCGGTGGCGCGGCGGTTCACGCGGCCATCGAGATACCAGAGCATGGAGGGGCTGAGGGCGGAGGCCTTGAGCAGGGCGGGAAAGGAGCCGAGGGCGTGGGTGCGGATGACCTCGCGGTCGTCGGCGGGCTTGAGCCATTTGGAGTCGCCCTTGGAGGGGTCGATGTTGAAGTGGTCGGACCAGAAATCGACCATGACCTCCTGGAGCTGGCGGTGGGAGTGGCAGGCGCGGAGGATTTTTTTCCGCGTGAGCTGGTCGAGGAGTTCGCGGGCGTCGTATTCGAGAAGTTCACCGAGCGGCCAGGCGTGGAGGGCTTCAAAACGGCGGGAACTGGCATCGATGCGGGAGTCGTCGATGGACTCGGGGTCGAGCTGGCGGGCGATGAAGGCGCGGGCACCGAGAGCGGCAACCTCCGCGTGCTGGCCGGGGCGCGCGCCGAAGGTGAGGCGGTTGAGGACGTGGGAGGCGTCGTCGATTTCACCGGCGGACGGAGGCCGGAAGGCGGTGAGGCCGTCGTCGGCGGGGGTGAGGAATGGAGCGAAAAATTCCGAGAGGGCACTGAAGCCGCCGATGCCGGCGACGGCGCCACCCGCGGCGGCGGTTTTCAGGAGACGGCGGCGGGAGATGGGTTTCATGCGCCGGGAGGTGGGGTTTCCGGCAGGGCGCGGACGGGAATGGCGGGCGGTTGATCGGCGGGGCGGCGGGAAAGCCAGCTCAGGACGCTGGCGCCGACGCCGCTGGCGAGGACCAGCGGGATGACAATGAGCTGGCCGAGAATCGGCAGCAGAAAGGTGAGGGCGAGGGCAGTGCCGCCGCGCAGGACGCGCCGCCACGGCTGGGCTTCGTCCACCGGCGCGGGCATGCCGTAGCCGACACGGCTGGCGAGCCCGGCGGTGCCGAAGAGCCCGGCGAGAATGGGGACGGTGGCGATGATTACGCCGATCCATTTCAAGGCGGGCGGGGCGGTGTTCGCGATTCCGATGCCGGCGGCGATCGGGATGACGGTGAACAGCAGGCCGGTGAGCGTGGTGACGATGGGACGGCCGTATTGCTGACGGCACTTCGCGACGTAGTTCGGAAACAGCGAGCTGGCGACGAGCCAGTGGCTGAGGAAGACGAAGTAGAAGGCGAGGGTGAGCGAGATCCAGAGAAGGACGTTGGCGGTGGTGAGGTAGTTCATGGGGAGAAAGTTGGTTTCCGGCGTGTGGAAACACACACGGGAGCAACTGACATGCTCCCGAAAAGCGGTTGGGTGTCAAAACGAAAAGACGCGCGAAAAATTCTCCTTGCCGCCGGGGCGGGGGATCAAATATGCCTTCACACGTTCCTGATCATTATGAAAGCGATGCCGAATACCCGAATTCACCGGGGCTTCTGGGGTTCCAGAAGCGGGTGCCGCCTGATGATTTAGAATCAATCCCAGCCGGCCCCGACACCATTCGCGGGCGGTTTTTATCGAGTAAGGAAACCTCCCGCAATGATGCGGGATTTTTTTATGACCATTCCTCACTCACCTGAATTTTCCGATGGCGGACCATCCACCCCCTGAACCCGAGCGACAGAAAAGACCATTCGTTCTGCTGTGGAGTCTTATGGACGGCTTCCGGGGCAAATACGTTCTGGCGATCACCGCCTTGTTTCTTTTCACCGCGATCAATTACGCGACGCCGCTGGTGGCGAGCGCGACGATCGACTTCGCCCTTTCGCGGGAGCCCAACGACAGCGTCCTGACATCCACCCTCATCCGCTGGATGGGCGGGGCGGACCATGTCCGGGAGAGGTTGTGGTTTCCCGCGCTGCTGATGGTGCTGCTCACGGTGACGGCGGGCGGGTTCAGCTATTTGAAGGGGCGCTTCACCGCGCAGGCATCGGATGGCATCTGCCGCCGCTTGAAGGACAGGTTGTACGATCACCTGCAGCGCCTCCCCGCGAGGTATCACGACCGGGCGGAAACCGGGGACGTCATCCAGCGCTGCACCTCGGACGTGGAAACCCTGAGACTCGCCCTGTCCACCCAGGTGGTGGATGTGAGCAACGCGCTGCTGCTGCTGCTCACGGCGCTTCCCGTGATGGTGCTGCTGGACGGACGGATGACGCTTGTTTCGCTGGTGCTGGTGGTGCCGATCATCCTTTTCGGGTATTTCTATGTCGGCAGGGTGAAGCACCTTTTCGGCGAGGTGGCGGAGGCCGAGGGACAGGTGACGCGCGTGGTGCAGGAAAATCTAACAGGTTTGCGGGTGGTGCGGGCGTTCGCGCGACAGGAGCATGAAATGGAAAAGTTCGCGGTGCCGAACCGCCTCTACCGCGACCGGAGCCTGCGGCTGTTGCGGCTGATGTCGTGGTATTGGTCCACCTCGGATCTGATCGTGATTTCCCAGCAGGGGCTCGTGCTTTTCACGGGGGCATGGTTCATCGCCCAGGGCACGTTAACGGTGGGCACGCTGTTCGCCTTCATCATGTTCCTGAACATGCTGCTGTGGCCGGTGAGGCAGATGGGAAGAACCCTGACGGATCTGGGGAAATCAGTGGTGGCGCTCAACCGGATGGGGGAAATCCTCGCGGAACCGGAGGAGAGCAGGCCGGAGGTTTCCACCCCGCTTCCGGCGCGGGCGCAGGGCCGGATCGAAGTGAGGGATCTGGTCTTCGGGCATGATGGCGATAAGGCCGCCGTGAACGGCATTTCGTTCACGGTGGAGCCGGGGGAGACGCTCGCGATCGTCGGGCCATCGGGCTCCGGAAAATCGACGATCATGCACCTTTTGCTGCGTTTGTACGACTATCAGGGCGGTTCGATCCGGCTCGATGGGATGGAGCTTGCGGAGCTGGACCGGCAGTGGGTTCGTTCCCAGTTCAGCGTGGTGATGCAGGAACCGTTTCTTTTCTCGAAGACCATCGGGGAAAACATCCGGCTCGGGCGTGGAAACGCGGCGGACGGGGAGATCCGGGAGGCGGCCCGTCTGGCGGACATCCACGATACCATCAATGGTTTCCCCTCGGCGTATTCCACGCTGGTGGGGGAACGGGGAGTCACGCTTTCCGGCGGGCAGCGGCAGCGTGTCGCGCTTGCCAGGGCACTGCTGTTAGACGCTCCCGTTCTTTTGTTGGACGATGCCCTGAGCGCGGTGGACGCGGCGACGGAAGAAGCGATCCGGAACGCCCTGCGCGACCGCCATGGCAAGCGCACGACGCTCGTGATCGCCCACCGGCTTTCCACCCTGGCGCATGCCGATCACGTGATCGTCCTCGACCACGGGCGGATCATCCAGCACGGAACCCACGAGCAGCTTGTGGCCCGGGAGGGGCTCTACCGCCGCTTGTGGACGATCCAGAATTCCACCGGAGACGAGGCGCTGAACGAGCCCGCCGCCGCAACCCCAATGCCGATATGAACACGGAACCACAGGAAGACGCATTCAGTGAAAAGCTCGACCTGAGCTTGTGGATGCGCGTGTTCCGGCATGCGCTGCCGTACAAGCGGCTGTTGGTCCTGCTTGTCATTTCCGCGGTTGGCATCGCCATCTGCGACGCAAGCTTCGCGCTGGTCACCCGCTGGGCGGTGGACGACGTGATGGCAAATGGAGCGGGGGTGAACCTCGGGCCGCACATCGCGGTGTATGCGGTGCTGACGCTGGCGCTTTCGATCGGGGTGTGGTTTTTCATCAACTCCGCGGGCGGGCTTTCCAACCACATGAGCCACAACATCCGCGAGGAATCGTTCAAGCGTTTGCAGGAGCTGGAATTCGCCTACTTCGATCACCGGCCGACCGGCTGGCTGATCTCGCGGCTGACCTCGGATTGCGACAAGCTCGCGCGGATCATCGCGTGGGGCAGCCTCGATCTGGTGTGGGCGGTTTTCCTGGTGGCGATGATTTCCATCATCCTCGTGATCCTCCATCCGGTGCTGGGATTGCTGGTGCTCTCGGTGGTGCCGCCGCTGATTCTGATCAGCGCGGTTTTCCAGAAAAAGCTGCTGCTGAGTTCGCGGGACACGCGGAAGTTCAATTCCATGATCACCGCCTCCTTCGCCGAATCCATGCAGGGGCTGCGGACGACCAAGACGCTTGTGAGGGAAGAGGCGAACCTGGGGGAGTTCCAGGAGCTGTCCTCGCGGATGTATGGCGTTTCCATCCGCAATGCCCTGCAATCGGCGGTTTACATCCCGATCGTGCTCACGCTGGGCAGCGTCGCGGCGGGCATCGCGCTGTGGCGGGGCGGGGCGAATGTGATGGAGGGAACTCTCAGCCTGGGCACTCTCGTGGCGTTCATTTTTTACGCCGGGCAGTTCTTCAACCCGATCAACCAGATCGCGCAGGTGCTGGTGCAGATGCAGGGGGCGCAGGCGGCGGGCGAGCGGGTCCTCAGCCTGCTGGCGACCGTGCCGGCCATCCAGGACAGCGATTCCGTTAGAGAACGGATCGCCCGCTGGGACCGCCCGGACCGGCCCGCGGATCTGGCCCCGGACGGGGAATCCAACCGGATCGGGAGCATTGAATTCAGGAACGTGGATTTCTCCTACCCGGATGGCGAACCGGTGCTCCGGGATTTCAATCTGACCGTTAGATCCGGCGAGACGATCGCGCTCGTGGGGGAAAGCGGAGGAGGAAAGAGCACGATCGTGAACATGGCGGCGCGCTTCTACGAGCCGACCGGCGGCGGCATCCTCGTCAACGGAACGGACCTGCGGGAGCGCGGCCTGGCGTGGTATCAGTCGAACCTGGGAATCGTCCTGCAAGGGCCGCATTTGTTCAGCGGGTCCGTGCGGGAAAACATCCGCTACGGCAGGCTGGACGCGACGGACGAAGAGATCGAGGCGGCGGCGCGCAGCGTCAATGCCGACGCATTCATCCGTGCGCTGGAAAACGGCTACGACACCGATGTGGGGGAAGGCGGAAACCGTCTCTCCACCGGCCAGAAGCAGTTGATTTCCTTTGCCCGCGCCCTGGTGGCGGGTCCGCAGGTTTTCATCATGGATGAAGCCACGTCATCCATCGACACGGAAACCGAGAAGCTCATCCAGGAGGGATTGAAGGCGGTGTTCCGGGGCCGGATCAGCTTCGTCATCGCGCACAGGCTTTCCACCATCCGCGCGGCGGACCGCATCCTGGTGATCGGAAAAGGAAAGATTCTGGAGAGCGGCACGCACGAGGAACTTCTTGCCGCCGGGGGCCGCTACCACGCGCTTTACACGCAGCAGTTCCGGAACGAGCACGAAGCGGAAATGCTCGATGGGGCGATGTGACGATGCCATCTTTCAACGATACTGGGAGGTCTTCGGTTTGCCCTACTGTCGGGAATCGCGGCGGCAAAGCCGGAGGCAGGTTTCACCGGTAGGGACGGACCGCCGGGCCGTCCCACTTTTTCCCGATTGGTATGGCATCCATCCCGGCCCTTCCGCTTTCTCCGCCAAATACAGCCCCACCCGCCGCGGAGAGAGAGTCACGGCGCGCCCGGCGGTCTCGCCCTACCTGCCGGAATCTTTTTGCGGAATGCCCGCCGCCTGTCATGAGCAAGCGGCACATCCTGAAGACTCATCCGTAAGATGACATTTCAACGCCTTCAATTTTCAAACCCCGCGTGGAATCGCCAATCGCGCATTTCAGGGTTTTCAAAACCCCGGCACGACCTAGCTTCGCCGTCCCATGTCGCTCAAAATCCGCTCCACCTCCGCCAGCATCCAGGGACTCGTGCTCGCCAAGGTGGGGCACCCGCAGCGGGATGAGCCGCTGCAAACGTCCAGGGAGGTGTTCCGCGTGGACGACGGCGATCAGGAAACGCTGACGGCCCTTTTCCTCAAACCGTTCAAGAATCTGACCAGTCACCGGTTCAGCCATCACACGTCGCTGGACCAGCACGAAATGCACGCGTGTTCGCTGGCGATTTTCGGCTCGGGGGACGTCTTGCTGGAGCGCGGCCGGGAAATGGCGACACGGCTTTACGCGAAGTCGAACCACCCGAACATCAAGTCCGGGGACCTCTGCATCGCTCTCGTCAGCGATCTTGAAGTGAACGGGGAGATGGTGAGCGGCATCTGCATCCTGAAATCGGAAAGCGTGGTGCCGTTCCTCAGCATTTCCACCCGTGACGGCGACCTGCGGCTTTCCACCGAGCAGGGGATCAACCCGGAGAAAATCGACAAGGGCGCGCTCATCCTCAACCACGAGGCGTCGAAGGGATGTCATGTCCTGCTGTTCGACCGTTCCGGCACCGACTCTCGTTTCTGGGTCCGTGATTTTCTTGCCGTCGTGCCCGTCACCGATCCGGCACAGCTCACGCGGAAGTATGCGGACATGGCCGTTTCCTTCGTTGGCAAGGAAAAGAAAACCGCGCCCGCGGGCGATGACGCGCCGCCATGGGACACCTGCACCGCCGCGCGCGATGCCGTCCGCTTTTTCGAGGAAAAGGAAACCTTCAGCCTCCAGGAATTTGAAGAGCAGGTCCTCAAAACCCCGGAAGCCGCCGAGCGCTTCAAGCAACACCGCGCCGAAGTGGAGGAGAAAAACGGCGGGCCGCTCGCGGATTCATTCGAGATTTCCAAAAAAGACGTCACCCGCGCGAAGAAGCGGATCGGCGCGGTCATCAAGCTCGATACCGGCGTGGAAGTGCATCTCAAGCCGGCGTTCGCGGACCAGCCCGAACCGGTCATCGAGCGGGGTTTTGACGAGGGCCGGGGAATGAAGTTCCTCAAGGTTTTCTATCATGAGGATCTCACGCCCTGAGCATCTTTCCGATGAAAGGCCGAAGCATTTGCAAATTCGGGCGGATCTGGCATTGGTCGGCGGTGCATTCACCCCCCGGTTTCATACGACCAAGCACAACCCAAGATGAGCCAGCCCTTGCCCGCCAATGAAGCCAAGCGCATTGAAATTCTCAAAGGCTACGGAGTGCTCGATTCCGCTCCGGACTCCGGGCTCGATGATCTCACCGCGCTGGCCGGGGAGATTTGCGGGACGCCCATCGCCCTGATTTCGCTCGTGGACGAGTGCAGGCAGTGGTTCAAATCCAAAACCGGCACGGAGCTGAAGGAAACCCCGCGCGAGCATTCCTTCTGCGCGCACGTGATCGAAGGAGACTCCCTGTTTGTGGTGGCCGACGCGCGGGACGATCCACGCTTCGCGGAAAATCCGCTCGTCACCGGAGACCCTCACATCCGCTTCTATGCCGGCGCCCCGCTGATCACCCCGGAAGGCGTGGCTCTCGGCTCCCTGTGCGTGATCGACCGCCAGAAACGCGAACTCACCGCCGCGCAACTCCGCTCTCTCACCATTCTCTCGCGGGAGGTGATGACTCATCTCGAACTGAAACGGAAGATCCACGAACTCGAAGCCAGCGAGGCGCGCTACCGGTCCGTGTTCGAGCGGAATCCGCACCCGATGTTCGTGCATGATCCCGAAACCCTGAGGTTCCTCGCGGTGAACAACGCGGCCGTTTCACGTTACGGATATTCAAGGGCGGAATTTCTGGAGATGGGCATCGAAGACATCCGCGCCAAAGACGGCTCCGGCCCGGACCGCGCGGGGATGTGGCGGCACAAGACCCGCGGCGGCGGGCTCATCGATGTGGAAATCACCTCGCACACGCTGGATTTCGATGGCAGGAAGGCGGAAATCGTTCTCGTCCACGACATCACCGAAAGAAAGCGGACGGAAAGCGAAATCCACCGCAGCACGGATCTGCTGCGCGCCATCACCGGGAGCACGACCGACGCCATTTTCGTCAAAGACATCGAGGGGCGCTATCTGTTTTTCAACGAGGCCGCGTCCGATCTGACGGGAAAACCGGCGGAGGAAATCATCGGCCGCGACGACCACTCGTTGTTCGAGGGCGATGGCGCGCAAGTCGCCATGGAGAACGACCAGCTCGTGATGCGCACCAACCAGGTCCAGACGCGCGAGGAGGTTCTCACTTCCTCCGGCGTGACCCGCACCTATCTGGCGACCAAGGCCCCCTACCGCGATGGCGCCGGCAATGTCATCGGCATCATCGGGATTTCCCGCGACATCACGGACCGCAAGAATCTCGAACGACAGTTCCTCCGCTCGCAGCGGCTTGAGAGCATCGGCACCCTGGCCGGAGGCATCGCCCACGATCTCAACAACGTGCTCTCGCCCATCATGATGGCCATCGACCTGCTCCGCTCCCACGTCAATGATCCGGATGCCGCGGACATTCTCAATGTCATCGCCAGAAGCGCGCGGCGGGGTGCGGAAATGGTCGGCCAGGTGCTCACGTTCGCCCGCGGCATGGAAGGAAAGTCCGAGGAAATCAACGCATCGGATGTGATTTCCGATCTCGTCCGGATCATCGAGGACACGTTCCCGAAGAACATCCGCATCGAATCCCGGCAGGAACCTTCCCTGTGGTCCATCAAAGGGGACCCGACCCAGATCCACCAGGTGCTCCTGAACCTCTGCGTGAATGCCCGGGATGCCATGAAAGATGGCGGCGTCATCACGCTGCATGCGGAAAATCTGCTGATCGACGAGCACGATGCCGGGATGGACATCGATGCCCGCCCAGGCCCGTATTTGAGGGTGGAGGTCGCGGATACCGGGCATGGCATCCCGGCGGAAACCATCGACAAAGTGTTCGATCCGTTTTTCACCACCAAGAACGTGGGCGAGGGCACGGGCCTCGGGCTTTCCTCCTCCCTGGCCATCATCAAGGGGCACGGCGGATTCATCCGGGTGAACAGCGGGCCGGGCAAGGGCGCGAGGTTCGTCATCCACCTTCCCGCCCTGACCGGGGGAGGCCCGATGGCCGCGTCCCATCAAAGGGCCGTCCTGCCACAGGGAAACGGGGAAACCGTCATGGTGGTGGATGACGAGGAATCGATCCGCCACATCACGGGACGGACATTGGAGTCGTTTGGCTACAAGGTGCTGCTGGCTTCGGATGGCTCCGAGGCCGTTTCCATGTATGCGCGCCATCAGTCCTCGATCCGCGTGGTGCTCACCGACATGATGATGCCGGTGATGGACGGCCCCTCCACCATTCATGTTCTGCGCCGCCTCAATCCCTCGTTGCGCATCATCGGTGCCAGCGGAATCAATACGGAAAACCACGTGGCCAAAGCGGCCGGAGCCGGAGTGGATCACTTTCTGGCGAAACCCTACACGGCGGAAACCCTGCTTCAGGCCATCCGCAAGGTGATGGAACCGTGAGAGGCGGATTCAATCGAAACGCGGAGGCGCGGAGGTCGCGGAGAGAAACGCCGAGGTGCCTTTCCCTCCAATAACGAATAACCAATAATACCATTTCACCACTGAAATTGTCGGAATTCGCTTATGAAATCCGTCAGAAAGAACCATTTCAACAGGGCTTCCTCATTTTGGGAGTGCTTGGAAAGGAGAGGGGGTTTCTGACCGTGGCTGCGACGTCTCGTCGCAGGCCGTGGCGGTGGCGTCCCGCCGCCGCATTGGTCCGCTCTGGTAGTGGCATTTCGGCGGGACGCCGCAATCACGGCCTGCCGCGGGACGCGACAGCCACTTGAAGAGGCTCACCATTGGAAATCAACATTTTCAAAACGAGGCAGCCCTGACCATTTCAACACCTTGAGTTCCGACAATTAGGAAGGAGAAATGGTATAACAAATAACCTCTTCTTCACACACTCTTTGCGGTTCAAAATGTCCCTCGATTCCGGCAAACGACATCCATCCCTGAAAGACCCTCTTGATCAATCCTCCAGCACCGCTTCCAGAAACGCCCACTCGTCGGCGGTTTTCCCGATCATTTTCCCCAGGGCCGTGCCCGCGCCATGACCGGCGCCGGTCTCGATGCGGATGAGCACGGGCGGACCGTCCTGCGCCTGGCAAACCTGAAGACGCGCGGCGAACTTGAAGCTGTGCGCCGGAACCACTCGGTCGTCGTGATCCGCGGTGGTGACGAGAGTCGCCGGATAACGGGTGCCCGGCTGGAGCCGGTGATATGGGGAATAGGCGTACAGCGCCTTGAACTCCTCCTCGTTTTCCGCCGATCCGTAGTCCTTCTCCCACGCCCAGCCGATGGTGAATTTATGGAAGCGGAGCATGTCCATCACGCCCACGCCGGGCAATGCCGCACCGAACAATTCCGGCCGCTGGGTCATGCACGCCCCGACCAACAGGCCGCCGTTGCTCCCGCCCTGGATGGCGAGTTTCTCCGGAGAAGTATAACCATTCCCGATCAACCACTCCGCGCAGGCGAGGAAATCATCGAAAACATTCTGCTTGTTCGTGCGCGTCCCCGCCCGGTGCCAATCGCTGCCGTATTCGCCGCCGCCGCGCAGATTCGCCAGCGCGAACACCCCGCCGCGCTCCAGCCACACCGCCCGCTGCACCGAGAAACCGGGCGTCAGGCTGATGTTGAAACCACCATACCCGTAAAGCAGCGTCCGGCGGGTTTTCCCCGGATCGATGCCTTTCTTGTGCACGACGAACATCGGCACCTTCGTCCCGTCCTTGCTTTCCACGAACACCTGCTTCGTCTCGTAGGCATCGCTGTCGAAATCCACTTCCGGCCTGCGCCACATTTTGCTCTCCCCGGTTTCCAGATCGAGCCGATGGATCGCGCCGGGTTCCGTGAAACTTGTGAACCCGAAAAACGTCTCCTTGTCCCCCCGCCTCCCGCCGAAACCACCCACCGATCCGATCCCCGGAAGCTCCAGCTCCCGGATCAGCTTCCCTTCGAGATCGAAACATTTCACCGCGCTCTTCGCGTCCCGCAGATAATCGCAGATCAACTGCCCGCCCACATCCGAAACCCCATCGAGCTGATCCTCCGACTGCGGGATCAACTCCCGCCAGTCCTCGCGGCCGGGCTTCCGCGTGTCGATCGCGATCACCCGGTAGCGCGGCGCGTCGAGATCGGTGCGGAAGAAAAACACCGGCCCGTCATTGCCGGCGAACCCGTAGCGGGCATCCGCCTGGTCCAGCAGTTCGACCACCTCCCCCTCCCCATCCTCCGCTTCCAGATCCTTGTAGAAAACCCGGTTGTTCGGATCCGTCCCCTCGGAAATGTGGAGGATCAGATAACGCCCGTCTTCCGTCACACCGCCCCCGATGCCCCAGCGCGGATGATCCTTCCGCTCGTACACCAGCACATCCTCCGCCTGCGGCGTGCCCACCTTGTGGAAAAACATCTTCTGAAACTCGTTCGTCTGGGTAAGCGCCGCCCCCTCCTCCGGAGCCTCGTAGCGGCTGTAGAAAAACCCGCTGCCATCCTTCTTCCACGAAAGCCCGCTGAACTTCACCCACTCCAGATGATCCGGCAGATCCCCGCCCGTCTCCACATCCCGGATGCGGATCTCCTGCCAATCGCTGCCGCTCTTTGAAAGCGCATACGCCAGCAATTTTCCATCCTCGCTGGGCCGGAAACGCGCGAGGGACACCGTTCCGTCCTCCGAAAGCAGGTTGGGATCCAGCAACACCTTCCCCTCCCCCTCCGGGCTCGAAGCCACCTTCAGCACCGATTGGTTCTGCAAACCGGTGTTGTGCGTGAAAAACCAGCGATCCCCGTAGCGCGAGGGCTGGCCGATGCGCTCGAAGTTCCACAAAGCCTCCAACCGGTCGCGGATCTCCCCGCGCTGCGGGATTTCCCCGAGAAACTCCCGCGTCACTTCGTTCTGCGCCGCCACCCACGCTTTGGTTTCCTCCGAATTGTCATCCTCCAGCCAGCGATAGGGATCCGCCACCTTCGTTCCGTGGTAATCGTCGATCACCTCCCGAACGCTGGTTTCGGGATATGCCGCGGGAGCGGCCGGCAAAAGCGAAGAGAGCGAGGCGAACATGGCGGCGGGAAGGGCGAGCGGGGCTTTCATCGGAGATTCGCCACCCTTCTAACCCATCCTCCCCGCCGCGACGAACTTTTCCTGAAAACCTGTTTGGAATTCGGGGACCTCCGGCATCCTTCCGGTCCCCCCGCGCGCTCACCTGCCCCAGCCGGTCGGTGGATGAATGCCTTCCTGTCATCGCCGGTCTCGAACACGCTCTTTCCACCGCAGCCACACGCCATTACGTGATAAATCGCGCCGGGATACTGAAAACGGATCGGTCCGGCCATGCGCCGGGCCACCCCCTGCAACGCTTTTCACGCAAGAAAAATGTGAATCCGCGAGGACTGACCCCATCAGATTACCATCAGACGGGTCAAGCTATTTTTGTTCCGTTGCGGGGACCGACCCCAGAGAAGAGATGGGACGGATCTTTTCACACCAAACCACGTCTTCCGATGACCGGATCGGTGATGCCATCCGTGCCGTTTTCCATTCTTCCGGCATAGCGGCGGGCGAAGAGGGTGTTTCCATGCACGGTCACTTGCAGGTCATACCAGCGGGAGCTGCTTTTCAGGGAAATCGGCACTGCCACGGATTTTCCGGCGGGGATTTCTGTTTCGATGTTTTCTCCTCCGTAGGACAAGTCTTCGATGACCGCCCGCAAGCTGCCGGCTCCGGATGAATGGTTGAGGTGCAGGGTGAATGTGTCGTTTTCTCCGTATTCGCAATGGATTCCGAGTTTTGGGTCATCCGCATTGCCGCGCAGTTTTCGATGGAAGCCGTTCGGCCCGTGAAGTTCCAGATGATAGATTCCATCGGGGAACGCACTTATCGGCCATTCGTATGAAATCCGATCCCCGGCTTTCACGGCGAAGGACCATCGACGCATCTTTTCGTATGGAGGCGGGGCGTCTTCGTAGCTTTCGGCATCATTTACGAGAAATCCTTCCGGCGCGTAAACGTGGAAGGGTGTGCCTGCGGATTTTTTGCCGAATCGTTTGTTGGAAGATGCAAAGGTGATCGTGAGTTTCCCGCGGTTCGCATTCAGGTTGCCGTCCGCATGAAGTTCGTATGGCAGGGCGCGCGAGGGGCGTGTTCCTGTTTCCTGCGCGGGCAGGAGTTTTGACGTCTGCGGATTTTCGCGGATTTCGAGGATTTCTTCCCCGGTCAGAGGTTTGCATGCGGGGGCTTCTTTTTTGCTCGCCCGGTGGATGCTTTCCACGAAGGTGTCTCTTTCGAGGTAATGCGGGTGTGGTTTTCGTGTGGGATCACAGGTGCTGAAAGCGGAGGTAAGATCGCCGCAAATCGTGCGCCGCCATTCGCTGATGTTGGTTTCCTTGATGGGAGTTTTGCTTTTTCCCTCGAGGAATACCTCAAGAAAGCGGAGCACGGAAGTGAGGTCGAACACTTCCGAGCATACATTCCCTCCGCGTGTCCATGGGGAGGCGATAATCAATGGAACCCGATATCCCAAGCCGATCGGCAGTCCTTTGTGATCGAATTCCGGAGTTGTATCGATCCCTTCGGAAACGGCACCCGTTGTTGAATCTCCGGCCGCCGGAGGGACGAAGGGCGGGATGTGATCGAAATAGCCGTCGTTTTCATCATAGGTCAGCAGGAAAATGGTGTTTTTCCATATCTCGGGATTTTTTGTCAGGATGTCCAGAATCTCCGAAACATACCAAGCGCCGTACCATGCGGCGGAAGGGTGATCCGAGAATTGCTGCCCGGCCACGAGCCATGAAACCGCCGGCAGTTTTCCTTCATTCACATCTTTCCGGAATTGATACAACACGTCTCCTTCCGGCACCCGGACGGTTTCCGGTTTTCCATCGTTGTCGTATTGGATGCCGGTCATTTTCCGGTGCGATGGATCGGCCGTGTTGGTCGTGAACGCTCTTTGGTGCAGTTCACGACTTCTCGCGTCCATCGCCGGATGGAGTTTGGAAAGCTGTTCTTCCAGTCTTCTCAAACCGCTTTGTTTCTTTTCCAGCTCGGCGGCGGTTTTTGTGTCTTTTTCGGGATCGCCGGTTGGTTCCACGGGTTTTTCCAGTTCCGTCCGAAGCTCGTCGGCCAGCTTTTGCAAATACGCGATATGAGATGGATGGTTTTTCGCTTTGTATTGCGTGAAATACTCCATCGCGTTGTCTCCGAAATTTCCGAGCCACGAATCTTCATCACCCCGGAATCCGGTGGGCTGGTCGATCTCGTTCTGATAGATTTTCCAGGAAATTCCAGCATCCAGCAGCCGTTCCGGGAATGTCGTCCACGAGGCGTTCGTCCGGTGGTCGATTTCGCCGTTGGTCATCCGCGCGTTGGCTTCCGGGTCTCCGGGATCGCGGTTGGTGCCGGTCCAGAAAAAGATGCGGTTCGGCGTGGTGCTGGATTGCACGGAGCAGAAATGCTGGTCGCAGATGGTGAACGCGTCCGCGAAGGCATGGTAGAAGGGAATGTCACGCTGTTCATAATAGCCCAACGTCAAAGGAAGGCTTCCGTAGTTCTGGCGGCGGGAGCGTTTTTCCTTCAGCCAGCGGTCGTGTTTTCCATGATTTCCGGCGGCCATCTGATCGTTCCGGCCATGTGGCAGATCGCCCATCCAGGTGGATAGCGTTCCGTGGATGTCCATTCCGAATGGCGTGTGGGTTTTCCCGTCGGTGTCCGATTGCAGGAAAACCGGGTTTCCGTCGGGCAAGGTGATGGCTCTGGGGTCTTCCAGACCGCGCACTCCGCGAAAACTTGCGAACATATGATCGAACGAGCGGTTTTCCTGCATCAGAATCACCACATGTTTCGCATCCATGAAGGTGCTGCCCGGTGTCGGCTCGATGTTCAGGGCGCGTGCCAATGCCGGCGGCAGCGTGGAAAACGTCCCCATGCCGCCGGAAAGCAGGGCGGCTTTTTTCAGAAATTCCCGTCGGCTGGTCATGGATGGTGTTTTCTAACGCTTCCTCCGGGAAAAAATTTCGCCGCATGCGATTCGGTCAGAAAATTTCTGGGGTCAGTTTCTGGGGTCAGTCCCCGCACTGTCACATTCTTTCCAGTTCATTGAAGTGTTTTTGTAGCTTTCGATCTCTTCTCACGATGCCTACCTGACGGCTTACCGAG
>CAZVSA010000003.1:0-45487 GCA_964629955.1 uncultured Luteolibacter sp.
GCGTTGCCGCCGCGATTCCCGGAACACTTTTGGCATCCTGCCCGCGCCACGTGGGACGGTCAGTTGCCCGCTTTGGCGGAGGCGGGATCGTAGGGCTTTGGTTCGATCTTCGCTTTTTCCGAGGCCGGCGGGGTCTTGAGCGAGTCCAGATAGGCGATGAGATCGCGCACCTCGCGGATGGTGAGCATGGCTTCCATCGGAGGCATGGTGGATACCGGTTCGGTGGCGGACTGGACATCGGATTTCTTCACCCGCCATGCATCCGTTCCGACAACGACATCGTAGTGTTCTTCGGTTTCCGCATGGAGAATGCCGCCGAGCGAACCGCCGTTGGCGAGGCTGAGGGAAATGATCCCGAAGCCGGGTGCAAGCTCCGCGCTGGGCTGGATCAGGGATTTCAGGAGGTATTGCCGGTCGTGTTGCGCGCCCACGCCCGCGAGATTGGGACCGGCATCCGCGCCGGTTTCTCCTTTGGAATCCCCGACGAGATGGCAGCGCATGCATTGGGCCGCGCCGTGGTTGTAGAAGAGGTTTTCGCCACGGCGGGCGTCGCCGCCATTGAGAGCGGGCAGCCATTTGGAGAGGGGGTTTTCCGCATCGAGCGATTTGCGGTGGCTGTCCAGGGCGGCTTTCACGGCGGGTTCCTCCCGTTTTTCCGCGGCTTCGACGATCTCGATCAGGGAATCCGGATCGGATTGGTTTTGGAGAGCTCCGGCGATGAGCGCGGCGGAGGCATCGCCGGGGATGGTTGCGAGAACGTCCCATGCGGCCTGCCTGCGGGCCGCTCCCGGGGACTCCAGTGTGGTTTTCGCGCTTTCGAGGGCTTGGCCGGGATTGCGCTTGGCAAGCAGTGAAAGGGCCTCCGCCGCCACGGAATCGGAGGGGTCGTTGGCGAGGGAAATGAGAAGATCGTCGGCATTTCCGGAATCGCCGGCGAGCAGAAGCTCCAGAGCGGCGGAGCGGGCGGCTTCCGGGAGGGAGGCGGTGTTCGCGATCCGCAGCAGGGATTCGGCGGGCAGCGATTCCTTGCCCAGCTTCAGGGCGTCCACCAGTCCGAGGGTGGGAGCGAGAAGGAATTCCGCTCCTGCAAGCAGAGCCGGAAGCCCGGCCTCGAAAATCGGAGCCACATCATCCAAGGAGCGTTTGGGAAGCGGATCCCAGATGCCGATGGATTGATCCACGGGATGCGGTTCGGGCCATTGGGAAAGGAGGCGGAGCGCTTCGGTGCGCTGATCCTGCTCCAGGCCCTCGCTTGCGGCGGCGGAGATCAGGCGTTTGGCATTTTCCTGACCGCCGAGACGGAAGGCGGTGTGAAGCAAGCGGCGGGCGATCATCGGCTTGAGTTTCCGGCCAGAGGCGTTTTCCGCGTTGTAGGCGTCGAGCAACGCGGCGACAGCGGCGCGCGCGCCGTCGATCCGTTCGTCGTGGATGCCGCGAATCGCTTCATCGGCAACGGAGGGATCGGCATCCGTGAGGAAATCCGCGATTCGGGCATCCTTCAAACGCCGCAGGGCGACCACCGCCGCGGTACGGACGGAAGACGAGGAGTGGCTCGCCAGAGAGGCGATCTGCCCGGCATCCGCGGCTCCCAGCAAGCCCATGATCCCGGCGTGACGGAGGTAGAGATCGGCATCGGCGTTTTCTTCCAACAGGGCGAGAATTGGTTCGTAGGCTTCCCTGGCTTTGTGCCGTCCCAAGGAGATGGCGGCGAAGGAGCGGACCCGCAGCGAGTCGTCCTGGAGCAGGGAAATGAGAGAGGAGGACTGGATTCCTTTCACCTCTCCCAGCCATTGGGCGGCTTGCGCGCGGACTTCGGGGTGATCGTCCTTGAGAAGGGAAACCAGCTCCGCGGCCGCGGTGGCATCATTGTGTTTCCGGGCGCGGATTCCCAATCCCCAGAGACCGTGAAGGCGGACGAACAGGTCGTCCTGGCGGGTGGCGGCGGTGAGCGGGGCGGTGCCGTCCTTGCGCCCGGCGAGGGTGATGTGGGCGCGCATGCGGACGCGCTGGTCCGCGTGGGCGAAGAGCCTTGCGAGTTCGGCGTTGGAACGCTTGTCGAAACCTTCGCGGATCAGCTTCGCGGTGTCGGGAGTGAGTCCGGAGTTTTCCTCCTTGTCCGCGGTGAGCGAGTAGATGCGCCCGGCCTCGTGGGAAGTCCATCCACTGATGAAGTCCGCGACGTAGAGGCGGCCGTCGAAGCCGTATTCGACATCCGTGGGGGCGACGCCGGTGTTGAATTTGTAAGCTCCCTTGTAATTCATCCCCGCGCCGTCCATTTCTACTTTGAAGGACCAGAGATTGGAAATCGCGGGACTGGCTTTGTAGTCGCAGAGAAGGAAGCGTCCGCGCTCGCTTTCGAGGAAACCGGAACCCGGATGATAGGTGAGGCCGGAAGGGCCGTTGCTCAGTTCCCCGACGGGAGGAACGATGAAGGCGGGCTGATCGTCATTGCGGACGTTGGCCATTTTTTCCGTCATCCACGGGCTGATGGGGCGCTCGGGCAGGCCGATGTCTTCGCGGAAGGTGTGAAGGGCCTGGTGCTGCATCCTCCAGCCGGAGTCCACTCCGTCCATGATGTAAACGATGCGGGAAGGGTCGCCCTGGTCGGAATTGTTGTCCACGGTGACGCCGTTGCCGAACTCGTCGAACGCGATTTCCTTGGGATTTCGCAAGCCGGTGTGGATGACTTCAAAATCCGACCCATCCGGCTCGAAGCGGAAAATCGCACCCTCGGCGGGGTAATGGTATTTCACTCCCTCGCGGGTGACGGTGCTGAATCCTCGGTCGCCGATGGTGCCGTAGATGCGGCCGTCGTTGCCGAGGGCGAAGCCGTTCAGGTCGTGGCCGGAGAGGGAAATCCGCACGCCGAAGCCATCGGCCACCTGCCAGCGTTTGTCCGCCACGCCGTTGCCCGTGGTGTCCTCCAGAACGTGGATGGAGGGAATGCAGGCGAAGTAGGTTTTTCCCTGATAGGAGAAAATTCCGGCGGCGGTGCCGTCGAGCACGTTGTTGAAACCGTCCGCGAACACGGTCATCGAATCCGCCTTGGCGTCGCCGTTTTCATCCGTGAGGCGGCGGATGATTTCAGTCCTCTCGGTCAGTTTTTCGAGCGGGAGTTTTTCCTTCCACTTTTCATGGAGCGCCACGCGGTCGTCGGTGCTCTGGGCGGCGAGATCGTCGAAATACCAGTAGCGGTGGTCGCGGTCGTCCATCACGCCGAAGCGGAAACGGTGGGTTTCCGTGACGTAGAGAGCGCCGCTCTCATCGAAGGCGAAGGCCGTGGGGCTGGTGATCTTGTGGCTGGCGTGATCCGCATAGACGGTGAGGCTGCTGCCTTCCGGGATGTTGTTTCCGGGAATGACGCCGGAATCCACCAGCTTCGTCTCCGGCATGCCCGAGGCGGTGGGGCCGGGGAATTTGATCTCCTTTTCATCCGAGAAAACGAAATGGTCCGCCGCGATGATGCCCCAGCCTCCCGTTTCGTTGTCGAGGATGCGGAGGCGCGCCGCTTTTCCGTTCCATTGGGAGATGTCCCATGCGACGGGGCGGAATTTCAGATCGTTGTTTCCGGTGGCTTCGAGGGCGACTTCGCCACCCACGAGCAGTTGCACGGCGGTCTTTCCCGCATGGTTGCCGCCTGCCACGAGGAAGTGGAGAAAGGGTTTCGAGATCTGGAACTCGGGGGAAGTGAGGCTTCCGGTGGCCTGATCGCCTCCGTGGCCGGAAACGGCAAACTGGTCGCCGGACTGGCCGGAGAAATCACCGTTCACTCCCGGGATGTCGCCGGAGGCCGGGCCTTTTCCAAAGCCGGTGCCTTCCTCGACCCACGTGCCGAATCCGTCTCCTTCAAAAAATTGATAGGCCTGGGAGGGCATGACACCCAGCAGGGCAACGGCGGATGCGGCTTTGATCGGAAAGTTTTTCATGGAATGGGCGGTCGGATGGGTTGGCGGAGGGTGGGCCTCCTTCTACGCGGGGTGCGGGGCGATCTTTTCTCCGCTCCGGTGTCGAATCAACATCGTTTATCGGAGCACCGGCTCCATTGCCGCCACGGATTTTTTCATGCTTTCATTGCATCCCGGTGCGGAGGCCGTAAAAGCTGCCCCGCCTTCCGTTTTTCCACATGAGCGACTCTCCCATCATTCTGGCCCGTGGCGTGACCAAGCGCTTCGGCGATTTCGAGGCGCTGGCCGGATTGGATCTGGCCGTAGGAAAAGGGGAGTGTGTCGGCTTGCTCGGTCCGAACGGAGCGGGAAAATCCACCTTCATCGGTTGCCTCTACGGAGTGGTGGCCCGCAATGGCGGCGAGCTGGAGATCTTCGGGCTCGATCCGGTGACCCGCGCCCGCGACATCAAGCGCCGGATCGGAGTGGTGCCGCAGGAAAACGCTCTGGACGACGGCCTGACGGTGCTGGAAAACATGCGGATCTACGCCCGCTTCGGCGGGATTCCAAAAAAAGAGGCCAATCCGCGGATTTCCCGGCTGCTGGCCTACATGTCCCTGGAGTCGAAGCTGGATGCGACGATCAAAACCCTCTCCGGAGGCATGAAACGCCGGTTGACCTTTGTAAGGGCATTGCTCGCCGATCCCGAGCTGCTGATCCTGGACGAGCCGACCACCGGTCTGGATCCATCGGTGCGCCATTTGTTATGGGAAAAGGTCATCGAACTCAGGAGCCGGGGAAAAACCATTCTCGTGACCACCCATTACATGCACGAAGCCGAGGTGCTCTGCGACAAGATCGTGATTCTCGACAGGGGCAAGGTGGTTGGCACGGGCGCCCCGCGCGAGCTGATCGAGCGGGAAGCGCCGGGTTTCGTAGGGATTTTTTCCCATGACGCGGAAACCGCGCTCGCACCCCATGTGAATGAGGCGTGGGAGATTTTCCAACAGGGCCACCAGTGCTGCGTGAGGGCTCCGCGGTTCGATGATTTGCTGGAACTCCAGCGTGCATCCGGAAAAACCGCCCTCCAACTGCGCCCGGCGAATCTGGAAGATGTTTATCTGAAACTCACCGGCAGTGAATTGAACGAATATGAATGAAGCGCTCCTGAGTCTCCGTCTCGGCTGGCATGTGGTCGTCCGGAACTGGACGGTGTACCGCAAGGACTTCCTCGCCAACATCTCCCCCACGCTGGCCGATCCCGCGCTGATCCTCGCCTCGCTCGGCATGGGTTTGTCCGGATTCATCGGGGAAATCAACGGGATGACCTACGCCCAATTCCTGGCACCCGGCATGATCGCAACGACGGCGCTGTTCACCGCGTTTTTTGAAAGCAGTTATGGGTTTTATGTGCGGATGACCTTCGAGTCGGTGTTCAAGGCGATGCTGACAACGCCGATCGGTGTGAACGAGGTGGTTTTGGGTGAGTTCATGTGGGTTTTTGTCCGGGCGGGACTGATGGGGCTCGGCGTGTCGATCGTGCTGCTCGCGCTGGGTTTGTTGCCGAATCCTCTGGCGATTCTGGTTTGCCCGTTGATCGCCGGAGCCCTGGCGCTGCCATGTGCGGCGATCGGGCTTCTGGCCGCTTCCACGGTGCGGAACATCAATCAATTCCAAACCGTATATTCCTTCCTGATCGCACCTATTTTTTATCTGTCGGGAGTGTTTTTCCCGATTCCTTCCGGTTCGTTGTTAGGAACGATCGTTCAGTTTTCCCCATTCTATCACGGGGTGAAATTGATCCAGTTCACCGTGTGGGGGCAGGCGGAATGGGACGGCGTCCTGTGGCATGCCGGGATGCTGGTGCTTTTCATTGTCGCACTTTGCGGCCTGTCCTTCCGGCTGATCGGCAGGAAGCTGACAACGTAGGGTCTGTTCGGCATCTCCACTCGCCTTTGCCCCAGCAGCCCGACAGGGGCCGCATCAGATTCTTTCCCCGGATTGCCGCAGCACGGCCAAACGGACCGGATCCGAGATGAAAAAGCGCGTTCCGGCTTCCAATTCGCGCATCGCCTGTTCGGCGGAAGGGATCCGTCCGGAGAGCTTCGCCCATGCCAATAGTCCCAATGTTCCGGTGACGCGAAGTCCGGATTCCACGGCGGCATTGCGGCCATCCAATTCGTCCACCATCACGGCGGCATGGTGTTCCCGGGCCAACGCAAGGGCTTCGCTCTCGCCCAAGTCCAGAAAACCGAGCAGTCCGGCCACCATGGCGGTGTCCCGGACATCCGCCACCTCAAGCCATCCGGTGGTCCGGGCATCCTGCAAGCGTCGGAGAGCCGCCGGGTCGCCGATGTCCTGCAACTCCGCCCACACGGCCCGGGGAATGAGGACATGCTCCCAACGCCGGGGCAGCCAATCCAACCAATCCATTTTCGCCAGCGCGGAGAGGGGCGATGTGTCACTGACGATCATCAAGGGCGGCGTCTTCCGAAATCATCTCCGCGGTGATCTGTCTGGGAATCCGCCTTTTGCCGAGTTCATCCCAAAAGGTCTGCCTCGAAACGCCCAGCCACCGGGCCGCCAGATGGCTGTTGATCCGCCAGGCGGCATAAAGCCCGCATGCCAGATCCGTGACCAGTTCACGGTCGCGGGCGCTCTCTTCCCCGGGCAGGCGGTCGAAGATTTCCCTCGGGATGTCGAGCGTTACTTGCATGGTGGATCCATGCCACATGGCGGGGAGATCGTCAATGTCCGCAGCCGGTTCAGGCGGTGCCGCAACGCTGGAGTGCCACGGCACATGCCTTGTAGTTCGGCTGGCGGGAGTGGGGATCGAAGGAAGGATGGGTGAGGCGGTTCACCTCGGGGTAGTGCATCGGCAGGAAGAGATGTCCTTGTTGGACGGTGGGGGCGGGGTAGGCCGCGGCCTCGATCTCTCCGCGACGGGAACGGATGAGAACGCGGTCACCGGCGGCGATGCGGTGCCGGAGCGCATCGGCGGGATGAATCTCGACGTAGATCTCACCGGGGTAGAGCTTTTTAAGAATGTCGGACTTGGCGGTGCGGCTCTGGGTGTGCCATTGGCTGCTGGTACCACGGCCTGTTAGAAGAAGATAGGGATAGGCGGGATCGGGAGCTTCGGGAAGTTCGGACGGAGGGGAGAAGAGGAGTTTCGCTTTGCGGCCGGGGGTGAAGTATTGGCCGTCTTCAAAGAGGCGGCGCTCGGAGGAAGCACCGGGTGGACCATGAAATGATTCAGGGAAGGGCCATTGGATGCCGCGGTGGGCGTCGAGCATTTCGTAGCCGGTGATGCCGGTGATGTCGCAAGGGCGGTCCCGGGTGAGATCGCGGAGGAGTTTGAAGGTGGATTCGGGATCGGTCCATCGGGCGAACATTTCGCCGCAACCCCACGCATCGGCGATGAGGCGGAAGATGCGGAAATCCGAGAGAGCCTCGCCGGGAGCCCGGCGGACGGGTTTGATGGTGGCGATGCGGCGCTCGGAATTGATGAAACAACCGGATTTCTCGCCCCAGCCGGCGGCGGGCAGAAGAAGGTCCGCCGCGCGCGCGCTTTCGGTGCTGTGATACATGTCCTGAACGACGAGAAAATCGAGATTTTCCCGCAGGGCGGCCAGGCGGCCGCTGTCCACCCAGGAGTGGAATGGATTGGTGCCGACGATCCAGAGGGCTTTGATTTCCCCGGATTCGGCGGCGGAGAGGATTTGATCGTAGGGAAGGGAAGAGTCCGCAGGGATCCGGTCGGTGGGGATGCCGAGTGTGGCGGCGACTTTTTCGCGGTGGGCGGGATCGCTGAAATCATGTCCGCCGACAAGGGATGTGGTATTGGAGAAGAGGCGGGAACCCATGGCATTGCATTGGCCCGTGATGGAATTGGGGCCGGTGCCGGGTTTGCCGATATTGCCGGTGATGAGGCAGAGATTGATGATCGCCTGCGCGGTGCGGACGCCTTCGTGGGATTGGTTCACGCCCATCGTCCACCACCAGGAAACCCGCTTGCCGGGTTCGGAAACGGTGCGGGCAAGGGATTCGATCTGTTCGGTGGAAAGTCCCGTTCTCGATGCGACCGATTCCGGAGTGTAGTCCCGGACGAATGCGGTGAATTCCTCGATGCTTTCGGTCCGGGCAATGGAGGCGGGATCGGTTCGGCCGTCCCGGAGAATGCAATGGGCGAGGGACAGGAAAAGGGAGAGGTCTCCTTTGGGTTTGAGGGGCAGGTAGCGGGTGGCGGCTTGCGCGGTCTCGGTGGAGCGGGGGTCGATGACGATGATTTCGGGGGAGCGTTTGTTTCGCATGACCCGCTGCCAGAGGATGGGATGGGCGATGCAGAGATTGGCCCCGACAAGGACGATGACATCGCTTTCCTCGAAATCGGCATAGGTGGCGGGAGGCGCGTCGAAGCCGAACGATTGTTTGTACGCGGTGACGGCGGTGGCCATACATTGGCGGGTGTTGGCGTCGCAATGGAGGAAACCCATCCCGAATTTGAACAGACAGCCGAGATATGCCATTTCCTCGAAGGGGATCTGGCCGGTGGAAAGGAAGGCCACGGATTCGCGGCCGTGTTTCTCCCGGATGGATTTGAGCCGGGTGGTGAAAACGTCGAGAGCCGCGGGCCAGCCGATGGCTTGCATTTCCCCGGATTCGTCACGGAGGAGCGGAGTGACGGCCCGGTCCGGAGAGGTGAGGGGATCGAGCGCCTGCCATCCTTTCGGGCAGGCCATACCGAGATTGACGGGGTAGCCTGCCTGGGGGCTGAGGTTGATGGCCCGGCCTTCCTCGTCGAGATGGATCTTGAGCTGGCAGCCGGTGGCGCAATACCCGCAGATGGAAGTGGCGACGGAAGCGGGCTTGAGACGGGAGGGGACTTTGCCAAGGCCGAATTGGCCGGGTTCCTGAACGAGATCCCGGGTGAGAGGTCCGCCATGTTGTTTGAGGAGGCGGGAGAGCATGTAATGATAAGTCTTCAGGATGTGCTGTTTGCTTATGATTTACGGGCATTCAGGTGTTGAAAAGAAAAATGAAAACCACGGAAGGCACGGAAGGCACGGAAAAGGTGGGAGAAAAGTTATTGGTGATTTGTGATTCGTTATTGGGGAAGATGCATGGCTCCGATCTTCTGAAATTCCGTGTTTTCCGTGCCTTCCGTGGTTCTCCATTTTTCCCTCCAAGTTCAGTGGTTGCACCGTCCGGGGCCGAAGTTGCCTGGCATTTTTGGGGAATATGCCGCCTGGAAGAAAAGCAAGCGTTCCGAAATCTCCGAAAGAAGCAACATGGGAAAAGCCAGCCAAGGCTGAACGAGCGCCGAAAGGATGGCGAGATATGCGAAAACAAAACGGGAGTTGAGGATGCGGCGGAGCGGGCCGAGCTGGACGCGCGCGCTGTGAAGATCGGGCGACCAGTGGTCTTCGCTGTCTCCGGTTGGTTTGAGGATGCGGGCCTCGGGAATCATTTTGAGCAGGACGACGGCGGCGAATGCGAGTGCAAGGACGGGGGAAGGATGGGAGATGAGTATTCCCAGCAGCATGAAACATAGAACCGTGCCGAAGAATCTCGCCGAGGTGAGGGACAGACGCCAGGATGTGCGCTTTGTATCCTGATAGATCATCACACTCGTGAAGACGGCGAGAAACCCTACGGGAAGCGCCGAATAAGCGGTGACCAATGAGAGGAGATTTTTGTAAGGGAAATCCGGAGTGAGGGAAAAGGTTGCGAGGAGCAAGGGGATGGGGGCGAAGAGGGAGAAGGCGAGGATTTCCCGGGAGAGCCAGGAGGTGCGGAGGCCGAGGAAGAAGCGCCAGGCCTTGAGGGGTTGGCCGAGATGGAGAGTGGCGGCCATCATGCCGAGATTGAAAAGCAGCGCTCCGGCGAGAATGACGGATGGTGGCGCAGCTCCCATGCTTGCGGAAAGGAGACCGATCCCCGCCTGGGTGAGAACAAGCATGAAAACGAGGGGCCAGTGGGCATGCTGGGGGACGAGGGAATTCCGGTCGCCCGCGAAGGAGGAGGCGGGAATGCCGCGGCCGATGTAACGGGTGGTGGGGTGGGTGATGGAGAAGTCGGGAATGGCGGATTCCCGGGGCAGCGTGGTTGTCCGGAAAAGATCTGTCCCGGATGGCATTTCCTTCAAATCGCCCCCGGTTGTGTGTTTCACGATGCGGATGGCTTCGGTGGGGCAGGCTTGCACACAGGCGGGGGCTTCTCCTTCCGAAAGCCGCTGATGGCACATATCACATTTTCTTACGATGCCGCGCTTTTTTGAGTATTTGGGAACATCGTAAGGGCATTTCAAAATGCAATAAGAGCAGCCTATGCATTGGTCGTCGAGATGGCGGACGATGCCGGTGTCCCTGTCCTTTTCGTAAGCGCCGACGGGGCATCCATTCAAACAACCGGGGTCTTCGCAATGATGACAGGCGGTGGTAATGGTCTGTTGCCAGCCCGGTTGCTCTTCGCCGCCGATCAGGACTCCGATGTCGCGCCATGCCTCGTGGTCATCGAGACCATTGAGCGAGTGGCATGCGGAAACGCAGGCTTTGCAGCCGGTGCAGCGGTCGAGCGAAACTTCAAAAGCATATTGTTCCCCGGCTCCCGGCTTGGTGAGGGGAATGAGGGTGCGGTAGTGCTCGGCGAGATCGGGAGCGCGGTCGTGGATTTCGGAAAAACGGGCTGCCGGAGTTTGGAGCTGTTTTTGCTCGGAGAGGAGTTGGTCGATGAGGGTGCGCGGCTCCGGTCCGGGAGTCGCCGGCTTGAGGGGTGGCAGGCGTTTGAGGGTTTGATGCAAGGGGTCTCAGGATGGGGTGAGGGCGGAGAGACATTCCTCGAAACGACCGGCGAATGTTTTGAAAGGCTCGTCGATATCGACATCGGCTTCGGTGATCCCGAACAGGGAAGACGCGCCGAGAGCGGTGAGCCGGGTTTGGAAATCGTGACCGCATTTGCAGAATGCGGGGTAGCTGGAATCTCCGAGCGCCAGAATGGCGAAATGAACACCGGAAAGCGGCGGTGCATCCCCGGAGTGGAGCACGGCATGAAAGTTCGCGGCGTTGTCGGGAGGTTCTCCATCACCGTAGGTGGAGGTGATGATGGCGAGATGAGTCATGGAAACCAGATCGGAGGGTTTTACGTCCGCCATGTCCTTGATGGTGGTTTGGTGTCCTCTGGAATCGAGTTGTTTCGCGAGTTTTTTGGCGAGGGATTCGGAGGTTCCGGTTTGCGATCCCCAGATGATATGGACGGGAACCCCGCTGGCGGCGGTTTCCCCGGTTTCGGCGGGAGGGGGAAAGGATGAGGAGAGCCCGTCGAGGAAACCCTTCAACCACATGCGCTGGGCTCCGGTGAAAGGGGTGTTGGGCGGAAGCGTGAGACGGTGGGCCACGGTGGAGGAGATTTGTTTGAAATGGGCGGCGCTCAGGCGGCGGCTGTCCGGATGAATTTCACGAGTTCCTGCAATTCGTGGACTTCGTGGCGTTTGGCGAAGGAGGAAAAGGATTCGTCCGGATGACGATTGCCCAGATAGGCCCTGAGCAGGGCTTCGATGAGGGGAGGGATTTCCGGCCAGGGAATGGATTTCCATATCTCCCGGGCGATCGCCTGAGTGTCATCGACTCCACCGCCGATGACGATGTTGTAGCCGTCAACGGAATCGCCGGAAGGTGTTTTCACTCTCACCCCCATCATGCCGATGTCCCCGATGTAGTGCTGGGCGCAGGAATGGGGGCAGCCGGTGAAATGAATGTTGACCGGTTGATCGAGGGTGATCCTTTGATCGAGATACGAGCCGAGCGCGACGGCGTTTCCTTTGGTGTCCGCGGCGGCGTATTTGCAGCCGCGGCTGCCGGTGCAGGCGATGATGCCGCCGGTGAGGGCCGCGGGCCGGTAGTCGAATCCGGCGGCGATGACGGTGGCGGCGGCGGCTTCCACCTTGTCATCGGGAATGCCGGGGATGATGAGATTCTGCCAGACGGTGAGGCGCAGTTCCCCGCGGCCATGGCGGTCCGCGATTTCCGCGAGCTGGTTCATCTGGGTGCAGCTCATCCGGCCGACCGGGGTGAGGATGCCCAGATAGTTTTTGCCGTCCTTCTGAGGATGGATGCCGAGGTGGCCGTGCTTGGATTTGGGGACGGGAGGCTCGCAGGATTCGAGTGGGAAGTATCGCAGGCCGAACGCGAGTTTTTCGGCTGTTTTTTCGAGGGTTTTGGGAATTCCCCATTCATCGACGAGATATTTGAGGCGGGCTTTCTTGCGGTTGGTGCGATCACCGTTTTCGATGAAAACGCGCATGAGCGCCGCCGCGACGGGCAGCGTCTCGGCGGGAGTGAGGAGGAGGCCGCAATCGGTCGCGAACTGTTTGTGGCCGGTGATTCCGCAGAGTTGCATGCGGAAGTAGATGCCGGGTTCGACGGATTGGTTGGGACCGACTTTCACGGCATAGAATGCGATGTCGTTGGTGTCGGCGCAGGTGGAAATGCTTCCTCCGGAATCGTAGGAAATGTTGAACTTCCGGGGGAGCCCGTAGAGGTCCCGGTTTTTCAAAATGTAGTGATGGATGGCCCTGGCGTAGGGAAGGACGTCGATGAGCTCGCCGGGATCGAATCCGCTGGTGGGCGTGGCGGTGATGTTGCGGACGTTGTCGGCTCCGGAACCTTGGGAAGTAAGGCCGAGGTCGGCGAGTTTCATGAGAACCGCCGGAGCATTGGCGGGCATGATTTCCCGGATCTGAAGATTCGCGCGGGTGGTGAGATCGGCGTGTCCGGGGCCCCATTCGGCGGCCATTTCGGACAGGCCGCGGAGCTGGGCGGAGGTGAGCGCCCCACCCGCGATGCGGCAGCGCAGCATCAGGCTTTCCTGGGCGGGGGACACGAAGAAGAGACCGTGGAATTTGTAGCGGAACACATCCCCGTCTTTCGGGAAAACGCCGGTGGCGGCGTTGGCGAGGATTGTGTCGTAGCAGTCGAGCCCGTGTTGCTCGTGTTTGATGATTTCCTCGCGGCAAAGATCTTCGACGGGCGTGCCGTGAACGGTTTCCACGGCCTGCGCGGGATCGTGGGTGAAGCGGCTGGCTGAGTCCTGACCGAGAAACGGGAGATCACGGGATTGCAGGACGCCGGTGACGAAGCCGGAGAGATAGGAAGTTTGTTCCTCGGTGAAACCGGAGTTAAGGAGATCGACCATGATGACAAGGATTGTGGTTTTCCTGATGGAAGCACCGGGGGTGCCGTCGGCCGGTGGAATGGTATGTGTGAAGTGAAAGATCCGGCACGCCGGAGATGAATGGGATTCATTTCTCAGCGGGACGGGTGCGAGGGAACCGGCATGTCAGCGCTTCCCATGTGCCGGGCGGCGGCTTCCGATTCGCGGGCGAGCGGGGGATTGATGCGGCTGGGGCGGATGTGGGATCTCTCGTTGAGGAAATCGAGAAGGTGGTTCCTGAGAATCGGATAGCGCGGATCGGCGAGAATGGCCGCGCGGTCGCGGGGGCGCTCGAAGGGAATCGTGAGAATATCCCCGACTTCCGCTTCCGGGCCATCGGTCATCATGACGACGCGGTCGGAAAGGAAGATGGCCTCATCGACATCGTGGGTCACCATGAGCGTGGTGAGGCGGTTGCGGCGCCAGAGATCGAGGAGCACCTCCTGGAGTTCCATTTTCGTGAGGGAATCGAGCATGCCGAAGGGCTCGTCCAGCAGGAGCATCTTCGGCTGGAGGGCGAATGCCCGGGCGATCCCGACACGCTGGCGCATGCCCTGGGAGAGATCGCCGGGATATTTGTCCATGGCATGGCCGAGCCCCACGACTGATAGATAATAGCGGGCGAGTTCGCGTCGCTCGGATTTGGGGGCGTTGAAATAGACCTGATTCACACCGAGCATGACATTTTCCATGGCGGTCATCCATGGGAGCAGGCAGGGAGACTGGAAGACGACGCCGCGGTCCGGGCCGGGCTCGTTGGTTTCCCGGCCTGCGAGAATCATGGAGCCGCCGGTGATGTCGGTCAGCCCCGCGACCATCGACAGGACGGTGGACTTTCCGCACCCGCTGTGGCCGATGACGGTGATGAACTCGCCCTGGGCCAGATTGAGATTGAATTCCCTGACGATGACCGCCGGGCCGCTTGGAGAGGGGTAGGATTTGGAAAGGCGGAACAGTTCCAGAATGGGAGCTTGGGAATCGGTCATGAGGATTCGATTTGGAGTTCTTCCCTGACGAGGCGCGAGCGGCGGCGAGGTTCGGGTTTTGCAAAGAAGGGAAGGGTGCGTTTGATGGTGATGTCCTCGGGAAGCAGATCCGGGACGGGGAGCTGCCGGGTGATTTGCGAGGCGCTGTCCCGCTTCGCTCCTAACAGGGTGTTGACGAGCCCGATCTTGAGCTTTTTGAAAACGGCATCCTTGAGCAGTTCCCGGCGGTCGCGCGGCCGTGCGAGGGGAATCGGGATGGCATCGCCCAGCGTGGCTCCGTCCCGGCCGGGAAGAAGCGGGATCACGCGGTCCGCGACGAGCAGCGCCTCATCGGGATCGTTGGTGATCCAGACGACGGTGGTGCGGTTCTTTTGCCATATGTCCGCGATTTCGTCCTGAAGGGTGGCCCGCGTGAGGGCGTCGAGCGCGGAGAGAGGTTCGTCGAGGAGAAGCACGCGGGGATTCGTGGCAAGCGTGCGGGCCACGGCGACGCGCTGGCGCATGCCACCGGAGAGTTCGCGGGGATATTTGGCGGAGGCAGGGGTGAGTTTCACCATATCCACATATCTCGCGGTGTGCTCCGCCCGTTCCGCGGGTGAAAGCTCCGGGTGGATCTGATCTACGGCGAGGCGGATGTTTTCCGCAACGGTGAGCCAGGGCAGGAGGGAGTAGTTCTGGAAAACGATTCCTCTCTCGGGGCCGGGGCCATCGATGATCCCGCCCTCCATTTCCGCCGTTCCGGAACTGGGTTTGATCAGTCCGGCGATGAGATTGATGAGAGTGCTTTTTCCGGTGCCCGAGTAGCCGATGATGGAAACGAAGTCTCCTTCTCCGACACTGAGATCGATGTCATGGAGGACGGGCTGGCCGGTGTAGTTTTTCGAGAGGCCCTTGAGTTCCAGAATGGGTGGCATGGCGGAGGCGGTGTTTTTGGTTTTCACGCGGTGCGGAAGCGGCCTTCGATGAGGCTCATGGCGCGGTCCAGCACGAAGCCGATGACTCCGATCATGAGGATGGAAAGGATGATGTGGGCGAAACTGTTGGCATTGTATTGCTGCCAGAGGAATCCGCCGATGCCGGGCTTTCCGATGAGCATTTCCACCGCGACGATGACCAGCCATGCAATACCGAGCGACAAACGGAAACCGGTGAACATATAGGGAAGGGCGGAGGGGATGAGGATTTTGAACAGCGTCTTGGTGCGGGAGAGTTTGAGAACCTTCGCCACATTGAGATAATCCTGGGGGACCGCGCGGACACCGACCGCGGTATTGAGCACGGTGGGCCACATGGCGCAGATGGCGATGGTGAAGAGGGCGGCGGCATCGGACGTGCCGAAGGTGGTGCGCCCGCTGGCGTCCATGATGCGGAATCCGCTGAAGATCACCATGCCGAGCGGCAGCCAGGCGAGGGGAGAGACGGGGCGCAGGATCTGGATGATGGGATCGAAGGCTTTGGTGAAATTTTTCGAGAGCCCGAGGAGGAAGCCGATGGGCGTTCCTATCAGGAGGGCGATGAAGTATCCTTGGGCGACGAGTTTCAGGGAAAGCCACGCGAAACGCAGGATGCCCTGATCGAGTTCCCCGCGTTTGGCGAGAGGTTCCATGATGTAGGGCTTGCTGGCTTCCCATGTCTCCGCAGGGGAGGGGAGGTCGGCGGAAATGCCCGCACGGGTGGTGCGTGTGACGGTATCCCCCCAGTCATCGACATAGGTGTGGACGGTGGCGCTGCCCGAGATGAGCGCCCATCCTCCCAGACAGACGAGCAGGGCGATGGCGGGCAGGAAGATGGAGTCGAGTTTGATGCGTGACATGGAATGGGTGGTTGCTGGTCCTTGAAATCAGCCTTTGAGGGAATGGATGGGAAATGATTTGGCAAACTCTTCGGGATCGGAGGCGGGATCGAACACCGTGCCATCGAAGAAGGTCTCCGGGCTGTCATCGAGTCCCGCATGGGTATAACCGATCTCCTTCATCGCTTCTTCGTAGAGGTCATGCCTCATCACCTGGCGGGTGACGGCTTCATAATCCGGCGCTCCTTCGGTGAAGCCCCAGCGGCGGAGCTGGGTGAGCCACCATTTGCAGTATTTTGGCTGCGGGAAGTTGCAGTTCCGCTCGCTGAAGATCATGTAATCGGGATCGCGGAAGCGGCGGCCGTCTCCCATGTCGTACTTTCCTTGCAGACGCCCGAGGATGAGTTCGGGCTGGCAATTGATATATGAGGTGGCGCTGACGATTTTCGCCTGTTCCCCGCGGTTCTCCAGTTGGTCGAGCCACGCGCTGGCTTCGTGGAGGGCTTTCAGAACGGCTTTGACGGTTTTGGGATTTTTTCCGGCGAATTCCTCGGTGAAGGCACAGACCTTCTCGGGGTGGTCTTTCCATATCTGCTGGGTGTTGATGCCGGTGAAACCGACTCCTTCATTGATTGCCTGGGCGTTCCATGGTTCTCCGACGCAAAAGCCGTCCATTTTTCCGACTTTCATGTTGGCGACCATTTGAGGAGGCGGGATGGTGATGAGTGAAACATCGGCGCCGCCGCCATTGGCATCACCGGGGTGAATGCCGCCGGCCGCGAGCCAGTAGCGGAGCCAGAAGGCGTGGGTGCCGGGTGGAAACGTCATGGCGAAGGCCATGGGATTTCCGGCGGCTTTGGCGGCATCGACGATCGGTTTGAGCGCTTTGGGATCGTCGGCGACTTTGCCTTTCAGGGAATTGGCGAGACTGATCGACTGGCCGTTGCGGTTGAGAATCCACGGGATGACCATGGGTCTCGGGGGAGCGCCGCCGAGACCCATGGTGGAGGCGATCGGCATGCCGATGAGCATGTGGGTGGCCTGGATGTCGCCATTGGCGAGGGAGTCGCGGATGGCGGCCCAACTGGCCCCTTTGGTGATTTTCGAGTTGATGCCGTATTTTTTGAAAAAGCCTTTTTCGTGGGCGATGATGATCGGCGAACAGTCTGTTAGAGCGATGATTCCGAAGTTCACATTCGGGGATTCCGGGGCGTCTCCCGCGGATTGAGCCCCGGCCCAGCGGGCGGGCAGGCCGGCGGCAAGGAGCCCGAGGGCGGAAGTTTTCGCGGAGAGGCCGATAAAGCGGCGGCGGGTGGTGGATGTGGAAGGATTCATGATTGTTTCGTCGATCTTGATTCCGGTGAAAGCCACCCGGATGCCAATGCCGTCAAACGGGCGGCAAACCATGAAGATGCCGCTTCATCCGCGGCATGAAGAGGACTCATGCGGGGGCAACGTGCAGACTGGCAGCGTGGTAGAGATCCTCCCGATAGATGCGGGAAAGGGAGCCACCGGTAATGTCCGGCACGTTTCCTATGTTCCGCAGGCCGGACAGAACCCAGGAAGCTTTGTCGATGGTGGGCCGGTTTACGGAATCTCCGTGGAAGATATGGAATGATTCCGCGCTGGAACTTCCGATGCCGCTGTTGAAGCGTTCGCCAAGGCTGTTTTCGAGAATTTCCCCGGACGCGCCCGTGTATTCGGGCTGGGAAAGAATGGCGATGAGATCGCGCCTGAAATCCGGGCTCTGGCAGAGGCGGCAGGCATCCAGCAAGGCCGCGACAAGGGCGATGGATTCCTCCTTGCGCTCGCGGAGGAACACCCCGGATACCAGCAGCACTTTCTCCGGATGGCTGGAGGAAAGGTCCGCCGAAGTGGCGGGACACCAGCCGGTTCCGGCAAGAACGGACTCCGAGTTCCATGGCTCTCCGACACAGTAACCGTCGATGTGGCCCGCTTTCAAATGGCGGGGCATGAGGGGAGGGGGGAGAAAAATGATTTCCGCATCCTCGGGAGCGCTGAGCCCGTTCTTCCGGAGCCAGGCGTTCAGCAGAATATGGTGCGAGGAGAAGCGGTGGGTGGCGGCGAGAGTGAAGGGGCGGTCCTTTTTCCAATAGTGCGTGAGGTGGGTGCGAAGGCCCTCCCCGTGTCCGATCTTCGCGGGGTCGAGTTCGGAGGAAAGGGTGATGGCATTGCCGTGCAGATTGAGAATCAAAGGCACGGCGACTTCACAGCGGAGATCGTTGAAGCCCAGGCCAAGCGCGAAGGCGATGCCCGCGATGGATTGGCTGGCATCGAGATCCCCGTAGAAAATCTTGTCGCGGACACTGGCCCAGCCCAGCTCGCGGGACAGGGTGACGTTGAGTCCGTAACGTTCAAAAATACCCGTTTCACGGGCCACGGCGATGGGCGCGCAATCGCAGAGAGGAACAAATCCGAGACGAATTCTCGAATGGCTGCCTCTCCGTCCGCTGGTTTTCAAGTCGATCACACGGGGAGGAAAGCGTGTGGAATGCCAAATCCGCTCCATTGGCATAAGCCCTGCTGTTTTTCATGCGGCTCGTTCATGAGAGCCGTTCATTTATGGATTGGGTTCCTGATTTGAGACAACTGAGAGCATTCGTAGCCGTGGTGGAGGAGGGGAGCTTCACCCTTGCCGCCAGAAGACTCTTCGTGACCCAATCCGCCGTAAGCCATTCCCTCAAGGCTCTGGAGGAGCAATTGTCCTGCCGCCTGCTGGATCGCACCGGGAAACGGGTGGGAATGACCTCGGAAGGGGATCTTCTTTTCAAGCGATGCAAGCGGGTGATCTTCGAGCTGGAACAAGCGACGCGCGATCTCGATGGAATGAGGCGGTGGGGGCAGACGAGGATTCGCGTGGGAGCGCCGCACAGCCTGTGCCATTCCATGATCCCCTCCGTGATCCGGGAATTCCGGGAATGCTTTCCACGCTGCGAGCCGGTGATCGAGGCCGGCGACACCACGCTCCTGCTCGACCGTCTCGCGCTTTCCGAACTGGATCTCGTGGTGGGATTGAAGCCGCGCGGTCGCGGCGACGAAGGATACCGGCAGATGTTCCGCGACCGGCTGGCCTTTGTCGTATCGCCGTTCCACTCATGGGCGGCGGATCCCGGCTGCGTTCTGGGAACGCTGAACGATCACCAGTTCATCATTTATGCCAAGGCCACGGAAACCCACCGGCTGATCGAGGAATGGCTGGATGACAAGAGCAACCGGGGAAAGAAACCTCTGGTGCTCGGCGACATGCAGGCGATCAAGGAAATGGCGAAACTCGGGATCGGCGTCGGAATCGTCGCGCCATGGGTTGCGGCGAGGGAGATCGAGGAAGGGAGCCTGAAGGTGGTGAACATCGCGGAGCCGGGAATCGAGCGCGAGTGGGGTGTTTTCCACTCCCCGAAACGGGAACCGAGCCTGGTGGAGGAAGCATTCATCGGGCTTTGCGAGATGGCGTTTGCGGCGATGCCGGGAGGAGGGGGGTTAAAGATTGAAGAGAATGAATTCTGTTAGAAGGAGTGGTTGAGTTCGAGGGAGAGGCGGGTGGTGGTGGGGAGGTTGCTTTCGGTTTCGAAGTGGGAGAACTTGGCGATGGCGGTGATGTGGTCGTTGAATTTTTTCATGAGGACGGAGTTGTATTCCCAGCCGAGGTTGGTGGAGATGGCGTTGTCGCCGTAGGCGTGGAGGGCGTTGGTCCATCGGATGCCTTGGAAGATGGGGACGGTATGGGAGAGGTGGATGTCGGTGAGACCGCCGTGGGTGCCGTTGATGCGCGGGCCGATGAAGACGTCGGCGAAGCCGTTGAAGAGGTGGACGGTGGCGAGAGGGGTTTGGAAGCCGGCGTCGAGGTGTTCGAGACCGAGGGCGAGGGTGTGGTCGCCGAAGGTTTTGGTGGCGGTGAGGTGGGCGTAGAGGGCATCGCTGTTGTTGGCGGGGCCGGCTTCGTCCTGCCAGGCGAGTTCTCCGTAGAGGAGGAGTCCTGCGATGGTTCCTTTTGCGCTGATTCCGAAGGTGTTGTTGTCCCAGCCGACGGGGGCGTGGAAGTCCATGAGGTAGGCGTAGGAGCCGAGGGTGAGGCCTTCGATGCCGGTGTGGGAGAGGTTGAGGAGGTGGATGTTTCCGGTGACGTTTTTGTTGGTGGCGATGGCTTCGGAGCCGAAGATGCGGTTGGCGCGCCCGATGTAGGCGTAGTTGAAGGTGAGGTTGTCGAGGAAGGTTGTGGAGAGGGTGATGGCGTCGAAGGTTTGTTCGTTCTGGCGCCAGCCGACGTTTCCGATGAAGGCGGCGTTGTCGTGGATGATGCGCTGGCGGCCGAGGCGGACGGTGGTTTCTAAGGCGGCGTATTGGAGGTAGGCTTGGTTGAGTTCGTTGGTCTCGGGATCGCTGATGACGGTGTTGCCGGGGGTGATGGGGTCGGCTCCGGCGTCTCCGCTGGTGTAGTCGTCGATGAGGGCCTGGGTGAATTCGCCTTCGACGAGGAGGCTGAGGCCGTGCCATGCGGTGGTTTTGAAGCCGATGCGCTCGCGGAGGGTGAAGGCGTGGGAGGGATCGAGACCGTCGGTGTCGCCGAATTCGTAGCGGGCGCGGATGTCGATGATGGGTTGGATCCAGGGTTCGGTTTTTTTGGTTTCGATGGCGATGGATCCGGGGGTTCCCGCGTGGAGGAGCGGGGTGGTGGCGAGGAGGAGGATGGTGTGTGGTTTCATGGTGGTTGGAGAGTTGTGTGTTGGAGATGGATGGCCTGTTACCAGGTCTTGTAGCCGAGGAATTTTCCGTTCATGACGATCCTGACCCGGTCGCCTTTCGGGTCCTCGATGCGGTCGATGTTCATGGTGAAGTCGATGGCGCTCATGATGCCGGGACCGAATTTTTCCTCGATGAGGGCTTTGATGGTGGTGCCGTAGACGTAGATGATTTCCTGGAAACGGTATTGAAGCGGCTCCTTGGGGATGGTGGGCGCTGCCTCGCCTTTGTTGGAGAATTCGGTGAGGGCGACGGCCACTCCGGAATCAAGTCCGAGGAATGCGGCGACCCTGTTGGCGGCGTCTTCGGGAAGGGCGTTTTCCCCGAGGCAGGCGGAGGTGGTGAAGACTTCGGAAAGTCCGGCGGCGGCGGCGATGGCTGCCCAGGTGACGTCTTTTCCGGCTTTGGCGGCGAGGATGGTTTCGGTGAGCGTGGTTTTGTTCATCATTTATATCGGTTGTTTCTGGTTCTGGAGATGGGCACAGGGGTGCCAGTGTCCCGGAAAGGGGTTTTCCGGAAAAATGAAATCGGACTGGATGGTGTGTCAGGCGATAGCCGCCTTGGTCGTTTCAGCCGCCTGGACGGGGTTGGCTTCTTCGGGTGGTTGTCCGCGTTTCGATCCGGCGACGAGGAACTGCAGGATGCGGTTTCTCAACTCGAGATACCTGGGATCGTCGATGAGGCTCGCGCGGGTGCGCGGGCGGGGAATGTCGATCTCGATGATTTCGGCGAGTTCGGCGTTGGGGCCGTTGCTCATGAGGGCGATGCGGTCGGAGAGGAGGATGGCTTCATCGACATCGTGGGTGACCATGAAGACGGTGCTGCCGGTGGATTGCCACATGCGCATGAGTTCGTCCTGGATGGAGCCGCGGGTGAGGGCATCGATCTGGGCGAAGGGTTCGTCGAGCAGGAGGAGCTTCGGATTGACGGCGAACGCGCGCGCGAGGCCGACGCGCTGGCGCATGCCTCCGGAGAGGAAGGCGGGCCGTTTCCGCGCGGCGGAGGTGAGGTTCATCATTTCGAGATATTTGTTCGTCCACGAGTCGATCTCGGCGGAAGACCAGCCGGGATGCGCCTGGCGGACGGCGAGGCGCACGTTTTCGAAGGCGGTGAGCCACGGCATGAGGGCGAAGCTCTGGAAGACGACCATGCGCTCGAGGCCGGGCTTTTCGATGAGGTTGCCCTCGAGGAAGACGCCTCCGGTGGAAGGCTGATCGAATCCGGCGAGGATGTTGAGCAGCGTGCTCTTCCCGCAACCGGAGTGGCCGATCATGCTCATGAACTCGCCCTTTCTCAGCTCGAATGCGACGTTCTTGAAGATGGTGACTTTCGATCCGCGGGCGGCACCGGGTTCGAGTGAAGGATAACTGCGGCCAACGTGGTCGACATAAAGGTATTTGCTCATAGGTGGGTCGGGATGTTGGAGGTGGGATCACGCCTCGACATAAGTGAAGCGGGCGGCGAGGCGGCCGAACGCGGTGTCCAGCACGACACCGACGAGGCCGACGACAAGGATGGCGAAGAGAACCCCCGCGACATCGAGGTTGTTCCATTCGATCCAAGAGAGGTATCCGATGCCGAGCTCCCCGAGCAGCATCTCGGCGGGTACGACGGCGACGAGCGCGGAACCGAAGGAAATGCGCAGGCCGGCGATGATCGTGGGCGCGGCTCCCGGAAGGATGACGGTGAACAGGCGGCGGGCGAAGCTCATCTCCACCATGTCCGCGACGCGGAGATAGTCCTTGCGGAGATTGGTGACGCCGAACCCGGTGTTCGCGACCGTTGGCCAGAGGGACGCCATGAAGACGACAAGAACGGAGGTCCAGAACGGGTCCTTCACCGTGAAGAGCAGGAGCGGCATCCACGCGAGCGGCGAGATGGGCTTGAGCAACTGGATGAAGGGGTTGATCGCCTTGTAAAGCAGCGGGGAAAGGCCGATCAGCACGCCGAGGAGGATGGCGATCACCGAGGCGGTCACGAAACCGGTGAAGAACCGGCCCAGGGTGTAGGCGACAAGCCAGGCGACGCCGTGGTCGTTGGTGCCTTTCTTGACGGTCGCCTCACCGAGTTCCGTCCGGATTTTCCGCCAGACTTCCATGGGGCCGGGAAAGCTTCCGGTTTTCCGTTCGTTGGCGACCCATTTCCCCGACTCGTCGCGGACGATGTCCCCGTTCATTTCCATCAGCTCCAGTTCATCGGCGCCGATGGACGACGGATCGAACGACGGGGTCCGGGTCAGCATCGACCAGATCAGGAGGAACACGATCAGGAAAAACACGCTGACCGCGTAGGGAGCGAAATGTTCGTATTTTTTCATACCGGTGGGAGGGTTGGAGCGGGTGATTCAGAGGCGCTTGATCGGGAAGCTTTTCGCGTAGCCGGCGGGGTCCGCGGGGTCGAATTCCTTGCCGAGGATGGTGTATTTCGCGGGGGCTTCACTCTTGCCCTTCAGACCCATGCTCTTGATGAGATCCGCGCATCCGGCTTCGAGATAGACCTGTTTGGCGATCTTGTCGAAATCGGTGTCGGCCGGCAGTTGTCCCCAGCGGACCATCTGCGAGAGGATCCATTTCGCCATCGCGGTCCAGGGCATCGGATCGAAATCGATGCGGTCCGGATCGTTGGAGATGCCTCCGAGACCGTTCGCGTAGCGGCCGGTGAGAACCTGCTTGAGGACGATTTCCGGCTGGTTGAGATAGTTGGCCGGGGCGATGGCCGAGGCGATGGCGTCGCGGTTGGCGGGATCCGACGAGTAGTAAGCGGCTTCGATGATGGTGCGCCAGAGAGCGAGGAAGGTGTTGGGATTTTTCCTCGTGAACTCTTCGCTGACGGCGAAGGCGCAGCAGGGATGGCCGGGCCAGATTTCCTTCGTCAGCTTGTAGATGAAGCCGGCCTTTTCATAGACCGCCCGCTGGTTGAAGGGATCGGGGGCGAGATAGCCGTCAACGTTGTCGGCCTTGAGGTTCGCGACCATTTCCGGCGGGGGGACGACGCGGATCGAGACGTCCTTGTCCGGATCGAGCCCGCCTTCCGCGAGATAGTAGCGGAGGAGGTAATTGTGCATCGAGTAGTCGAAGGGAACGCAGAAGCGGAAACCCTTCATGTCCTGCGGACCCTTGACCTTGCCCTTGTGCTTGATGTGGAGGGTGATGGCCTGGCCGTTGATGTTTTCGATCGCGGGCATGACGAAGTTCGCGGGCGGGGAGCCGACGCCGAGGCTGATGGCCAGCGGCATGGGGCTCAGCATGTGGGCGGCATCCACCTCGCCGTTGATGGCCCAGTCGCGGACGACGGCCCATCCGGCCGCCCTGCGGACTTTGGCGTTGAGGCCGTTCTTCGCGTAGAAGCCCATCGGCTCCGCCATGATGATCGGGGTCGCGCAGGTGATGGGGATGAAGCCGATGCTGAGATCGGGTTTTTCGATGGCTCCGGCCTTCGGCTGGGCGAGGGCGATGGATTTCAGCATGTCCAGAGAGATGAAGGAGCCGATGATCGACGCGGCGGCGCCAGCTCCCGTGCGGCGGAGGAACTCGCGGCGGGTCGGTTCATGGGGAAAAAGCGCGCGGACGACGGCGTGTTCGACGCTGGCGGCGACGAGGTCATCGGAGTTTCCGATTTTCTCATCCAAGTGGTGGGAACCGCAGGAAGGACAGGAATGGTCCGCGCCGTGGTTGCAGTGGCGGGATTCAAGACCTTTGAACGGGGCGGTCTGGCGGTCTTCAAATTCGGCGAGGGAATCGGAGGAGGAGGGGTTCATGAGATGAGGATGGGGACGGGGACGGTTCATGACGGGAGTTGCGTTGGTGTCAGTTGAAGGCGGGGGAGAGAGCGAGGGCTTCGTCGTAGAGGTCCTCGCGGAAAAGGGTGTGGAGGCTTTCCTCGTTGAGGGGAGGAAGACCCGGCGCCAGGCCGTGGCGGCGGATTGCATCCATCACCCAGCGTGCCTTGGCGATGGACGGGCGGGAGGCATCGTTCCGGTGGAAGACGATGGCGCTGTTCGCATCGGTGGTGCGGTTGTCCCCCATCTGATAGGGGCCGACGAGCGCGTTGCGGATCGCGGAAACCGGCACCGAAAGATAGGCGGGTGATGCCAGAAGGTTGGAAAGAGCACGGCGATTCGGGAAACGGTCGCACCAGCGGGCCGCTTCAAGGAGGGCGGCGATGAGGCGGATGTGTTCGTTGTGCCGGTCTTCCTCGAACTCACGGCGGACGAGGAAGATTTTTTCGGGATGCATCGGATCGAGATCCGCGCTGAGGGTGACGCACCAGCCGATGCCCCTGAGCAGGCCGGTGGATGTCCATGGTTCCGCGACGCAGTAGCCGTCGAGGTGGCCTTGCTCCATGAGATCGGCCACGAGGGGAGGGGGGACGATGGCGATGTCCACGTCACGGTCGGGATCGATGCCGCCGGAGAGGAGCCATTGGCGCATCAGATAGTGCTGGGATGAATATTTCAGAACACCGGCGAAGGTGAAACGGCGGCCGGGATTCCTGCGGATCACCTCCTTGAGGGATTTCGCGTCGGTGACGCCCATTTCATGGAGCCGGCGGGAGATGGCGATGGCGTTTCCGTTGTGAGCGAGGACGAGCCCGGTGAGTCCCTGGACCGGAGCGACGCCGAGGCCGAGCGTCATTTCAAACACCATGCTGGCCGGGGCGTGCGCGGCATCGATTTCGCCGTGGAGCATTTTTTCCCGGACGGAGGCCCAGCCGGCTTCGCGGGAAAGGCGGACATCGAGATCGTATTGGAGGAAGAGGCCTAGTTCGTGGGCGGCGATCAGCGGTGAGCAATCGGTGAGCGGAACATAGCCGATCGTGATCCTTCTGGAAGGACTCTTGCTTCGGATCGAAGGCGATGCGGAGCGTGGTGGCATGCGCCCAAAGAAAGCAACCGGGATTCCAACGCCAGCCGGAAGGATGTTTCACAGGGCGAAACTATTTGCACAAATTGGTGAATGAAATCGAACACTAAATCTTCATTGGGGCATGGCGGCTGCTTGCGATGAGGTATGGAAGAAATCGTCGATTCGAGGCATCTTCGGGTGTTTGTGACCGTCGTGAGGGAGGGCAGTCTGCGCAAGGCCGCGAAGCGCCTGCACCTGACTCCATCCGCGGTTTCACACGCGTTGAAGGCATTCGAGAACACGCTCGGGAGTGTGCTTTTCGAGAGGACGACCCGCAGTCTTGTTCTTACGGAGGAAGGCGGAAGGATGCTCCAGCAGGCGGAACCGCTGCTGGAGGGGTTGGAGAATCTTTGCAGTTCCGCGAGACGGAGGACGGATCCGAGACAGGGGCGGTTGAGGATCGGGGCGAGCCCGACGGCGTGCCAGTATCTCGTGCCGGGGGTGATCCGCGAATTCAAGGACAGTTGCCCGCATGTTTCGATCCAGATCCGCCAGGCATCGGCGGCGGTGATCGCGGAGGAATTGGCGGCCGGGAGGATCGACCTCGGGATCAGTCCGAGGTCGCCGGATCACCGCGGGTTGCATTCGGTGGAACTCGCTTCGGACGAGCTGGCTTTCATCGTCCATCCCATGCATGCGTGGGCGCGGACGGGGAAAGTGAACCGGTCGAAGATCGGGAACCAGCGCTTCATTCTGGCGGAGAGCCGGTCGCTGACGAAGCAGTTGATCGATGATTATCTGCGCCGGGAGAATCTGGTCATCCAGCCGTTCATCGAAATTGGAAACGAAGAGGTGATCAAGGAGTTGGTGCGGCTCGATATCGGAGTGGGGATTCTTCCGCGTTGGATCGCGGCGGAAGAGATCGACAAGGGGATGCTGGTCGCGCTTTCACTGGGGCGGAAACCTCCGGTGCGCGAGTGGGTGATCGCGCACCGGAACAACCGGAAGCTGACATTTCCGGAGAATCTGTTTGTCGGAATCAGCCGATTGGTGGCGATGAACCGGATCGGGGTGATGGGTGGTGGAAATTCGTAAATGAGACGGATGTGTCCGGTTCGCGAAAGATCAGAATGAGTAGTTGAGTTCGAGGGAGAAGCGGGTGGTGGTGGGGAGGTTGCTTTCGGTTTCGAAGTGGGAGAATTTCGCGATGGCGGTGAAGTGATCTCCGAATTTCTTCATGAGCACGGAATCATATTCCCATCCGAGATTGGTTGAGAAGGAATTGTCTCCGAAGGCATGGAGAACATTCGTCCATTTGATTCCGTGAAAAACAGGAAGAGTGTGGGACAGATAAGCATTGGTGATGCCTCCGTGGGTTCCGGTCGTGCGCCCGGCGATGAAAACATCGGCAAAGCCGTTGAAGGCGTGGAGCGTTGCGAGCGGCGTCTGGAATCCCGCGTCGAGATGTTCCACTCCCAATGTAAACGATTGCCCACCCAAAGTCCTGGTCGCGGATACATGGGTGTAGAGCGCATCAAGATCATTCAACGGCCCGGCTTTGTCCTGAAAGGCGATCTCGCCGTGATAGGAAATGCCACCAAAATCTCCTTTCGCGCTGATTCCGAAGGTGTTGTTGTCCCATCCCGGAAGATCGTCGAACTCCATCAAATAAATGTATGCTCCAACCGTGATGCCTCCCAATGAGGAGCAGGACGCATTGAAAAGATGGATATCCCCGGGCATGTTTTCCAGAACCCCTCCCGCATCCGCTCCGAAAATCCGGTTCACCTGATTGATATAAGCATAGTTGAGGGTCAGATCTTCGATTGATTGGATGGAAAAAGAGATCCCATCGTATGTCTGTTCGTTTTGTCTCCATCCGACATTTCCTATGAACGCGGCGTTGTCATAAATGATCCGCTGGCGTCCCAGTCTGGCGATGGCCCCGTATCCCGAATACTGGAAAAATGCCTGGTTCAGCTCGTTGTTCTCCGGGTCCGCGATGACCGTGTTGTTCAGGACGGCGGGATGCGCCAGAGGAGCCCCGCCATGGTAATCATCAATGACGGCCTGGGCAAATTCTCCCTCGATGAAAGCGCTGAGGCCGTTCCACTCTTTCGTTTTCAGGCCGACACGTTCGCGGAGGGTGAGAGAGTGGGAAGGATCCGCGCCGTTCACGTCGCCGAATTCGTAGCGAGCGCGGATTTCCAGAGACGGCTTGATCCAATACTCACCGGCGGGGGAGGTGATTGCGGCGGATTCAGGTTCTCCGGCATGGACAACAAGCGTGGCGGCAAGAAAGCAGGCGGATTGTGTTTTCATGGTGATGGCGGACTTTGTCGTCCGCATGTCTCCGCAGCGCGATGGCTGCCATCGTCACGGATGAAAACACTTTCCGGGTGAAGATGGCTTCTGGCCGGAATGAAGCACGATCATGAACCGCGGCGTGCGGGAGGCTCCGGACACCATTCCATGGAAAAAGGAATTTGTTAAAAAAAGCGGATGCAGAACGGATAGCGGTGCCAGTCGCCGTTATTCGCGGCGACTGCCGCGAGAATTTCCGCCACCAAGGCAAGCACCGCAACCACCATGATCACCGGAAACAACAGGATGCCGACCAGAATCAACATCAGGACCGCCATGGCGGAGACCAGACAGATCATCACGAGGAGCAGGGTCAACTGGAAATTGAGGGATTCGCGGCCATGATGATCGACGAAAGGGGAAGTGTCTTTCTTTATGATCCACAGGATCAAAGGACCAAGAAATCCGGTGAACAGCCCCAGGAGATGACACAACATGCCGAGCATCCGGTCTTCCTCTGAAACAAGCGTGCCGCCAGGAGGACGGGGAGCGATCGGCGGGGATGGAGGCAGTTGCGGTGGTTGCGCAACCGCCCGTGGAAGATCGGGCGGAGACGAAACCGGAGCTGGATTGCCGGGAGCTTCCATGGTTGTCAGGGAGCCGGAGTCGCGAGGAAGTTCACCAGATCGTCACGGGTTTTGGCCAGGTCCGGAGGATTGAGATAAAACATGTGTCCCGCATCGTAGAAGGTATAGCTTACGTTCCTACGAAGATTTTCGGAGACGTTCAGCATGTGCCGGAGCGAATGGAAAATTCCTTCCGGAGGCGTTGCAAGATCGGTGTGCCCCCCCATCACCAGCACGCGGAGATGGGGATTGTCGCGGAGGGCGGTGGAGAGACGCCCGCTGAGGTTCACAATGGAATTTTCGGAGCCCCATTTCCATGGATGAACCTTGCCTGTTAGAATTTCATAGGGCCGCTCGTCCTTCCATCCGAGGTCGCGCCCCAGATAATCGAGCATCGCGGTGGAGAAAGCGCCGAAAGCGAGGGAATAGGATGGATCGTAGCCCGGCCATTGTTCGGCGGGGTTCGGTGCATCCCAGGCAACACGCCCGTCAAACCGGCCGAGCACCTTGCCCTCGTTCCTCAACAGCTCCGACCGGAAGAGCGAAGGGGAAATTCTAAGGTTGTGCCTGATCCACATTTCCGAGGGGATGCCGCTTAGTTTTTCCAATTTCGCGGCCACGGTATCGCGGACCTCCGGTGCCAGTGTGTTTCCGGCCAACAGCGCGAATGCATACCCGGCGAAGGCGAAATCGGCCGCCTCTTTGACAAGGGCATCCCGGTCTCCCTGAATCTTTCCATGGAAATGCGCCGTCCCGGTGAAAACCGGCAGGAAACAGGAATAACTCAGGTCGCTGCCATGCGAGGTGGAAAGCGTTCGGAAGTCCAACAACGAAGATAGTAAAACCACGCCATTGAGGCTCATCCCGTAGCGGGATTGCAGGTGTTCCGCCAGCCCGGCGGCCCGGATTCCTCCGTATGATTCACCTAACAGATATTTCGGCGACGCCCACCGTTTGTGTTCGGTGATCCAGCGCCGGATGAAGTCTCCGACGGAATTGATGTCACCTTCAAGACCATGGAATTCATCCGCCTTGGTGTCCTTTTCACTGCGGCTGTATCCGGTGGAGACGGGATCGATGAAGACCAGATCGCAAACGTCCAGAATGCTGAAATCATTGTCGATCAGGCGGGTGGGGGGGCTGGGAGGAACGGTCCCATCACCGGGCAGATCCACCCGTTTCGGACCGAGGCCGCCCAAATGAAGCCATACGGAGGAAGAGCCGGGACCGCCATTGAACGCAAACATCACCGGGCGCGAAGTCAGATCCTCCACATCGCTTCGCTCGTAGCTGACATGAAAAATGGACGCGCGGGCTTTGCCTTCGTCGTCGAGCAGTTGCAGCATCCCGGTAGTGGCGGTGTAGGGAATTTTCCTGCCACCGATCATCACCTCGGCCTCCCGGATCACCGGTTCCCTGGATGCTTGGGCTGCGGAGGAGGTGTCGGCTTTTTGTTCGGAAGATTCGGAGAGAACGGGCTCGGAGGTGGCCTGGACGGCGGCACAAGCCCAAAGGACGGAGCAAACAAGGGGACGCATGGGCGAAACTCTAGCGGATGGGATGGCCTTGTCCATTTCGAGCTTTCGGCGAGATGAATGTTGGAGAAATCCGTGAATTTCCTCTATGGAGCGCGCGCGATGATTGAAATTGTCCGGCTTACCGGTTCTGGAATCCTTTCTTGCCTGGAGGATCTGGCCAATCTTCGGATCAAGGTTTTCCGGGAGTTTCCGTATCTTTACGATGGCTCCATCGGCTATGAGCGCGACTATTTGGCAAGCTACGCGGAATGCCCGGAATCGGTGGTCGTGTTGGCGACCGATGGAGACAAGATTGTCGGGGCGTCGACCGGGCTGCCGCTTGTGGTTGCGGATCCCGGATTCCGGAAACCCTTTGAAGGAGCCGGGGCGCGAATGGACGAAATTTTCTATTTCGGAGAATCTGTTCTGGAAAAATCGGCTCGCGGCCAAGGAATCGGACATCGGTTTTTCGACGAGCGGGAAAACCATGCCGTGGCACTCGGGTTCCGGGTCGCGACTTTTTGCTCGGTGGTCCGCCCGGAAGACCATCCGCGGAAGCCCGCCGGTTATCGAACCCACGATGCGTTCTGGTCAAAACGAGGCTACGAGAAACAACCGGATCTTGTCGCAGAGCTGGCTTGGCGTGAAATCGGTGATCGTCAGGATGTTATGAATCGTCTTGCATTTTGGACAAAGAAACTTTAAAACTTGTTACAATGTATGTAATGCGGAATTGAAAAGAACGTCTGCCAAGCCATCGGGTAGCTTTGGTGTTGAATTTGACGACGCAAGAGCTTTGCGCGGAGGGCGAATCGCGGCTCAAGGAGCCACGATTTCCCCGTAGGATTCCGGCCTGCGGTCCCGGTAGAACTGCCATACGTTCCGGACTTCCTCGATCGCTTCCAGATCGAGATCGGCCACCAGCAATTCCGTCCGGTCCCGGCTCGCTACGGCAACCATTTGCCCGCGCGGATCGCAGAAGTAGGACTGGCCGTAGAACTCACCGATGTTCCAGGGAGCCTCGGTGCCCACACGGTTGATCGCTCCGATGAAATACCCGTTCGCCGCGGCGTGCGCGGGCTGCTCCAGTTTCCATAGGTATTCGCTCAATCCCGCAACCGTGGCGGATGGGTTGAAAACGATTTCCGCTCCGTTCAATCCGAGACAACGCGCTCCCTCGGGAAAATGCCGGTCATAGCAAATGTAAACTCCGATTTTTCCCACCGCCGTCTGGAACACGGGATAGCCCAGATTGCCGGGTCGGAAATAGAATTTCTCCCAGAACCCGGGATGGCAGTGCGGAATGTGATGCTTCCGGTATTTCCCCAGAAACGTGCCGTCCGCGTCGATCACCGATGCCGTGTTGTAATAAATTCCCGCTTGTTCCACTTCGTAGATGGGAACGATGAGGACCATTCCGAGGCGCTTGGCCGTTTCCATCATGAGCCGGGTCGTGGGTCCGTCCGGAATCGATTCGGTGATGGAATACCACCGCATCTCCTGCTCCGCGCAAAAGTAGGGACCGTAGAAAAGCTCCTGCAGGCAGAGAACCTGCACGCCCTGCTTCGCGGCCTCCTCGATGAGGGCCATGTGCTTGTCGATCATCGCGCTGCGGATCACCGAAGGATCGGCGTCGCCGGGATGGGTGGAGGATGCCTGGATCAGGCCGGCTTTGACGATGCGGGACATTGGTTCTCTGACTTTTAAGGACTTGCCGGGATGGCACGGAAGTCGCTATCAAAGCGATGTGCGTGCCAAGATCCCTTTCTTCAAACCATGATCCCGCCCTCCGTGCAAGCCTGCCCTAATCTGATCGGCGGCCAATGGCTGGCGGCGAAGGGCCGTGAAACCTCCCCGGTCTTCAACCCCTCCCGTGGAACGGTGATCGCCGGAGTCCCGATGTGCGGCGCGAAAGAGGTGGGCGAAGCCGTCGCCGCGGCGCAAGCCGCCTTTCCAGACTGGCGTGACACCCCGCCGAACGAACGCGCCCAGATTTTCTTCCGCCTGAAGATCCTTCTTGAGGACGCCTTCGAGGAACTCTGCCTCGGCATCGCCACCGAGCATGGAAAAACCCTCTCCGAGGCCCGCGGAGATCTCCGCCGCGGCATTGAGGTCGTCGAGTTCGCCTGCGGCATCCCCACCCTGCTCATGGGCGAGAGCCTCGAAAACATCGCCCGCGGCATCGACTGCCACACCGACCGCCATCCTCTCGGCGTCGTCGCCGGCATCTGCCCGTTCAACTTTCCCGCGCTCGTCCCGATGTGGATGTGGCCCATCGCCCTCGCCTGCGGAAACACCTTCCTCCTGAAGCCCAGCGAAAAGGTTCCCCTCACCATGCAACGCATCGCCGGTCTCATGGAAAAAGCAGGCCTCCCGCCCGGCGTTTTCAACATCGTCCATGGTGGCCGGGAATGCGTCGATGCCATCCTCGAACACCCCGGCATCAAGGCCATCAGCTTCGTCGGTTCCACTCCCGTCGCCCGCGAAATTCACCGCAAGGGAACTTCCCTCGGCAAGCGGATTCAGGCTGCGGGCGGCGCGAAAAATTTCATCGTTCTCATGCCTGACGCCGATCAGGACCGCACCGTCGAGGCGGTGAAAGACGGAGCCTTCGGTTGCGCCGGAGAACGCTGCATGGCCGGATCTACTGCGGTCGCCGTAGGTGATGCGGGCGACAAACTCCTCCCCGCCCTCGCCGATCTCGTGAAGTCCATGAAAGTCGGCCCCACCGACATCCGCGATTCCCAGCCCGACATGGGAGCCGTCATTTCCTCCGAACACAAATCCCGCGTCGCCGGCCTCGTCGATGCCGGGGAACGGGCCGGAGCGAAGGTCCTCGCCGACGGCCGCGCGGCGAAAAGCGACGACGCCCCCGATGGATTTTTCCTCGGTCCCACCGTCATCGACCACGTCACCCCCGCCAATCCTCTCATGGAAACCGAGGTCTTCGGCCCCGTCCTCGCCGTCATGCGCGCCAAAACCCTCGACGACGCCATCGCCGAAGCCAACAAGCAGTCCTTCGGCAACGGAGCCGCCATCTTCACCAACTCCGGCAAGGCCGCCCGCGAATTCCGCCGCCGTGTCAGCGCCGGCATGGTCGGCATCAATGTCGGCGTTCCCGCACCGCTCGCCTACTTCCCCTTCTCAGGCTGGAACGATTCCTTTTTCGGCGACCTTCACATCCAGGGCAGGGAAGGTGTGGAATTCTACACCCAGCGCAAAACCACCACCACCCGCTGGTTCAGCTTCGGCGACGGGGAAATCTGGGCGAAGTAGGATCAGGACGAAATGATTTTCCCCAAATCCATTTTCCTTCTTCCCGCAACCCTGGTCCCTGTCCTGGCCATGGAAGCCGGCTTCGACAGCGACCGCCACCCGGTTTCCAACATCCATCCGCGCCTCCTGGGCACCGCGGAGGAACTCAGAGAACTCTCCAAGCAACGCCCCCAGGCTTACGAACGGGTCAAGGCAACCGCCGGTGACGGGGACGCACCGGACCACCAGCGGCTGATCTCGCAGGCCCTCCTCAGTGCCATCGAAGACGACGCCACACACGCACGGAAGGCGATCGAAACGATCAACGGCTACGTGGCAAACGGCATCCGCCGCGGACATGTTCCCTTCGGCCACGACATCGCTCTCGGCGGCATCGTTTTCGACCTGTGCCACGCGCACTGGAGCGAAGCCGAGCGAAAGGCCTTCATCCATCACTTCAACGCCACCGCGGAGGCCAACGAGGATTATGGCTCCAGCGTTTTCCACAACGGCTGGTGGGGTTACAAAAACTGGGGGCTCGGCATTGCCGCCTACGCCACGTGGCACGAGAACGAAAACGCCCGCTCCATCCTGGCGGCCATCGAACGCGACTACCGGAATCGCGCCGCCCCGGCCCTGCAACTCGCCGGTGCGAACGGCGGTTGGGCGGAAGGGTATTACATCCATTACTTTCTCTACGACTGGCTCGTCTTCTGCGAAGTCGCGCGCCGTTCCGAAGGGATCGACTATCACGCGCTCGCTCCGGATTTTTATCGGAACCGCGCCGCCGCCTGCATGTTCGAGATGTATCCCGGCATTGGCACCTATCATTCCCGCCGCCCTGTCCCCTGCGGCGATGGCGGCGGCCAGATCTTCGGCGGAGAACGGGACAAGGCTCTCTCCGCGCGCCGCATCCTTGCGGGACGCTACCGGGATGATCCGGATCACCAGACGGTCCACACCTACAATCAACAAACGCCGCGCAGCTCCGTGGGCGTAAACGCTTACAAGGATTTCCTCTGGCACGACGCCTCCATCGAAGAAGGCAATTTGGAAACCTTCCGGCTTTCCCACCACAGTACGGGGGCCGGGCACATTCACGCCCGCGGCGATTGGTCGGAAAACGCGACGTATTTTTTCTTCAAGGCGAGCGACCGCTTCACCTCGCATCAGCACCTCGATGCCGGGCATTTCCTGATCCATCACCACGACCAGCTCGCCGGCGATGGCGGCCATTACGACGAATTCGGCAGCCTTCACGATGTGAACTATCACCTCCGAACCATCGCCCACAACACGATCCTCATCCACGATCCCCGGGAAACCTGGCCGGCGATCCGCGGCGGAACCGTCACCGGAAATGACGGAGGCCAGCATCACAACTTTCCCCACCACAACGGTTCGGTAGATGACCCGCTCCAATGGCACGAAACATCGCGGATTCACGATCTAACCGACATCATCGAATTCAGGGACAACGGGGACCATCTCCACATCGCCGCGGATCTCACCCGCGCCTACTCGCCGGACAAGCTGGAGAGCTTCACCCGCCAGATTGTTTATCTGCGCCCCTCTACTTTCATTGTCTTCGACCGCGTCCGCTCCACCGATCCGTCCTTTGCGAAAAGCTGGGTGATCAATGTCATGACACCGCCCGAAAACCGGGATGGCCAATGGATCGTCACCCATGGCAAAGGCCGCCTCTTTCTCCGGACCCTCCTTCCCGCGGACACAACATCCAAGGTTTTTTCCGGTGACGATCTCTATCGCTACGACGGCGGCCACTTCCCGCCGTCCCGCGATACCGGCCTCGTCCCCTCCGCCCGCCTGCACATCTCTCCCGCGAATCCCGCCAAGGAAGATTTCTTTCTCAACGTCCTCCACGCGGCGGGCACGGATACGGAAACCTCTCCCGAAGCGACCCTCCATTGGCAGAACGGCCACGCCACCGTCCGCACCGGAGGGCGCGCGATCACCTTTTCCACCAACGGCAAACCAACCGCAGAAATCCAATGACCCTGCTCATCCGCAACGGCGAAGTCGTCACGGCAACAGAACGATTTGAAGCCGATATCCTCTGTGAAAACGGTATCATCACCGCCGTTGGCCCGCGACTTGAAGCTCCCCCCGACGCCGAAACCATCGACGCCACCGGCAAGCTCGTCTTCCCCGGTTTCATCGATCCGCACGTCCACATCTATCTGCCATTCATGGGCACCTTCTCGAAGGACGACTACGCCACCGGCAGCAAGGCGGCGCTGATGGGAGGAACCACCACTCTCATCGAAATGTGCTGCCCCTCCCGCCAGGAAGATCCCCTCGAAGCCATCCAACTCTGGAAAAGCAAAGCCGCCGGCATTTCCTCCTGCGACTACACATTTCATATGGGCGTCACCCGCTTCGATGAATGCACCGCGGACGCCCTCCGCCAAATCGTCGCAGAGGAAAAAATTTCCTCCTTCAAAGTCTTCCTCGCATACAAAGGTGCGCTCGGAATCGACGATACGGAGTTATATCAAACCCTCTCCCTTGCCGCCGAGCTGGGAGTGGTTGTCACCGCGCATTGCGAAAACGCCGACCTCATCGCGGAAACCCAGAAGAAACTCGTCGCGGAAGGAAAAACCGGCCCGGAATGGCATGAACCCTCACGGCCCGTGACCGTGGAAACCGATGGCTGCCATCATCTGACCACCTTCGCGGAACTCACCGGCGCGGAAGTTTATATCGTTCACACCAGTTGCAGACCCGCCATTGAATCCATCGAATCCGCCCGGGCTCGCGGAGTGAAAGTCCATATCGAAACCGTGGCTCCCTACCTCGTGTTTGACAGCAGCCACGCCGGACTTCCCGACTTTGAAGGAGCGAAATATGTCATGAGTCCGCCCATCCGCGCCCATGAACACCAGCAGTTCCTTTGGAATGCCATCGCCACCGGCATCGTGGACACGGTGGCCACCGACCACGCCCCCTTCGATTTCGCCACCCAGAAACACATGGGTCACCCCGATCCCGCCAAATGCGTGGACGCCTCCTTCCAACCCACCGGCCAGGCGGGCAATTTCACCCTCATCCCCAACGGCATCCCCGGCATCGAGGAACGCGTGAAAATCCTCTACAACGAAGGCGTCCTCAAAGGGCGGATCGATCTCCATACCTTCGTCCACTGCGCCAGCACCAAGGCCGCCGAAATCTTCGGTCTCTATCCTAAAAAGGGAACCATCGCCCCCGGCAGCGATGCCGACATCGTCATCTGGGATCCGGAATGGAAAGGGACCATCTCCGCCAAAACCCACTCGATGGCCACCGACTACTCCGCCTTCGAGGGCATGGAAATCATCGGACGGCCCGACACCGTCACCGTCCGCGGCAAGGTCATGGTCCGCGGCGGCGAATGGACCGGAGAAAGCGGCTGGGGAAAATTTCTTCCCCGCAAACCCCGCAAACGCTGAGCCATGCAGGAAGACTCCAGTTTGATCAACGACGACCTTCGGCCCGTGCCTCCGGAGGGCCGCACGTGGAGCACCTGGGACATCGCCGCGCTGTGGATCAGCATGGCCATCTGCATCCCCACCTACATGATGGCCAGCAGCCTCATCGGCAACGGTCTCACCTGGTGGCAGGCCCTTCTCGCGATCTTCCTTGGCAACCTCATCGTCCTCATCCCGATGACGCTCAACGCCCATCCCGGCACCGCCTACGGCATCCCCTTTCCCGTTCTCCTCCGCGCGAGCTTCGGCACCCGCGGAGCCAACATCGCGGCCCTCCTCCGCGGCATCGTGGCCTGCGGATGGTTCGGAATCCAGACATGGTTCGGAGGCGCGGCGCTTTATTCCACCGCGGCGATCGTCTTCGGCATCGATACCCCCGGCGGAACGGTCATCCCCGTCCTCGGCATCACCGGAGCCCAGCTCGCCTTTTTCCTCCTCTTCTGGCTGGTGAACGTCTGGTTCATCTGGAAAGGCATGGAATCCATCAGGTGGCTGGAAAAACTCAGCGCCCCGTTCCTCATGGCCGTCGGCGTCCTCATGATGATCTGGGCAATCTCCAAAGCAGGCGGCCTCACCCCTGCCCTGCTGGCATCCTCCCCTTCCGGAGCCGTTTCATGGGCGGGATTCGGCGGTTCCCTTACCGCCATGGTGGGATTCTGGGCCACCCTGTCCCTCAACATCCCGGACTTCTCCCGCTTCGCGAAATCCCAGAAGGCGCAGCTCGTGGGGCAAACCGCCGCCCTTCCCGCGACCATGACCTTCTACTCCTTTGTCGGCATCGTCGTCACGGGGGCCACCGTCGTCATCTTCGGCGAAGCCATCTGGGATCCGGTTTCCGTTGTTGGAAAAATCGGCAGCAAATGGCTTTCCGCATGCGCCCTCGTCGTCTTCGCCGTCGCCACGCTTTCCACCAACATCGCGGCCAACGTCGTCTCCCCGGCGAACGACATTTCCAATCTCGCTCCCCGGAGAATCAGCTTCCGCGCCGGCGGCATCATCGCGTCCGTCATCGGCATCCTCATCATGCCCTGGAAACTCGTTGCCCTGCCCGATGGTTACATCTTCACCTGGCTCATCGGCTACGGAGCCCTGCTGGGCCCCATCGCGGGCGTGATGATCGCGGATTATCATGTATACCGCAAACGGAGGCTCGACCTCGCCGGACTCTATCAGGCAAACGGGCCCTACCGCTACACCGGAGGCTTCAGCGTCGCGGGACTCGGTGCGGTGCTGCTTGCCGTTCTCCCCAATCTCCCCGGCTTCCTGCACCAAATCAACCTCGCCCCTTCCGTTCCACCGTTTTTCGTCTCCCTCTATCAGCAGGCATGGTTCATCGGCTTCGCCATCGCATTCCTCCTCTACCTCGTCTTCCGCAAAGCCGGTATCAAATAGTCAAACTCTCCACACCCTTCACTCATGGCCACCCTTCCTCCTTTCGACTATACTCCGAAACCCTACAACGGCCCCTCCCCCGATGAAATCCTTGCCCTCCGCAAGGAATTCGTGAACCCCGCCATCTTCCATTATTACAAAAACCCCATCGCCATCGTCGAAGGCAAAGGCCAATACCTCTACGACGACAAAGGCCGCCGCTACCTCGACGGCTTCGGTGGCATCGTCACCGTCAGCGTCGGCCACTGTCATCCCGAAGTCCTCGCCGCCGCCAATCTCCAGAACGAGACGATCAACCACACCACCACGATCTATCTCCACCCGCAGATCGCCCTCTACGCAAAGGAACTCGCCGCGAAAATGCCCGGCGATCTCAAAGTCTGCTACTTCGTCAACTCCGGCTCCGAAGCCAACGACCTCGCCATCCTCATGGCCCGCGCCTACACCGGAAACTACGACGTCATCGCCCTCCGCAACGCCTACCACGGCGGCAGCCCGAGCGCGATGGCCCTCACCTCCCACCACACCTGGAAGTTCAACGTCCCTCACTCCCACGGCGTCCACCACGCCGCCATGCCGGACACCTACCGCGGCCCCTACGGAAAAGATGATCCCGATGCCGGCAAAAAATACGGCCGGGACATCGGAGAAACCGTCCGCTACGCCACCTCCGGAAAAATCGCCGCCTTCATCGCCGAGTCCATCCAGGGAGTCGGCGGCACTATCGTTTTCCCCGACGGCTACTTGGCGGAAGCCTACGCCCAGGCCCGCTCCTTCGGCGGTCTCTGCATCGCCGACGAAGTCCAGGCTGGTTTCGGCCGCACCGGCACGCACTTCTGGGGCTTTGAAACCCAGGGAGCCATCCCCGACATCGTCACCATGGCCAAGGGCATCGGCAACGGCTGCCCGCTCGCCGCCGTCGTCACCACTCCGGAAATCGCCAAAGCTCTCGCCACGAGAATCCACTTCAACACCTTCGGCGGCAATCCCGTCTCCATGGCCCAGGGCCGTGCCGTCCTCAACGTCATCGAAAAGGAAGGCCTCCAGAAAAACTCCCTCGAAATCGGAACCTATCTAACAAACGGTTTCCACGAACTCGCCGGAAAACACAACCTCATCGGCGAGATCCGCGGCAAGGGCCTCATGCTCGGCGTCGAACTCGTCAAAGACCGCGCCACCAAAGAACCCGCCACCGCCGAATGCGCCCGGGTCTTTGAAACCTGCAAAGACCTCGGCCTCCTCATCGGCAAAGGCGGCCTCTACGGAAACACCCTCCGCATCAAGCCCCCCATGTGCATCCACAAGGCCGACGCCGCTTTCATGCTCGAAGTCCTCGACGAAGCACTCGCCGGCGCATGATTTTCCGGAGCATCACGCTTTCGCCGCCTTCAGCGCGGGCTTGTGATTCCGGTGAATCCACACGCTCTGCACCAGCCCCAGAAGGAACATGCAAATGATCACGAACGTTCCTGAATAGCTCACCAGTGGCAGCGGAATTCCCGTGATCGGCAGCAGCAGCACGCACATCCCGATGCTCTCGAACGTGTGCGCGAAAAAGAACGCCACCGTCAGGCACACAAGGAGCCTTCCGTACACATCACGGCTGTAAAACGCGATGAACAGCCCCTGAATCAACAACAACGCGAATGCCGTGATCAACAACAAGCTGCCCCGGAACCCCAGTTCCTCGCCGATCACCGCGAAAATGTAATCGTTGTGCGCCGTGTCCCGGGGAATGAACCCCTTGTGATGCAGGGACATTTCACTTGTGGCTTTCCAGCCAGCCCCCTTCCAGCCCGCTTTGCCGATGGCCATCGAAATGTTGTGCGGAGCATACGCGCTGCCCTTGATGTCCACCTCCTTCCCCTGGCCCATCCGCAGCCAGACATCGATCCGCTCCGGTCCCCGGGAAGACAACATCGGCAATGCCACAAAATACAAGAGCGGCAGCACCCCCGCCCCGATGAAGGTCATGAATGACATGTAGCGGAACGGAATTCCCGAAATCAGCAGCGCCACAATCAGAACCGGAATCCACACCAGCGCCGACCCCATGTCCCCCATCGCCATCACCAGCCCGAACGGAATCACCGAAATCACCGCGATGATTCCGATTCTTACGAACGGCGCGCCAAACCACCGGTGGAGCTTCGGCAGATCCTGCATCAGCCATGAAATCATCAATATCCCCGAGCTGATTCCCAATTGCGCCGGTTGGAAACTCATGCCGAAAAATGCCAGACGATGGGTCTTCTGGAGTTCCTCGTCCGTGACATTCAGCGCCATCACCATCAGGACGATCCCCGCCACGTAAAACGGAACCCCCAGCCACCGCCACCACCGGTAATCCACAAGAGCCACCGCGAAATACACCACGCTGCCCAGCACGATCCAGTTCTTCTGCATCCACGCGTAGTAAGCGCCCGGCCCTCCGAATTGGTTGCGGATGTCCGAACTCACCGGCAGATGCCGGGCCGCGCTCTCGATCATGAAAACGCCGAAGATCAGGAGCCCGTACATGACCAGTACGAGCACCCAGTTCATGCCGAGAATTTTCCTCAGAAACGGTGTCATGAAAGGCCTGCCGCGCGACCATACGCCGCAGGCCCCGGGTGGCAAGATCGTTAGGTGCCCGCTCCGGAAACTCTCTGGAAAAGAATCCACAAACGCCGGTTTCCCCCCATCATCCCCGCAGATGAAACTGATCCACGACTACTACTCCGCATTCAATTCCGGGGACCGCGAAGCCCTGCTCGCCATGCTTTCCGAGGACGTGATCCACGAAATCAACGAAGGAAACGCGGAACACGGAACACGGAAAGGACGCTTTCCGCTCCTTCCTCGCCCGGATGGACCGCAGCTATCGGGAAACCGTCGAGGATCTGGCGGTCTTCCCCGCTCCCGGCGAAACACGCGCGGCGGCGGAATTTTTCATCCAGGGGAAATATCTCGCCACCGGTGACGGCCTGCCCGAAGCCACTGGACAAACCTACCGCCTGCGGGTCGGCGCGTTTTTCGAGATCCGGGACGGAAAAATCACACGGGTGACAAATTACTACAACCTCCAACGCTGGTTGGAACTCATCGGCGGGTAAACGCTCCCACGCGCCGTGGTGGCGATCATCGGTCGCCGCCTCTCCCGCTCCGCACCCGAAAAACTCCCCATCATACCGCGTTTTTTCCTGTCATCAGGAAGCCGGGCACATGAATCACGCACTTCCCCCGCTCACTCCACCGTCACGCTTTTCGCGAGATTCCTTGGCTGGTCGATCTCGCAACCCCGCAGACGCGCCACGTGATAGGCGAAGAGCTGGAGCGCCACCACCGCGGGAATCGTCGCCACCAGGGGATGGCTGCGCGGAATCGTGATGAAATCGTCCATACACTCCGCCGCATCGTCATCCCCTTCCGTAACGATTCCGAGGATGCGCGCGCCGCGCGCCCTGCACTCCTCGATATTTCCGAGAGTTTTGTCCTTCCCCGGAATGTCGCAGGCAAGCGCGATGATGGGCGTCCCCTCCTGAAGCAGGGCGATCGGCCCGTGCTTGAGTTCCGCCGCGTGGTAGCCCTCCGCGTGGATGTAGGAAATTTCCTTCAACTTCAACGCACCCTCCAGCGCGACGGGATACATGGGACCGCGCCCGATGAAAAACGCATGCTCGTTTTTCGCATAATCCTTCGCGATCTCCGCGATCCGTTCCGATTGAAGGATCACCTTGCCCACCAGCTCCGGGATCGCGCCGATTTCCCGCGCGAAACGAATCCCCTCCTGCCTGGAAAAACGCCGGCCGCGCCCGAGCTTCAACGCCATCATCAGCAGCACCGCCACCTGGCAGGTGAACGCCTTGGTGGATGCCACCGAGATTTCCGGCCCCGCATGAAGATACACTCCCCTCCCCGTCTCCCTAGCGATGGTGGAGCCCACCACATTGCACAAACTCATCACGAACGCGCCCTTCTGGTTCGCCTCGCGCACCGCCGCCAGCGTGTCGGCCGTTTCCCCGGACTGGGAAACCGCCACCACCAGATCCCGGTTTCCGATGATGGGATTCCGGTAACGAAACTCCGCCGCCTGCTCCACTTCCGCGTGGATATTCGCCAGATCCTCGAACGCATACTCGCCCACCATGCCCGCGTGCAGCGAAGTGCCGCAACCGACCACCACCACGCGGCCAACCTCCGCAAGCTCCCGTGGCGAGGTCCCCATGCCTGCCAGCACGGCGCTGCCGAGATCGAAATCCAACCGGCCCCGGATGGCATTCGCCAGCGCGTCGGGTTGCTCATGGATTTCCTTGAGCATGAAATGTTCATATCCGCCCTTCTCGGCAGCCGCGGCATCCAGCCCCAGCTCCGCGATCTCCCGTGTCACCGGAACATTGTTCAAATCCCGGATCTCGACCGAATCCGCCTTCACGATCGCGATGTCATTGTCGTCGAGATAAATCACCCGCTGGGTGTGGGACACGATGGCCGCCGCATCCGACGCGATGATCGTCTCCCCGTCCCCCACCCCGATGACGATCGGACTGCCCCGGCGCGCGGTGATTACACGGTCCGGCTCGCGGGCGGAAAGCACCGCAATGCCGAAGGTGCCTTCCACCTGATGAAGCGCGTCACAAACCGCCTGGAACAAATCCCCCTTGTCGCAATCTCCTATCAGATGCGCGAGCACCTCGGTATCCGTTTCCGAATAAAAATGGTGACCTTTCCCTTCCAGCCGCGAGCGCAGGGATCTGTAATTCTCGATGATTCCGTTGTGTACCAGCGCGATGTCCCCGGAATGGTCCAAATGGGGATGCGCGTTCGCTTCCGTCGGCGGACCGTGCGTCGCCCAACGGGTGTGAGCAATGCCGGTGGAGGAACGATGAAACAATTCATCCGGCCAATCCCCCCGGGCCTTTTCGCTCAGATTCGCCACCTTCCCGGACGCTCTTTTCACCAGGATGCGGTCTCCATCGAGAATCGCCACTCCGGCGGAATCGTATCCACGGTATTCCAATCGCCGCAATCCGTTGATCAGAACCCTGGGAGCGTCCGCTTTTCCTATATATCCTACTATGCCGCACATGAATGTTGATTTGGGGAAAACTGTTTTCAGAAAGAGGATTCGAGATCCCGCCGGACAATCCCGCCCGGCAATGTGAACGTCCCGGGCCACAATTTCCGGCCGGGATAGATCGATGTGTTGATTCCGGTGTGAACGCCGTCCCCCACGATTGTGCCGAACTTCCGCCGCCCCGTATCGACGAGATTTCCGCCCACCATGGAGCTGTGGTTTTTCCCGTCATGCCGGAGATTGGAAACAATGGTTCCCGCGCCGAAGTTCACCTTCTCCCCCAGCACGGAATCGCCCACATAACTGAGATGGCCGACGTTGGTGCCGGACAGAATGAGGGAATTTTTGATCTCCACCGCGTTTCCAATGTGGCATTTGTTCCCGATGGACGTGGATCCCCGGAGATAACAATTCGGGCCGATCTTGCAGTTCGCGCCGATGATGACATTCCCTTCAATGAAAACGCCGGGCATAACCCGCGAACCCGGGCCGAGGTGAATGATTCCTTCAATCACCGCATTGGGATGGATGTCGCCTTCGATTTTCGGCTCGTTCAAGGAACCAACGAAAAGCTCGTTCGCCCGCAGCAGATCCCACGGATGAACGATGAGAAAGGACGAATTGGCTACGACAGCCTTGTCCGCATCCGGGGAATCGCCGAACCAAGCGAGCGGCGTGCGGCGTTCATCGATGAGGGTGGGAGTTGCCGGGGAAAGCAAGGCCACGTCCTCCGCCGTCAGCCACGCATGCGGATGCACCCGCAAACCGTGGCCGGATGGAGAAGCCGACAACGCGGCATGATGATCGCGAAGCAGGATGTTCCCGATGGGGAAATCCTCGATGGAGCGGGTGAGAAAGAGGGGCATTTTAAAAATAAAGGGCATGGACGCGTTTCCAGCCTCACTCGGGAAGCCGGTTGGTTTCCGCCGGTTCTCCGTGCGGAACAGCGGCAAGGTATCGTTCAAAGTCTTCCCTCCGTCCCGAGGCTGCTTCGGGAGCGCTGGCTCGGGCCAAGGCATAGTCCAAGCATGCTTGGATGTCCTCAGGTTCCAGCCACGGGTAGCCGTTCAAAATCGTCGCCGCATGATCGCCGGCGGCCAGCATATCGAGGACATGCTCCACAGCGAGGCGGTGCCTCCGGATGATCGGTTTTCCGCCGAAAATGTCAGGATCGCAGGTGATGCGTTCGAGGAGTTTGGTTGGTTTCATGGGGTTACAATAGAAGTCAAGGAGCGTGGGCGTCTCGCCCACTTGAAGCAGGGATGTGGGCGAGACGCCCACGCTCCTTGAGGATACTCATACTCTACACGCACTTTGGATTCACACCGCCACTCCAATATCCTCCTTCACGGCATCCGTGAATCTCCCGATCCAATGATGCACGGCATCGGCGTCGCGGTGCTCTACGAGGATGCGGATCTTGTTTTCGGTGCCGGAGTAGCGGATGAGGTGGCGGCCGGCGTCGCCGAAGGCCTGGTCGGCTTCCTTGATGAGTTTCTGGAGGCCGGGAAGCTCCGCCAGCGGAGGCTTGGCGGTCACCTTGAGGTTGACGAGTTCCTGGGGAAACTCCCGCATGCAAGCGGCGAGTTCGGCGAGAGTTGCCTTTTTCTCCTTCATCACGCGCAGGATTTGCAGGGCGCTGAGAATGCCGTCTCCGGTGGTGGCATGATCGGCGAAGATGAGGTGGCCGGAGTTTTCGCCGCCGAAGGAGCCGTCCTTTTCGCGCAGAGCCTCGATGACGTTGCGGTCGCCGACGGGAGTGACGATGACTTCGATGCCCGCCCGCTTCATCGCTTCATGCAGGCCGAGGTTGCTCATGACGGTGCAGGCCATCCTGTTGCCGCGGAGGCGGCCTTGCTCGTGGAGGGAAATCGCCGCCAGAGCGAGAATGCGGTCGCCGGAAACGGGGGTGCCGGTCGCGTCGGTGAAGATGACCCGGTCGGCGTCTCCGTCGAAAGAAATCCCAAGATCGGCGCCGTGACGCCGGACAAGTTCCCCGGCGGCTTCGGGATGGAGAGCGCCACAGCGGTCGTTGATGTTAATGCCGTCGGGCTCACAACCGTGTTTGATGACTTCCGCACCGAGTTCCTTGAAAATGAGCGGGGCGATGAACCAGGCCGCGCCGTGTCCGCAATCGACCACGATTTTCAGATCGTGGAGAGGGATGTTGTCGGCGGTGTGCTTGGCGAACTCGATGTAACGCCCCCGGGCGTCGTCGATCCGGTAGGCTTTGCCGATTTTCTCCGGCGACATGGCGCGGGGCTCGGGCTCGTCGCCGAGGATGTGGCGCTCGATGATTTCCTCCAGCGCGTCGGAGAGTTTGTAGCCGTCGGGGCCGAAGATTTTCAGGCCGTTGTCCTCGTAGGGGTTGTGGG
>CAZVSA010000004.1:0-41988 GCA_964629955.1 uncultured Luteolibacter sp.
ACGGCACCACCGTCGATCTCGCCTGCCTCGAAGACTCCGCCCAAGGCGAGCTTTCATCCGTCCTTTGGGAGGCGGAACTCGACACCCAAATCCTCACCAATCAGGCGTGGGAGTCCATCGGACAAAAATACGGAAGCCGCGACTTCGACTCCCGCGAATACTTCGCTTCGTTCTACAACACCCTCCGCTGGCAATGTGTCACCGCCACGGACCCGAATCTCTTCCAGTCGCCCTTCCGCGCTGGTATCAAGCTCGACGCTTACCAACTCGATCCACTCCACAAAGCCCTCCGGCTGCCGCGGGTGAATCTCTTCATCGCAGACGATGTCGGCCTTGGGAAAACCATCGAAGCCGGGCTCATCGCCTCTGAGCTTCTTCTGCGCAAGCGCGTCCAGAACATCATCGTTTCCTGCCCTCCCTCCATGCTCCACCAGTGGAAAGCCGAACTCGATTCCCGCTTCGGGCTCGAATTCAAAATCCTCGACCGCGAATACATCGAAAGCGTCCGCCAGCAGCAGGGATTCGCCGTGAATCCGTGGACGACTTATCCGCATTTCCTCGTCTCCCATCGCCTACTCATCGACGACACCTATTCGGAGCCGCTCAAGCACTGGCTCGACCAGCACAAACCACCCTCACTCTTCATTCTCGACGAAGCCCACCATGCCGCCCCGGCCAGCGGCTCGAAATACGCCATCGACTCCCGTTTCACCCGCGTCGTTCGTGAACTCGCCCAGCGCTTCGACCACCGCATCTTCCTGAGCGCCACCCCTCACAACGGCCATTCCAACAGCTTCTCCGCCCTGCTGGAAATCCTCGACCCCCATCGCTTCGTACGTGGCGTTCCCGTCGTCAAAGCCAACCTCACCGACGTCATGGTCCGGCGGCTGAAAAGCGACATCCGCGCCCTCGAAGGCGGCTTTCCAGAACGCGTCATTTGCCAGAATGACATCGAAGGCCTACCCGCCAGTTCCCCCGAACTCCGCCTCAGTGAAATGCTCGCCCGCTACCAAGGCATCCGCGAGGAGCAGGTGAAAAATGAAGCGAAACACATCCGCAACCGCTCTCTCATCGTCTTCTCCCACCTCCAGCAGCGTCTTCTTTCCAGCCCGGAAGCCTTCGCCCGCACGATCTCCAAGCATGCCGAAACCGCTGAGCGCAAATTCTCGCCCAAAGCCGACACCACCTTCCTGACCCGGGGCATTGACCCGGATTCCGAGGAAGCGCTGCTCGATGAAGAGCAGCAGGACAATCTCCTCGCCGCCGAATTGAGCAACGCCGACCCCATCACCCAACTCAACCAGGAAGCCACCCAGCTCCTCCATGAAATGGTCGGCCTCGCCAATGAAGCCCGCTACCAGCCAGACTCGAAAGTCCTCAAACTCCTCGACTGGATCGCCGCTAACCAATGCCCCGGCATCGCCTGCAGCGGCCAGCCCGTCCAACCCGGTGCCGCCTGGACCGACACCCGCGTCATCATTTTCACCGAATGGGAGGCCAGCCTCACCTACCTGCGTCACATGCTTCACGCCGCCCTCGCCGGCACCGACCGGGCGGACGAGCGCATTCTCATCTTCCGTGGCTCCACCTCCAGCGATTCGCGGGAGGAAATTAAAAAAGCCTTCAACTCCGCACCCGATGCGCACCCCGTCCGCATCCTGTTGGCCACCGACGCCGCTCGCGAGGGCATCAACCTTCAGTCCCACTGTCATCACCTCTTCCACTACGATATCCCTTGGAACCCCGGCCGCTTGGAGCAGCGGAACGGCCGCATCGACCGCAAGCTCCAGCCAGAGCCACAGGTCTTTTGCCATTACTTCGTTTACAAGCAACGTCAGGAAGACCGCGTGCTCGATGCCCTCGTGAAGAAAACCTCCCGCATCCAGCAGGAGCTCGGCAGCCTGTCCCAGGTCCTCGACCGCCGCCTCTCCCGCAAGCTCGAGTTCGGCATCAGCATGGCTCAAGTTTCCAACCTCATCACCAGCATCGATCAGGAAGATGCCACGGCAGAAAAAGCCGTCGCCGAGGCGGAACTCGGCGAAGCCCGCGAACGCCAGGACGCCCTGAAAACGCAGGTGAAAATGCTCGAAAACCGCATCGAGCAGGCTCGCCGCTCCATCAACTATTCCCACGAGGCCTTCGAGCAGGCGCTCTCCACGTCCCTCCGGCTCAACCGCTATTCGCCCTTGGCCCCCGCCGGAGCCACCGCTGATGGCGCAGCCTGCTACACCTTTCCGAAAATCGCCACCGAGCAGGCGCTCGATCCAAGCTGGACCACCACCCTCGACACCCTCCGCGCCGCTCCAGATAAAGGCCGCCGCGATCATCTCTGGCGCAAAGACAGCCCGATCCGCCCCATCCGCTTCACCGCCCCTCCCACCATCGACGACTCCAGCGTCCAGATCCATCTCGGCCACCGCGTCGCCAAGCGCCTGCTCTCCCGCTTCCTCTCCCAGGGCTTCGTCAATCACGACCTCTCCCGCGCCTGCCTCGCCCAGTCGGACGATGCCATTCCGCGCGTCATCCTGCTCGGTCGCCTCGGCCTCTTTGGTGCACACGCCACCCGCCTCCATGAGGAAATCATCACGGTCACCGCACGCTGGGAACCACCCGCCCAGCGAGCCTCCGGAGCCCTCAAACCCTACGCCCGCGACGCCGAAGCTCGCACCATGGAGATTCTGGAGCGCTCGATGCTTTCCCCCGGCACTCCTATTTCCGATGACAAGCGTCACGAACTCCTCGACGCCATCCCCGTCGATGTCGCCGCGCTGCTCCCTTTGCTCGAAGACCGAGCCAAGGATTCCGAAGCCGACGCCCGCAAAAAACTCCACGCACGCTCCGAGACCGAGGCCAAGGCCATGATCCAACTTCTCGAAGGCCAGAAAAAGCGCGTCGAAAGCAAACTCAAGGAAGCCCTGCCCATCGACCAACTCCACTTGAATCTTGGATTCTCCGAGGATGAAAAAGCCCAGGTCGAGCGCGAGACCAAGGCCCAGCGCAAATGGTTGGAAGACTTCGCCACCCAGATCGAGTCAGAACCCACCCGCATCCGTGAGTTCTACGAAATCAAAACCACCCGCATCGAGCCCGTCGGCCTCGTCTATCTCTGGCCTCAGAAATAATTGCCCGTCCTCATGTCCGCCCCAGAGACCATCCGCTCCCTCGATGCCCACAAACGCTGGCTCGGCTACCTCCAGCCGGACGGCCTCGTCGTGTCCGCCGCCGCCCTCGTGGACAAGGGCCACTACTACAACGAAGCCCAGCGCCAGCGCCAGATCGAGTTCATCGACCATCTCCACGCCTCTCAGCTTTACGACGAGGAAAATGGCACCGTTGAAATCGCCGACTTCAAAGCCCTCGCCACCGGGTTTCTCGAATGGCCCGCTCAAGAATGGATCGCCGCCGCCGATCTCCCGGACCGCTACCACCTTTACCTGAAGGAAAGCGCCGAAGTCCTCTCGCCCGTCGCCGCACTCCAGCTTCCCCGCGGCCAACGGCAGACTCTCACCGAGGATCAGCCGTCCTACCAACTCCTTCTCTTCACCTCCGGCCATCCTGATGAGGACTTCGACAAACCCTACGAGGTCATCCCGAATACCTGGCTCACCTCCGCCACCCGCCGTTTCGAGCGCCTCCTGCGCGAAACCGGCGTTCCCATCGGCCTTCTTCTTTCCAAGAGCGCGCTCCGCATCGTCTATGCCCCGCAGGGCGAAAACCCCGGGCACCTGACCTTCCGCTATGCGGACATGACCGGCACCATGGGCCGCCCCATCCTCGGAGCCTTCGAGCTGCTGCTGGGGCGCAACATGCTATTCCTCGGCGAGGCGAAAAACCAGCTTCCCGCCCTGCTGCGCCACAGCCGCTCCATGCAGGCCAGCGTTTCCACCCAGCTCGCCGAGCAGGTGCTGGAGGCTCTTTATGAACTCGTCCGTGGCTTCCAAGCCGCCGATGCCCGCGTGCATGGCGACCTGCTGCGCGAACCCATGGTGCGGAATCCCAACGACGTCTATCACGGCCAACTCACCGTCCTGCTCCGCCTCGTCTTCCTCCTCTTCGCCGAGGATCGCGGCCTGCTGCCCTCCAGCCCGCTCTTCAACCAGCACTATTCCCTCCACGCCCTCTTCGAGCGCCTGAACCGCGATGCCGCCCTGCATCACGACACCATGGACCAGCGCTTCGGCGCGTGGCCGCAGTTGCTCACCCTCTTCCGCCTCATCCACGGCGGCCACCGCCACCGGGATCTCCAGATGCCCGCCCGCGAGGGCCACCTCTTCGATCCCGACCGCTTCCCCTTCCTCGAAGGCCGCGCCGACGCCCGCGAGGATGTCCGCTCGGCGGAAAACCGCATCCCCACCGTCGCCGATGGCGTCATCTGGCGCATCTTGGGAAAACTCCTCATCCTCCGCGGCGAGCGCCTGTCCTACCGCACCCTCGATGTCGAGCAGATCGGCTCCGTCTATCAGACCATGATCGGCTTCACCCTGGAAGTCGCCCAAGGCACTTCCATCGCCCTGAAGCCCGCCAAAAGCAAAGGCGCGCCCGCCTTCCTCGATCTCGACGACCTCCTCGCCACCGCTCCCGCCAAACGCGCCGAAGTCCTCCAGAAAAACACCGATCACAAACTCACCGGCAAACCCGCCACCGCGCTCAAGGATGCCGCCAGCCACGACGACCTCCTCGCCGCGCTGGAGAAGAAAATCGCCCGCCAAGCCTCGCCGGAAAAGCTTCCGCCCGGCTCCTACCTCCTCCAGCCCACCGACGAACGTCGTCGCTCCGGTTCCCACTACACCCCGCGTGCTCTCACCGCGCCCATCGTCAAAAAAACCTTGGAGCCCATCCTCGCCCGCCTCGGCGAGAAACCCACCCCGCAGCAAATCCTCGATCTCAAGGTCTGCGACCCCGCCGTCGGCTCCGGTGCGTTCCTCGTCGAAGCCTGCCGCCAACTCGGCGATGCCCTCGTCGCCGCATGGGCCGCCCACGGCGGCAAGCCCGTCATTCCGCCGGATGAGGACGAACTGCTACACGCCCGCCGCCTCGTCGCCCAGCGCTGCCTCTACGGCGTGGACCGCAACCCCATGGCGACCGACCTCGCCAAACTCTCCCTCTGGCTCGCCACCCTCGCCAAGGATCACCCCTTCACCTTCCTCGACCACTCCCTGCGCACCGGCGACGCCCTCGTCGGCCTCAGCAAAAAGCAAATCATCGCCTTCCACTGGGATCTGGAGGCGAAGGAATCCAAGGAACGCATCTTCGGCCAAACCGAACTCGAAAAATCACTCAAAAACGCCCTGAGCCTGCGCAACGAGATCCTTGAAGGAGGGGACTATATGCTCCCCGGCCTCAAGGCAGTTCGGCTTAAACATGCGGACGAAGTCCTCGATCCGGTCCGCCGTGCCGGCGACCTCTGCCTCGCCGCCTTCTTCGCGGGAGACAAACCGAAAAAGCGCACTGAACTCCGTGAGCAATACCTCGATGCCCTGCTTGAGTCCGATCCCAAGCACGGCTTCCGCCCAGAGAAAATCGAAGTGGTTGGAAAGCTGGTAAACCAGCTACGCCACGGCGAACCGCATCCCGTCACGCCCTTCCATTGGGAAATTGAGTTTCCCGAAGTCTTCGCTCGCGAAAACGGCGGCTTCGATGCTTTCATCGGCAATCCGCCGTTCGTAGGGGGTCGCCGCGTTCGTGAAGCATCTGGTGGTAGCTACTTTGACTGGCTTTTGGCAACTCACGAGGAGGCATCTGGAAACGCCGATCTTGTCGCATTCTTCTTCCGCCGGGCGTTCCAGTTGTTACGCCGCGACGGCTCCTTTGGTCTTATTGCCACAAATACAATCCGGCAAGGGGACACCCGCCAAACGGGACTCAGGTGGATTTGCGTGAATGGCGGCACCATCTACGCCGCGCGCCGGCGCTACAAATGGGTTGGAGAAGCCGCCGTCGTTGTCAGCGTTGTGTGGGTGGCAAAAGGCGCGCAATCCGCGCCGTTCGACCTCGATGGACAATCCGTCCCCATTATCACCGCATACCTCTTCCATGATGGCGGTCACGAAAACCCCGCCGTTCTCACCGCGAATGACGGAAAAAGTTTCCAAGGCTGCGTTATTCTCGGTATGGGCTTCACCTTTGATGACACAGACAAGAAAAGTATAGCCAACCCATTGAGTTTGATGCGTGAACTCGTAGGGAATACTCCCCGAAACAAAGAGCGAATTTTCCCGCTTATTGGCTATTCTGAAGTTTCCAACGACCCGCGTCACGAACACCACCGTTACACCATCAACTTCGCTGATTTCCCACTGCGGCGCGACACGGCATTAGGCCAACAATGGATTACAGCCAAGGTTGACCAGCGCGCCGCATGGCTCCGAGTCGGTCTTGTCCCCGAAGATTATCCCTACGCCGTAGCGGCAGACTGGCCAGACCTGCTCGATTTGGTTGAGCAAAAAGTGAAACCAGAAAGGACGCGCAAAAAAGCCGACGGCTCATTCGTGCTCCGTGATCCGCTACCTTTGCGCTGGTGGCATTACGCCGATAAGCGTCCTGCACTTTTCTCGGCGACCGAATGCTTGGGCCGAGTTCTCGTGAATGCCTCACAAGCATCAACTCATTTCACGTTTTCATTCTTACCGACGGGACTGATTTACACGAGCAATTTGAATGTGTTCCCTTTCGCTACTTTTGGGGCCTTTTGTTGTCTGCAATCGCAGCCACACGAGGTTTGGGCACGCTTTTTTATGGCAACGTTAGGAGATGCGTTAGCCTATACGCCGAGCGACTGCTTCGAGACCTTTTCATTCCCCGCTGGGTGGGAGACGGACGCTACATTGGAAGCAGCGGGTCAGGAATACCACGACTTCCGCGCCGCCCTGATGATCCGTCACAACGAAGGCCTCACCAAGACTTACAACCGCTTTCACAACTCCGAGGAAACCGATCCCGGCATCCTCCGCTTGCGCGAACTCCACACCGCCATGGACCATGCCGTTCTCGCCGCCTACGGCTGGAGCAATCTCGTCGAACAAGGCCGCGCCGTCTGCGAATTCATTCCCGACTACTACGACGAACCCACCGAAGAAGGCGGCGACCCCATCCCCAAAAGCATCCGCTACCGCTGGCCCGACGCCACCCGCGACGAAGTCCTCGCCCGCCTCCTCAAACTCAACGCCGAACGCCACGCCGAAGAAGTCCGCCAAGGCCTCCACACCCCCGCCGCCAAAAAAGCCGCAAGGAAGACCACAGCCAAGAAAGCCCCCAAAAAGACCGCCCGTCGCCTTCCCACTCCCGATCCGATTAAAGAGTTCGATTTCTTTGAGACCAATCACGATGGTCTCAAGCTGCCCGGCACGCTGATTGCGGGAAACCGTCCCCCTCTGGATTCCACCACCTATTTCAAGGTTGTCATTCCTCTGATGGCGGAACTGCTCCCAGAAGGAGTGGAAGTGACGCGCATGCTCAACGCGCTGGAAATTCTTACCGAAACCGATACGCGGCGTTCTTCCATTCAGAAAAGCGGTGAATCACTCCTTAAAGAATGGGGCAAGACCGCTCCCAAAACCTTCGACTTCGCCACGGCCGCAGCCGCGTTGCTGGCCTTGGTGGACGATGCCACGCTTTCCCGGTTTGGCGGAAAGCTGAAGCTAGCGGACGGCATTGAGTTGAATCGCGTCAGACATCTGGAGCAAGACGCCTTGATGGCACTTTACCTTGCCAGGGGTCAGCAAGTCGCCGCACCTGCACCGTTGGCAATAAAGGCACGGACGGTCGCCAAGTATCCTGCCCTGCAAATCCTATTCCAAGCCGCATAACCCCAATGGATACGCTCTTTCCGATGAATGATTCCCAAGGCCCATGGCAGTTTGATGGCGCACGGGACAAGCCTGTCGTCTTCCTCAAAGAGTTGGTGCTGCTGGAAAATGCCAACCCCGTGAAAGAAATGCGAAAAGTTTCTTTTCATGCCGGGCTGAACATTGTCTGGGCGGACCCGAAAACAGAAATCGCCAAAAAAGGTGGCTCCAAACTCTCAGGCCATTCGGCGGGAAAAACGACCTTCTGCCGCATTTTGAGATGGCTGCTGGGAGAATCCCGGTTTGGCCGGGATGAACTTCAACAAGCGGTTGGCGGAGAATTCCCCGCCGGCTGGGCTTTGCTTCATGTGGAGCTTGCAGGCACTTCGTGGGTTATAGGTCGCTCCTTTTGGGATACCTCCCAACATTGGGCGATCCCCGCAACTTCCATCACGGAAGTGCTTTCGGAAGGCATCCCGCAAACTCACAGCACCACCGACTTTTTTGATGAATTGGATAGTCATACGATCCAGCCCCTCGGTCATCGAACGCTCCCCGGTCTGTCAGAACCTCTCCAGTGGACCGATTTACTTGCCTGGTTCGCAAGGGATCAGGATGCCGCATTACAAACCGTAGAGGCGTGGCGCGCCAACACAGCCACGATTTCCCGCAATATCGCAGCGAAGGATTCGAGACATACCATCATGCGTTTGGTGTTGGGCCTTTTAGATGAGGGAGAGTGGAGAGAAAAGAACAGCTCTGCCGAGATGGAGGTCGAGAAGGCTGAAGAAACCAAGAAAAAACCGGACCTTGAGGCGTCTGCCACGGCATCATGCGACAGCTTGCGCTTTGTCATGGATGCCGAAACGAAAAACCTCAACGGCCCGCTGCTGCTCGCCAAAGTCCAAGCCAAGCTTGATCAATTAGCGGAAACCAGAGGAACGATCCAAGCGCGACTAGCTGATCAGAATTTCCAAAGTATTGATGAGAAATTTCAAGATGCGGCCAATGCACGCGCAAAGCAGGAACAGAAAATCGCCTCCTTGGAGCGAGGAATCAAAAAGCTGGAGAAGCGGATCGCCGAAAGAGCCGCCGAAGCCATCCGAACAAAGCAGCGTGAAATTGAAATGGGCCGCGGATTACCTCCCGGCATCTGCGGAAGGCACAAGGATGAGGTGGGTGACCAATGCAAATTCTTTCAAGAGGGCGCCCGCCCCATCGGATCGCCACAAACCGAAGCGGATATCGCCGCTCAGCGGGATGGATTTGAGGATCAGAAGGATGAGGATATCGCTGAATTAGCACTTACTCAAAACGATCTGCTGTTCTTGCAGGAGACGGAAGGCGAATTCAAATCGAGCCGGGACACTGCCCTTGCCGAACGTGAAAATCTATTGGCCGAATTGGCAAAACACGAAGTTCAAATTGCCACGACTGAACATATTCTGAAGAATGCCAAATCGGCGGAGGAACTTCGTGAGTCCAATGAAACGAAACTCAGGGATCTGAAAGCCGCAATCAAACGTTCGAACGCGATTCAAACCACCATCCGATCCTCTCCTGCGCAAAGCAGTGTTAGAATCGACTTTTCCCTCTTCTACCAGCACCTGTTCCGCAAACTCTCAGATGATGACGCCACCGCGAGCGTGACCTATGACAGTGACGGATTGCTGAAGCTTTCAGCCAAGACCCGCGAGATCATTTCCAGCTCGGCGGTGGAGGCCCTGAAGGTGATTGCGTTCGACCTCGCCGTCATGTTTTGGAGCGCCAGGGGCAATGGATACCATCCCCGTTTTCTCATCCACGATAGCCCTCGCGTGGCCGACATGTCAGCCGTTCCCTATGCCGCCATCTTTGAATTGGTTTGTGAAGCGCAGGAAGCCGCTGGAATTACTCCCAATTTTCAATACATCATCTCCACGACAGAACCTCCGCCACAGGACTTGATAAAAGATCACCTGATTCTTCCGCTGGATGCGAGCCAGCGCGACGAGAGGTTATTCAGGCGGGATTTCTGATTTTCCCGTTTCCTAGCGCACTGCCAATGCCTCAAACCACGTAAACATGCGTTATCATTTCTCTGCTCTCACATCCTCACCACCATGCTCGAATCTCTAACCATCCAAAATTTGGGACCGTCCCCTGAAATGGGGTTGCGCTTTGCACCAAGGCTCAATCTCATCACTGGCGACAATGGCTTGGGCAAAACCTTCCTGCTCGATCTGGCATGGTGGGCACTCACCCGCACTTGGGCGGACGCGAAAGTGATTCATCCGGGATTTGGAATTCAGGATTCCAGCATCCAATATTCGGTCCAGGGCAAGACAGGTCAAATTCAACAACACACCTACAGCTATTCCAAAGACGAAGAAAGCTGGTCACCCGCCCCGAAGGGAAAGCCGCCCATCACCGGATTGGTAATTTATGCCCGCCTCGATGGAGGATTCTCGGTCAAGGACCCGGAACGCAACTATTGGCGGGACAAAGACGAGCTGACGCAGAAGCCTTTGCCTCGGCCCGAATCCTTTCAGTTCAGCAAAAAACAGGTCTGGGAGGGACTTAAGGATGAAACCGACAAATTCCTTTGCCGCGGTTTGGTGGAGGATTGGGAAACGTGGCGTCTGAAAGGAAACGGAGCCTTTGAAATGCTGAAGGAGGTTCTTCAGTGCCTTTCGCCAGGGGGCAGGGAACATTCGCTCACTCCAGGCACTTCCACCCGAGTGCCGGGTTATGGTGCGCAGGATATTCCCACCCTCATCATGCCTTACGGGGAGGTCCCCATTCACCATGCTTCCGCCGGGGTGAGGAGAATCATCTCACTGGCCTACCTGATCGTGTGGGCGTGGACGGAACATAAAATCGAAGCGAAAAACCGGGGCAGTGAGGCTTCGAAAAAAATCGTGCTCCTCTGGGACGAGATCGAAGCCCATTTGCACCCTCAATGGCAGCGGAGCATCCTGCCAGCGGTGATCGAGGTGTTGCAACGTTTGCTCAAGGAAGCCGATGGCACCGATCTTCAACTGATTGCCACCACTCATGCTCCTCTGATCCTCGCCTCAATGGAGCCTCATTGGCAGGAGAACCAGGATAAGCTTTTCAATCTGGAGCTTTCAGAAGACGGGAAGCAAGTGGAGGTGGAGGAAGTCCGTTGGGCGCGATTTGGTGACGCCTCCGGTTGGCTTACCTCCCCGGCCTTTGATATGAACAGCGGATACTCCCGCGAAGCGGAGGCAGCGATGCAGGCCGCAGACGATCTGATGGCTGACTTGAAGGATGATCTCCCCGAAGGATTGCGCGATGTCGAGAGCATCCACAAGAAATTGCAGCACACGCTCGATGGAGGTGATCCCTACTGGCCGATGTGGCTTCCTTTCTATCGTCAACAAACGAAAGCTCCCCAATGATCCCGGTCCCCAAACTCACGAAGGAAAACGAGCCGGATCTGTTTGCCACCAACTGTCGGAACCCGGGCAATGCCTGGTTGGCCGCATATCCGGACAAAGATCCCCATGAAAAAAGTGCGTGGTGGAGTCAGTTCAAACCCGACCTTGCCAAACATTTCGAATGCCGTTGCGGATGGTTGGGAACCTCCATTGAGCAGGAAGGGATCGTTGAGCACTACCTTTCCTGCGGGAATCGAAAGGATGAAAACAAGAAGAGCACCCCTTCTCCCCACCGTCATCTTGCCTTTGAATGGTCGAACTATCGCTACGCCAGTGGCGTGGTGAATTCCCGGAAGGGAAATCACGATGATGCGATCATCGACCCTTGCGAAGTAGCAGAGGGCTGGTTCGAGGTCACTCTCCACGGCTTCCAGCTTTTGGCCACCTCCGTGATTCCCGAAGAACACCGTGCCAGGGCCGAAACCACCCTTAAAACTCTGGATTTGCGAAAAGGTTACCACGCCCGGATGGCACGCTGGAGGTGGTATGAACGCTATTGGAACCATGGGAATCCTCTTCTGGACCTCCTCGAAAAGGACGCTCCACTGGTAGCCGCCGCAGTCAAAAAAGCACTGGAGAATGGGGATGAATTGCCGAATCCAACGGAATGCGCTCCAGATCATCAAATTGTGGCGAGAAAACGAGCCTACGGGAGTAGGGCCCGTAGAAGCAAAGAGTGAAAAAGGATTCAAAATCCCAAAAAATACGAGAACCCAGGCGATTCTTTGGCGATTTTTTCTAAAAATCGCTTTCATTTCCGGATTCCATGGGGGAGATTCTTCCCGATGCTGCTGGATTTCCAAGTCTCCAACTTCCGTTCTTTCCGCTCACCGGCGAGATTGAACCTCGCGTCGAGCAATTACGACAGCAACACCCTGCCGGGGAACATCATCTCCGAAAAATTGCCAGGGATCACCAAAGAGCGCTTCCTGCGGGGGACGGCCGTCTATGGGGCGAACGCCTCGGGCAAATCCAATTTGATCCGGGCGGTTTTTGATCTTCAGCAGCTCGTCCGCCGCTCGCATGCCTTTGAGCTGGGCAGTGAGATGCCCTTTTCTCCATTCCAGCTCGACAGAGAATCAGCCAATAAGCCGACGCTCTACGCCATTCGCTTTGTGGCTCAGGGCGTCCGCTACCATTATCAACTGGCCTTCAATGCGAAACGGGTTCTGGAAGAATCGCTCTCGGCTTTTCCCAAGGGCAAGGAACAGCTTTGGTATCACCGCCAGTGGGATGAGGACGAGAAGGAAGAAGTGTATTCTCCCGAGGAGTCCGAGCATTTCCCCCTCCGCAAGACGGACGTGGAATCCACCAAGCAGAATTCCCTGTTCCTTTCCACCGCGGCGAATCTCAACCACCCGAAACTGGGACCGGTTTATGGTTGGTTCCGTGACACCCTAAACATCCTGAATCTGGGGGTGGATTCCGGACACCTGGATTCGACAAGAACTTTGGCTCGTTTTGAGTCCGATCGCACACGCCTATTGCGTTTCCTTCGGCAGGCCGACTTGGGGATTGGCGATTTACGGGTGCAGAAAAAGCCGATCCCACCTGTCCTCCTCAAAAAACTGCCCCAAGAGTTGCGGAACCAGGCTCCCGCCGAGTTTACGCTGGTGGAGATGTTGCATTCGGGTGAAGGCGGTCAGGGCCATTACCTTCCCATTCAGGAGGAATCCTCCGGCACCCAGCGTTATTTTGATTTGATAGGCCCGTGGCTGGACCTCATCGAAAAGGGGCAGGTGTTATTTCTGGATGAGCTCGAAACCAGTCTTCATCCGCTGCTGACACGGGAACTGGTCCGTCTGGTGATGGATCCGAAGGTCAACACAAGAAACGCACAGATCATATTTGCCACCCATGATCCTTTGCTGCTGGATACCACTTTGTTGCGCCGTGACCAAATCTGGCTGACGGAAAAAACCCGGGAAGGCGATTCCATCCTCTATGCCCTGAACGAATACAAGAATCCTCCAACCAAGCGGGAATCGCTGGTGCGAGGCTACCTCTCAGGCCGCTATGGCGGGATTCCTTATTTGCCGGAATCCTTGTTTGCACAGGAAGAATCCATAACGGAGGAGACTGCCGCGGTCGATGAGTAAGCCCCGCCGCAAACCACTAAAAAGCCACTTCGGAGGCGGATTTGCACAATCCTCTTTCGAGCGGCCTGCCGCGCAGACCAAGCCGCCCAAAGCGATTCTCATTGTCACCGAAGGACAGAATACGGAGCCGCTGTATTTCAAGAGCCTGTCAGCGCACTGGAGCCTGCATCCGCATGTGACACACATCGAACCTGGCGGTGAAGGAATCCCGGGGAATCTGGTGAAAAAGGCGCTCGCGGTTCGGAAGGAACGGGCTGCCGATGAGAAGGCGGGCAGGCTCGCTTTCAATCAACTTGGCAGCTTCGATGAAACGTGGATCGTCTTTGATACCGAGCATGCGGAACGGCAAGGGCGTCTGGAAGACGGGATCGAATTGGCGGGAAAACACGACATTCAGATTGCCCACAGCACACCGTGTTTTGAATTCTGGCTCGCCCTTCATTACGCACTGAATGCGAGGCCTATGGATACCTGCAAGCAGGCATGCGGCTTGTTTGAAAAGGTGGCCAAATTGAAAAAAGGCAGTTACTCCAAGGACAAAGGAGCGGCCTCCGATCTCATCGACAAATTGATCTGCCAAGTGCCAGCCGCCGTGCGGAACGCCGATCAACTGACCAAGCAGCAGGGGGGTGAGCTTTTTCCCGCCAATCCATCCACGTCCGTGCAAACGCTCATTCGCTCCATGCATGAAGCGCTGCCGGACGAAATGAAAAAACGATTTCCGTTACCGGAACTTTGAATTCCTATCCTTGAAAATTGAAGGGCGACCGTTCGATTTTCAAGAATTCCAGAAAGAAGCCCATGACCTCCCGCCAAGCCCGCGCCGACCTCGCCGAAACACTGGAACTCGATTTGATCGGGCCACTCAATGACCATGCCTGTGCCCGGGAACTGCTGGGTGACTCGCCGACGCAGTGGTATCTCACCGGATTTCTCGTGCCGGTGAAGGCCGACCTTGAAACGAAGTTGGATGACAACGTGCAGGATGAAATCGATGAAGCACCGGTGACGGGAGGATTTGATGACAACGCGCCGGTGGATCGTTCGGCCTCTGGAGGAAACTACCTGCCGTCTTCCATGGGGTTGACCGTCATCGTTCCTGCCGATGCAGTGGAAATCGAAGTGCGGGTGGAATGGGGAGATTACATTGAGGAAAGATACCTAACCAAAGGCGAGAAGGGTGAACCGAAAGAGCTGTATGGCTATCGGCGGATCCCGAAAGATGCCGCTTTGACCGTGCCGTTGGAATCTCTCCATGGACGGGAGCCCACCGTGCTGGAGATTCCCGGCAGCCGGGTGAAGGCGGGGGATACCAGCGGGATGATCCTTTCCTGCATTTCCCGTCCGGCGCATGGAAACGGAGGTCTGCCGTCGAATTGCCGGGCAGTTACCGTGTTCCTCGTCAATCACCGGGCCGCCGACAAAGACCATTCTTACCGGACCTGTGCTTTTCAGGCCAAGCTGCGCGTTAGCTGTCCTCAAGAACTGGTGGGGCGGCCGGATTTGCGCGGGCTGGCGACGGCCCAACATGCGGATGCCGATCATGATCTGGCGGATCTGCATTTCCGTGACGTGCTGGATTATGGCATCGGCCACGGTGTGAGTGTCACCTATGACAGCCTACCCGGTGCGGCAGTCACGCATGTGGAAACGAGCTGGGTTCCCCACTACGAGGTTGAGCGCGTGGTGGCGAGTGACATCCCACAGGTGGAGTTCGGAATGGGTGCGCTGGCTACCTTATCCGATGCTCACGCTCTCGGAGGTGCCTTGCGCCCACTGGTGGAACAATATCGGAACTGGCTGGACGGGCAACAGTTGGAAGCGACAGCGTTGCCATCCACAAAACGGAAAAATGTAGCACTCCATCTCGTCAACGAAGCGCGTTCAGCGGCGGATCGCATCGAACAAGGGATCGCCCTTCTCGAAACCAATGCGGAAGCTTTCCGCGCCTTCACACTGGCAAATCACTGTATGCTGGAGGCGGCATCACGCCGTCTCAAGGAAGTGCCGCGAGATCAAATCAAGTGGCGTCCATTCCAGCTTGCGTTCATCCTCCTCAACTTGCCGGGCTTGGCCGATCCTCAGAATGAACAACGGCGCTTTGTGGAGCTGCTGTTCTTTCCCACGGGGGGCGGCAAAACGGAGGCGTATCTGGGCTTGGCGGCCTTCCAACTGTTGTATCGGCGTTTCACTTATCCCGGCATTCGCTCCGCAGGCGTAAGCGTGCTGATGCGCTACACCTTGCGCCTGCTCACATTGGACCAGCTTGGTCGTGCCGCGTCTCTGATTTGCGCACTCGAACTCGAACGGCGAAAAAATCCCGCAGTGCTGGGCGAATGGCCGTTTGAGATCGGCTTGTGGGTCGGTTCCGGAGCAACGCCAAACCGCCTTGGTCATCGGGGCTATACGGGTCCGGGCCAGGATCAAACCGCCTACATCAAGACGAAACGTTTCCGAGAAAACAGCAGCGCCAATCCGGCTCCCATTCCCTTGGAAAGTTGTCCGTGGTGCGGAGAACGTTTTGGCGCAGCGAGCTTCCGCATGGTGCCAAATGAGGCAGCGCCAACCAACCTTCAGATCACCTGTCACAACTACGAGTGCGACTTTTCCCAAGGAACGGGATTGCCTATCCTCACGGTGGATGAGCCGATTTACCGCCGCCTGCCCTGTTTCCTAATCGCCACGGTGGACAAATTCGCAGCCCTGCCCTGGGAGGGGCGTTCGGGGGCCTTGCTCGGACGGGTAAACCGCTACGACTCCCTCGGATTCTATGGCCCGATGGACAGTGGTAAGGGCACGAAAATGGAGGATGTGCTGCCAGGACCGGATCTGATCATTCAGGACGAACTCCACCTCATCTCGGGGCCGCTGGGCACCATCGCGGGCGTGTATGAGACCGCCATCGAAAAACTCTGCGAACGGTTTTCCATCGACGGCCAGAAAGTCCGCGTTCCAAAGATCATCGCTTCCACCGCCACGGTTCGCAGGGCGAACCGGCAAATCCAAGCGTTGTTCGGCAGGCCAACGACACGTATTTTCCCTTCACCGGGGATTCATCGGCAGGATTCATTTTTCGCCCGGACCGTGGAGATCGATCTGGAAAATGAGAAAACCAATGGCCGACTCTATCTTGGGATCGCCGCGCAGGGCCGCAGCTTGAAAAAAGTATTTCTGCGCGTCTCACTCGCGATCATGAGCCGGGCGCAGGCCTTGTATGCGAGTGGCGATCCGGACGCGAAAACCAGCGCGGATGCCTACATGACTCTGCTTGGCTACTTCAACAGCTTGCGGGAGTTGGGCGGCAGCCGCCGCATTGTCGAGGATGAGGTGCTGATGCAATTGGACCGATTCGCTAACCGCCGCCGGTTGGAGCCGGTGGAAGACCTTTTCGCCAACCGCAGCATCGACATGAGCCAAATCCGCGAACTCACTTCGCGGGTTTCCACCAAAGAGGTCGCGGAGACAAAAGAGAAAATGGGCAAACCTCACGCCGCCGGCGAAGGCTGCGACGTGGTTCTGGCTACAAACATGATTTCCGTCGGTCTGGATGTGACTCGCCTCGGCCTGATGTTGGTGCTGGGGCAGCCGAAAGGCAGTTCGGAATACATCCAGGCCACCAGCCGGGTGGGACGCGAAGTAACCCGACCAGGTCTCGTGATCACCTTGCTTAATCCTCACAAGCCCCGGGATCGTTCTCATTTCGAACAGTTCCAACTCTATCACCAATCCTTCTATCGATCCGTAGAGGCCACCAGTGTGACTCCGTTCTCGCCCCGTGCGCTGGACCGTGCGCTTGGCGCAACGATGGTCGGAATGATCCGTCACGCTGTCGATACCATGACGCCGGCTCTTGGCGCGCAACGAATCCTCACGGCTGAACTCAACACACGGCTTGAACAATTCTGCCAACTCGTGGCGGAGCGTGCACGCGACCATCGGCCGGACGAACTGCCCTCCATGCCTGCGTCGGAGATGTATCATTACGTTTTAACCCGATGCCGGGCAATGGTGGACGATTGGAAAGCCATCGCTCTGGACTGGCAAAACAACCGTAACTCCAGCATCCAATACCAGCGGGAAGACCGCCAGAGCGGCGCGGCTGCCTTGCTGCATGATTTCCTCGATACCTCGCTTGAAACTTTGCCTGAACAGTTCCGCAAGTTTCGGGCGAACCGCTCCATGCGCGATGTGGAGACCAGCACGGAGCTTTCTGTGAAGGAACTCAACGAACCGATCACCGGGGGACTCCACGTCTCCGGCGCTCAACCCAACACCTGACCCGAATGTCCATCCAACAACTCCGCTCCAGCCAACTGATCACGACATTCGGCACAGGTGCCATGGTGGACTTGCCTGACGCGGCGATTATCGTCAGCGGGCCGGACCACTGGACTTACCGCGAAGATCAGATCGCCGACCACTTGATCCGTGAGCCACGCCTGAGCCGGCGCGTGGCTGAATATCTTAATGAGGTTTTCAACTACACCCTGCCCGACGTAGAACTGCGCCGTCCGCCGCGCATGCGGGAATCCCTTCAATATCAGGGCCTGACTCCAATGGTCACCGGATGGAAATTTCCTGAATGGTATGTGGTGCAGAAAATCGAAGACCATGGCGGTGCAAAGGCTCGGCGCTTGGTGGGAAAGCACCTGCTGGAGAGGGACGGAAAATACCGCGACATCCAGGGCAAGACGCACAAGGTGGTGCCAATCCGATTCGTGAGAGCTTGCGAGAGCGGTCACGTGGATGACATCGACTGGCTCGCCTTCGTGCACCATAAAACGGCGCGCAATTGTCCAAAAGCCATGCAGGGGCTATATCTAGTGGAGCGAGGCAACTCCGGTGCGCTTTCCGACATCGTGGTCAGTTGCGAATGCGGTGAAGCCCGCACGCTTGCCGCCGCTCAGAAGGACCAGCATTCTCTCGGAAATTGCAACGGGCGGCGACCTTGGCTGGGCCCCCTCAGCCGCGAGCAATGCGGTCGAACCTCGCGTCTCCTCGTCCGTAGCGCCAGCAACGCGTATTTCCCCCAGCTCTATTCTGTCATCTCCATTCCCGAAAGATCGTCCGCCCTGGCCGCTGTCCTGCGAAAGTTCGAAGGCGATCTGCAAATTGTCACGAGCATTGAAATTCTGGCGATGGCCAGACAGTTGAACGGAGCTCTTCACGCGAGCTTGGGAGATCGCTCCGACGAGGAAGTTTTTGCGGCGCTTCAAACGCTGCGGGCTGGCACTCCCCAACAGGACGTCAGCGCGAAGACACTCGAATTCGCAGCATTCACCGGCCCGGTAGATCCGATGGAGAAAGACCAACACGACGGGGATTTCCTGATCCGTCATCTGCCGCCCGAGCTATGGAAGGACGACGCTTTGCTGGCAGATTGTCTCCAACAAGTGGTCCTCGTGGACCGTTTGAGGGAGGTCGTGGCACAGGTAGGTTTCACTCGATTCGAAGCGCCCGGCAAACGGCTGGACGGCGAGCTGGACATGGATCTTAACATCACTCCTGCCCCGCTGGCGAAGGACAAAATCAACATCATCCCGGCTTTCGAGAATCGTGGAGAGGGATTTTTCCTGCACTTCCGTCCCGAGAGAATCAACGAATGGATGGCGAAACCCGTCGTTCAAGACCGCGCGGAAATCCTCCGGGCTGGCTACGCCCTTCACGCCGAAGCAAAGGAACGGGATCCCAACCAATTTCACGGAGCCGCCTATTATCTGCTCCACACGTTCGCTCACCTCCTGATCCAACGGATTTCCCTGGAGTGCGGTTATCCAACAAGCTCGATCAAGGAGCGCATCTACTGCAACCCGGCACTCGGCCACTATGGCATTCTGCTTTACACGGGCACCTCTGATGCGGAAGGAACCTTGGGAGGTTTGGTGGAGGCGGCAAAGAGCCTGCGCGGGATCTTTCACGCCACGCTGGAAAGCTCTGCGATTTGCTCCGCTGATCCTGTCTGCTCGCACGCGAGACCTGACCAGAACAATCCGAGTCACTGGCTCCTCGGCAGTGCCTGCCACTGCTGCACCCACCTGCCGGAAACCTGCTGCGAGCAGATGAACCAATACCTTGATCGGGCCCTCGTGATCCCCACCCTGGAAAGTCTTGGCAGCGAGTTCTTTCCCTCAACAGGAGCATGAATCCATTCATCGATCTCAGCCACTCTCAGCTCAAAAATCTCGATGATGCATTTCGACATGGATCGCTCAAATATGGCGTGACGATTGAGGGGCTCCTTCAGCAAGGACTTTCAACGATTCAGGCCACCCATATCGATTTGTATCTAAAAGAGCGTGGCCTTCAGGCTGCCGCGGCGGTCGCCATCATCGAAGCCGTATCGCAAACCCGCGCTGGCTCGGTCAACCTTGCGCTCGCGCAGACATTGGTGGTCACGGGGCCTGTCGTTCCCGGTGCCGAGATTCTTAAAACCGGCTCTCGTTTTACGGAAGTCGTCCAACATGCGAAACGCGAACTCATGCTCGCCACCTTCGCCCTCTACCAAGGTGACCAGATCCTCGCGCCGATCCATGAGGCGATGAAACGAAACCCCGATCTTCGCGTCATTCTCATCCTCAATATTCCCCGGAAATATGGCGACACGACCTTGTCGGAAGAAATCATCGCTTCATTCAGGCGGGAGTTTTTCGGCAAGCACTGGCAGTGGGCGGAAAGGCCGGTCGTTTATTACTTCCCCGTTTCCCTCGGACTGGATCACGCGAAACGTGCATCCATGCATGCCAAGTTCGTCATTGCCGATGGCGAAAGATGCTTCATCACATCCGCGAATTTCACCGAAGCGGCTCAGAAGAAAAATATCGAAGTGGGGGTTGAGCTTTCGGAAACCAAGGAAGCGCGCAAATTGGCCGACTATATTGATAGCTTGATCCGAAACGGCATCCTGCATCCGCTCAATTGAGCCAGCCATACTCTTGCGTTGGCATTTCCGTTTCGCTTTGCCCAATTCTCCAAGCTGCCGCAATGAATTGGCATTGCGTTCTCCGGTGCTCGCTCCCGGCAAGGGGGAATCCGGCATAACTCGCGACGCTATGCGCGTCGCTCGGCCTTCGGCACTGATACCAGTTCCAAAGTTGTTCAGCAATTGGCGGCAAGGGGCTCTTCCAAGCCCCTCAGCCGTCGCCGATTGTGAATAACTTTGCCGGGGCGGTTTCCGACCCGGTCAATAGACTGTCCTCGTCGGCTTCGGCCGATGGCGGCAACGCCTCGGACGGGACACGGTCCTTCGGCACTCATCCCGCGAAGATTGGAATAAGATCACCGGCCCGTCCGCAGGCTTCCACCCCAAGATCTGATAGAACAATAGCTCATGAAGTTTCCCGTATCAGTTCGATCCGTGGTGGAGGCCAGTTGCTGCGTCCCAAACACAACCAACCCTCAGCCATGAATGAAAATGAAACGCCCGCCTACTATGCGGGCCTCGATTGGGCCCGGAAGCACCATGACGTGATCGTCGTGGATGCCACAGGACGGATCGTCGCCGACTTCCGCTTCGAACATACCGCGGCAGGATGGACCCTTTGGCGCGAGAAGATCCGACAATGGCCCGGTTTGGCCGTTGCCGTGGAGACCAGCTTCGGCGCGGTGGCCGATCAACTATTGGAGAGCGGGGTGCGAGTTTACCCGGTCAATCCGATGAACTCCAAACGCTACCGCGAGCGCAAAATCAGCAGCGGCAACAAGACCGACCGTCACGATGCCTGGGCTCTGGCCGATGCACTGCGCCTTGACGGCAATCATTGGCGCGAGCTGACGGCACAGGATCCCATCGTCGCTGAACTGCGTGTCTTGTGTCGCGACGAAGTGGCCCTCATCGAGGAACGTACCGCGCTTATCAACCAATTGCGGCAGGCGCTCCATGAATACTATCCCACAGCTTTGGAAGCGTTCGATGATTGGACGTGTCAGGGAGCATGGGCTTTCGTCGAGCGATTTCCAACGGCGGAAGCACTCGCCAAAGCCGGCAAGCGCGGATGGGAAAAATTCCTGCATACCCACCAGCTTTATCGAAAGAAAACCTACGAAAAGCGCCTCGCCATTTTCCGCAACGCGGGCCAGTGGCGAACCGGTCCGGCGCTGGTAAAGGCCAAGAGCTTTTACGCTCTTGGCAAATGCAGGCAGTTGCGGGTGTTGCAAAGCTTGCTCGATGAATATCGCCGACGCATCGAATCGCTCTTTGCCAGCCACCCCGACAGCGCCCTGTTCGGTTCGTTGCCCGGTGCCGGTCTCAAGTTGGCTCCACGTCTGCTCGCTGAAATTGGCAGCGACAGATCCCTGTATGACACCCCTCGCGGCCTGCAATGCGTGGCTGGAACCGCGCCTGTGAGCTACCAATCGGGTCAAATGCATAAGGTTTACATGCGCCGGAATTGCAACAAAAGCCTGCGCTATACAATGTACCTTCTCGCCGACCTGAGCCGGTGCAAATGCCCTTGGGCGGCGGCCTATTATGAAGGGATGCGCAAGCGCGGCAAAAGCCATGCCCAATCCCTCCGCGCTTTGGGTCAACGGTGGCTGAAAATTCTTTGGAAAATGTGGCAGACCAACTCCTGCTACGACACGGAACTGCACCTCCGCAATCAGGTCGCGCATGGTTCCTGGGTATTGCAGTTGCAACCACCATAGCCTCTCGTCTCCGGTGCTCGCTCCCGGCAAGGGGCAATCCGGCATAACTCGCTACGCTCGGCCTCCGGCCTTTATTCCGTTTGCCCCTTGCCGTCCACTGCGCTCCGGAAATACCGCTGGGTATCGGTTCTTTCCTTCGGAAAGAAACCGTTGGTTTCTCTCTTTGCTGCCGGGTCTTGCACTTTGCCAGCGGGCTCTTCCGTGCCTTGGCCTCGCTGGCAGCCCCAAGAAGGGACCAGACAGAAGCTTCGCAGGTAGCGCTGCACTCGCTGTTACGATGTGAAAAAGTGAGCGCAAAAAACGGCTTGCAGCCGATAGAACATCTTATTCCGTTTCCCCCTTGCCGGGAGCTGTGCTCCGGAAATACCGCTCGGTATCGGTTCTTTCCTTCGGAAAAAACCGTTGGTTTCTCTCTCATGTCGGTTTTGTCCGGCCACCTTCTCCGGCTCGCCCTCCGAAGTTCGGACTTCCCGTCATTCCGTGATCCGCGCTTCCACCCGTGGCTGAACGAATCCGAATGACAGAATTGCCATGAAAGATAAAATTATTTCCATCCCACGAGCAGCATCATGGCACGCGAACCATTTCAACCGCCACCGGAGCTTCAGGAATTCCTCAGGCTCATCAATACCGGCCAGCTTTTCAGGATTCAGACCCAAATGGAAGATCTGGATTCCTCGGTCCTTCTGGATGAATCGCTCCCTTCCAAGTTCTCGCCATTATTGCGGGCGGTAGAAACCGGGTTTCACAGCATGGTCGAAGTCATGTTGAAATGCGGTCGATGGGGCAAGGAGCCACTCAATCAAGCGCTGAGTTCCGCGCTGGAAGCAAAACGCTGGGACCTCGCTGAACTGATTATCGATCAAGGGGCTTCATTGTCGAAAATCGATTTCGGCGAAGTCTGTCGAACAGTGAAGCCCGAATTGATGGAAAAAGCATTGCGCGGTGGTGCCAATCCGGCGGCGGGGAACACTTTCGCGTTTGCCTTGAACGAGATCAAAGCACGGCCGCTGCTCCGGTTCATCAGGGAGTTGAAAGACGAATATCCGGTTCTTTGCAAACAGGCTTCGCTGGCTTTGATCGAGGCAGTGCAAAAAAAGAAAGCCCGCTGGGCCGCTCTTCTGAAATGGGCGGGTGCGGACCCTTATATGAATGTGCCCTATGAGTTAACCGAAGAAGAATGGGATCCGGAAGACTCCGATTTTGGAACCACTGCCGCCGAACAGGCGTGCATGATCGGCGATTTCGAACTCTTCAAGGGCCTCAACCTGCGTCCGACACCGGAGCAAGCTAAAGATCTGCTCGAACGGACCGCCTTTTCCTGTTCGCTCGAAATCATGAAGGAGATCATGCGCCACATTCCGAAAGAGTGTATCAATTGCGGAGATCCTCCCACGTGTGCCGCATTGGAACACCTTCTGAAATATTTTCCGAATACGTCGGATTCATACTACCGCTATTCTCGAAGCGAAGAGCAGGTCGTGGAATGCATGGTGTTCTTGCTTGATCGCGGCGCGCGCTGGCATCCTTCATCCGAAAACATCGCTTACCTGCGGCGTTGTTTGGTCAGACTTCCTTCCCGTTCGATTTCAAAGGCCCTTCGCCCCATCGTCTATACGCCCTTGGCCGCCTCCCCAGAAATGCTCAAGGAACTATGCCGGACACCAAAGATCAGGTCGAAAATCTCCGCCAGCGACCGGGATCTTCTCCGTGATATTGATGCAATGTAGGCGTGATATTGATGCAATGTAGGCGTGATATTGATGCAATGTAGGCGCGATCTCAGTGCCTTGAATGCTTGAGCCAGAACGGGTATGGTTTAGGATCGGGCTGATAACCCCACGAGGGGGACTTCTCTGACGGAGGAGTGATTTCAGGCATGGTGGGAGGTCTTGGAAACTTTCGAGTCGGGGGAATCGGATCGCCATATGGCACGCTCTCGGGATCGAAATCGCCATCGATAGCGGGATCAGGGTAAGACATTCGGAATGGTGAAAGCGCATCCGCCTGCTCGCGTGCCCACACAAGCCAGGCATGCTGTTCTTCGGTCAGTACGTCTGCTTGGGCCGAACGCCAGTTTTTCTCACAGCATTCGACGAAATCATTCGCATTCCGGAATAAGCGCCACCATTCCGCCGCGAGCAGGAAATCTTTCGTTCTCTGTTGGGGGATCTTTTCAAGCGATGCCTTGTGTTCTGATCGACGTTCTTCCTCCCGTTTTCGTTCGTATTCTTCGTCGGCTTTCCGGCGACGCTCCACTTCCCTTTCCCGTTCACGATCCAACTCGACAAAATGTTCGCAAATGCCTTCGACCACTTGCCGGATGGTTTCTTCGACGGGCTGCGAATCGGTTTCCGACCAGCTTTTCCCCTTTTTTTGCCGATCATATCGATTTTCGCCAATCGTGAACGTCAGTTTCTTGCTAAGTTCCCGATAACTCTTCTTCCAATCCCACGGCGGGCGGCGCTTGTCCTGCGTTGCCGGATCTACCGTCACTGTAATTTCCAGTTCTTTGACCACCAGGTGCAACTGGTCGCGTTTCCTCTCGAAATAGCCAATATCATAGGAGCTCCGCGCTTTCTTGAATGGCACTCCCCGCTGCTCACACAGGGTTAGAATCGAACTAACGCATCGGGCGGCATGGGAGATCAATTGAGTGGAGACATCGGCACTGGGAAACGTCCGGCCGCTAGCTCTAACCAAGCCCTCGGTGTCTGGCTTCGTCTCACGCAACGCATCAAGCAGATCCTGAGCCGCCGGATGAAGCTTTCGGTTGTTTTCGGGAATTTTGACCCGCCTGGATTTTTGATCCTTGCCAAGGAGTTTGTCCTCTTCACTTGCTGGCAGTGGCTTCTTGGCGGGTTTTCTTCCAGCGGCAAGCTTTGCCCAATACCCCCGGGGAGGACGCGGAATGTTGAGTTTCTTGCAGCGCTTGGCAAAAGCGACGTCCGAAATCCCCAACTGAGCTGCGAGTTTCGTCGCCGGGCTTGTCCAGACCAATTCATAGAGGTCTTCGCGGCTCAACTCCTTCGGCAACGGGTCGGGTTCCATGTCGGCTCGGGCTGTTATTTTACGCGTAACATCGTCCCGGCTCAGGTCAAGAATCCAGTCGCCGCACCGCCCCAAATTCCTGATATCTCGCGGAACAGGCATGCGGGAAATTTTCTCTGCAAATGCCTAGGTGCGGGCGTTTCAGATCCCGTCAGGATGCGCCGCCCGAGACAAATGATTCAAAACAAGTAGGCGCACCGGCATGCAGCGGTGCACCCTGCCCTTCCAAATCCTGCACGGAATCAGCATCCGCTTCGGAGCGAGACAGCCCGCATGGCCTCAAACGCATCCGCCCGACGGGCGGCAGGCAACTTCGCCACCATCGCCAATCGCCGCAGGCTGAAGGACCGGATTGCCTCGGGAGCACGTAGGGCGGACAGGTATTGAAGTGCTTCTTCCGGCAAATTCAGGAGCCGGAACATTTGCGTGACGTATGCTTTGGTAAAGCCCTCTTCACGAGCGAGTTGAGCCCGAGTGAGGCCATTTTCGGCCTGCAACCGCTGTTCCCATTCCAGCACCTTGTAAATCGGGTGGCGCGGACCTGAATCTTCGCCGACATCGGCCATCGGTTCACTCGCGTCCCCTTGTGGATTCCAAGTGAAGCGGAAGGGCGCAGCCGTAAAAGGGGGTAGGTTATACTGCGGCAACGGCACTCCCAAAACGAACTTGATTCCGAAGTGGGTTCGCATTTCAGGCAGGCCCGCCCGACCATTGTGATCCAAAATGGGGCTTAATTCCGGGTTTTTGAGGGGAAATGATGGCTGTGGCGGGAAGAAGAGGAGTCACGTTCTCAATCCTCCGTCACCAGAGACACATCGTCATCATACTCTGTTAAGATCATCTGGATCTTGCCCGCATTGTCTGTCAGATGAAGGCCCGCACCCCGCAGCACCGTCCGCTGCCATGGTCCTTCCGGAGCAAGCCTCCGGTAGAGTGCCGGAGCGCGCATCAAGGAAGGTTTTCCGTCCGTGTCACTGTCCACGGACGCCTCGCTGCCATTTCCCCAGGCCATGTGCCCTGCATGGTCATCCTCCCATGTCGACCCTTCATCGCGCGAACGGTGGATGGACGTTCCGTCCGTGCCCAAGCTCAATTGGAAAAGGCTGCCATCCGCACCGCGGTGGCACTGCAACTGCCCGTGGCCCGGAAATATCGAGATTTCCCCGTTCACCGCATCAATCCGGAAATGATTCTGCGCTTGCACAAAAAGGTCTCCCGCAACGTTGAAAACGATCCCGGTTTGGCGAGCGTTGTTCGGCTGAGCCATGCTGATCTTGCGGTGCTGCCACACCGGTGCAGGCGTTCCCGTTTCCGCTGTCGCGACATAACTGCCATCACTCTTCCGGTAGACCACCGCCAGCAATCCCTGCGGCGAGATCGCCGCCTTCGCGAAGACCCAGAACGGAGTCTCGAAACCGGAGTGGATGATCCACCGTTCCCACGGTTCCCCGCCTTCCGGTTTCCGAAGCAGCACCAATTCCTCCGCATGTGAGTCCATGCAGACAATGTGTGGAACTCCCACGACATCAACCTGCAGCGTCACATCCGTGTAGCCGGAGTTGTCCCACCAGCTTGGGTAGTCTTCCACGCCGGTGCCTGCCACACGTTCCGTCACCACCGGCGCGCCATCCACAACCGGTCGCACGCCGTAGAAGAGTTCGTTCGTCTTTCGATTCTGGTAGACGAATGCCGCCCGTCCGTCCGGAAGGCGGGCCATCGATACATCTCCCGTCCAGTCGCCGCTCACATCCACAGGCTGGAACAACCACGGCAGCACCGACACCTTGTAGAACTCCGCCGCCGGAGCGTACTCACCCACCTGCCGCACCAGCAGTCCTGCGCCTTTCTCCTTGAATGGTGAAAGATAGTGTTCCTCCCACGCCGCCAGATCTCCGCTCACATCCACCCGGTAGCGGCGCCGGGAGTCCGGTGTAAAGTGGATGCCCAGCTCCCGGTTGTCATTGAAAGCCGTCCACACGGGATGCGGCGGTGGTGGCGTTGGCCGGGCGGCCGCCCACGGCGAGGACATGATTCCGAAGAAAGCAGGTAAAAGAGGAAGGTATTTCATTATCCGGGAGCGCCGGGGTATCTTTTCCGGCCGTATCACAAAGACAAGGATGGATCAGTTAAGGAAAGTTCCACCAAGGAAGACATTTCGGCCTTCACCGCCCGGGCATTCTCTTTCAGTTGCAGCCGGTCACCACGGCACAAGGAAATGTTTTCCTTGCGGCGGACAGTGAGGCACCCGGTTTCGACCGTCAGGCCACAGATCGCTTCCGGGCCTTTACCAAGGCAATGGCCGATGACGGGATGCGGATGGAGGAAATTCCCGCAAAAGGGGATCGGTTTGGTCCGTGAAAGCGTCATTTAAGGGTTTTGAGCGAGGCGGCCACTTTGGAATCACGTTCAGGAAGGTTCCTGGCGCTTGCCGCGCTTCTTCGGTGGAGAAGGAGACTGGCGGCGGGTTTTGTTTTTTGGAGGAGCGTCCCGTTTCTCTTCCATTTCCCGTGTGCGTTTCCGCCAGTCGCGTTTTGGTGGTTTTGCGGCGTGAGTTGAGGGAGCTGCGGGCGCGTGGTAGTCGAAGCCACGCAGGCGCTTCCGGTCAAGGCGCCGGCCGATGGCGAGTTCGAGAATTCCCAACAGGTTGAGATCCTGCCTGGGGACGAAGCTGATCGCATCTCCCAGCGCTTCCGCGCGTCCCGTGCGGCCGATGCGGTGGATGTAGTCCTCCGCGTTCACCGGAAGATCATAGTTCACGACGTGGCTGACGCCTTCGATGTCGATGCCGCGCGCGACGATGTCCGTGGCGACGAGCACCTGGATTTTTCCATCCTTGAAATCCCGCAAAGCCCGCTCCCGCTGTTCCTGCGAGCGGCTGGAATGGAGTTTTGTCACCGGGACGCGGGAGAGCCGGAGGAAATCTGTCAGATGATTCGCTCCGTCCTTCGTGCGGACAAACACGAGAACTTTGCCGAACTTCGGCTGGCGGAGAAGTTCCAGCAGAAGGGCGGCTTTCCGGTGCTCGGGGACTTCGTGGACGGATTGGTTCACCGTGTCGGCGGGATTCGGGCGCCCGCCGATTCGGACCATCGTGGGGTGATGGAGAAAACGGCGGGCGAGATTTTCCACTTCTTTTGGGAATGTGGCGGAAAACATCAGCGTTTGGCGGCGATCCGGCAGATGGCTCGCGATCGTTTCGATGTCCGGAAGAAATCCCATGTGGAGCATCCGGTCCGCCTCATCCAGGACGAGGATATCGAGCATGGAGAAGTTGAGCTTCCGGCGCTGGAGCAGATCAATGAGCCGGCCGGGTGTGGCGACGAGAATGTGGACTCCCTTGCGAAGGGTGGCGATCTGCCCTGTCTCCTCCATGCCGCCGTAGATGGCCGCCACGCGGATGGGCAGCGATTGGCCGTAGTTGCGGATGTTGTCGGTGATCTGGATGGCGAGTTCCCGGGTGGGGGCGAGGATGAGAGCCCGGACGGAGCGCGGTTGTTCCGGGCGGACCAGCCGGGTGAGGCGATGGAGCATGGGCCAGACGAACGCCGCGGTTTTTCCGGTGCCGGTTTGGGCGATCGCTACCAGGTCCTTTCCTTCCAGAGCTTTGGGAACGGCGGCCGTTTGCACGGGAGTGGGGCGGACGTATCCCGCCTTTTGGATGGCGTGGAGAATCCCGGCATCGAGTGCGAATTTGCGAAACGGCATGACGCGATCCTAGCGTGTGCGGACGGATGCTGACACGTATTTTCATGATGAAAGCGAATCTTCAATTCCCCTACGTGATCGCGTGAAGATTCAATCTTTCCGGTAGTTCAGGAATGATGAATGATGTCGGCGCTTCGAAGGTCGTCACCGGCCCCGGATCAAACATAAACCGCTTCTCCCGGAATGGATCGTTTCGTGAGATTCCAAGCGGCTCAAACCGGAAGTCCTTCCGTCCCCCCCCCACCCCCCGCCCCCCCCAATGAATACCAGCCGTATCGCCGCTTTCGCGGCCATCATCGCAGCATGCGCCTTCCCGGCAGACCGGGCCGCCGCAAACCAGCAATCGTCCACACTCACCGCTCCGGTGGGTTGGCTGACAGCAAGCCCCGGCCTTGTAAGAGCCGGCGGGTATCCCACCCTCAACTGGGAAATCACTTATCCGGTGACAGTGATCGATCATGTGACCATCGTCCCTCCCGCCACGATCAATCCGAAGGGGAAGCTCGATTATCAGGTCCGTGTTCTCGGCGCGGGTGTTACCGTCAGCAACACCGACGGTTCCAACATGAGTTTTGTGCCCACCGAGGCGGTTTTCTCGGTGAACGGCGGTTCCTACAGCCGGATCTTCTATGGAACGAACCACGACGTGAATCCGGGCCGTGTGGTCGCGTCCGGCACGGTCACGAAAAACCAATTGCTGAGATTCGGCGGCCGTTATTATTACAACAAGGCCTGGGGTCCGTTTTACACTTCCACTTCCGGAACCAACAACGTGCGGACCCTGGTGAACGGCGATTACCCGCCCACCGTCTATTCTCTCATCAACGCTCCGACTCTGGAGGACTTCATCAAGCCATATCTCGATTCCACCGGCAGGGTGTCGATCGGGCCGATGGATGTGATCGTTTTCATGGAACTCACCCATACCGACGCCCAATCCCACGATCTCGGGTATGACATGCAGGATATGGTGCTTCTCGTGACTTTCAAACCCAAAAAGTAAAACCGGATTTTCATCCAAGCTCCCAACACCCAGCCCCAGTCCCTTCATGAAAACTCCCCGTATCCTTGCCCTGGCCTTTGCATGTGTGTTTTCAAACGCGCATGGCGACTATACCAACTTCATCCGGCAGGTGCAGCTGCCCGCCGGAGTCCAGTGGGATGCCAGCGTGGCTGAGAAAGGCCAGCGGAACTCCCTCCTTGCCATCGCGACGGGCGGGGCGCGGTTCGAGCTGTGGACGGTGCGGAACGCCCCGCTCGCCAGTTATCTTCTCGATACCAGGTTCGTGAGCGCGTTTTCCCCCGAGGCGGAGGTGACCATCCGTTCGGAGGATCCTTATGACGTGGTTCCGAGAACCCGGGCGGACCGCCCTTTCTTCGTGGACGTGAAAGTCGACGGCCTGATCTCCGGGCAGAACGTGCCCGCATCGGGAAAGTCGGTGAGATTGCTGCGTCATGTGCAATCCTACGGCAGGGGTGGAGTGGGGGAGAATATCAATCGCAGCCAGGCGACTCTCTTGTCCCAGGCGACGATCGCCGAGAACGGCTCCAGAACCCTCACGTATGCGATCACTTCGATCCCTTCGGCGAATTTGACCAAAACGACCGGCGAGGAGCGCTTTTCGGTGTTTTCGGTTGCGGATGAGTTCGGGGGATCCAACCAGCTCGCTTCGCGCTATATCCAGATCTGGCCGATGGCGGACGGGTTGATTTCAGGAATCACGAATGGCGAGATCATTCGTTTCAAAGTTCCGGATCTGACGGTTTCCCTCAACGATCTTTACCCCAGTTCCGATACCTATGTGCAGGTGTATCCGGGGCCGGCCAAGGCGAATGCAGAGGGAACCCGGCTGATGTCGTTCGTATGCGATGACTCCGTTCCGAAGAACAGGGTGCTCACCCTGCAGGATTACGGAACCACGTTCGATACGGATGGCGCCTGGACCATGGAGGTTCTCACCGTCACGCCATTTGGAATCGACCGCCTTCATCATGTGACGTTCGAGGTGAACCGCACCCTCAAGGTGAACGGAACGCTCTCCACCATCGAGTGACCGGCCGCTGTTTTCCCTTCACCTGTTTTTTCAGACACCAACCAAATCATCCCATGAACATCCGTTTCTTCCGCAAATCCGCCGGCGTGCGTTCCGCCATTCTTTCCCTGGCCGCCTGCTCCGCGTTTTCCGCGGCGGCATCCGCGGCTCCGGGCGAATTCCGCGATGCTCCTTCCCATGAACAGCTCGCGTTGAAACGGGGCCGGATGGAGCAGGAAGATCCCATGAAATCTCTGCCACCCGGCGAAGGGGCGGATCCCGCGAAGGATCTTCCCAAGGATCTGATCAGCCAATCGGACTTCATCTGCTTCGACGGCTCCGCGACACTGGTTCCGAAGATGGCGATTCTGCGCGTTCCCCAGGGATGGGAAGAGCGTGTCAGGTTCCAGAAGAATTACAGGATCAAGGGCTGGCTGGATTTTTATCCGGCGAACCGCGGCTGGATCACCACCGTGGAAGTGAGCTTCGCCCAGGCCGAGGGCAAGGAGCCGTTGCCGGAGCAAACGCTGAAAATGATCTCCACCAGCCGCAACCTCGTGGTGGCCGTCCATCAGGGCGGGCCGATCTCGGTGTTGCCGCCCCGGGTCTCCGAAGAAGGTGCGGAAACCGCCTCGGTGGAGCAGGCGGACGGAAAGTAAGGGAAAGTTTTTGTATCTAACATCTCCGGACTTCGACCGGTGCCATTCATGTGATTTGCATGAATGGCATCGATGGTTTGTTGGATGGGGGATTGCCGGATTATCTTGTCGACCATGGGAGCAGCCCATTGGTAGAAGCGGACATGTCCGATGTTCCAGGCTCATTTCCGGCTTCCCCTGAAATCCGGATTTTTCCGGCGCGCGGGGAAATGGGGAAAGCGGCCGCCGAGTTCGTTCACGGGGAAATCGTCCGGCTGGTTTCGGAAAAGGGGGCGGCCCGCATGATCATGGCCTGCGCTCCTTCCCAGAATGATTATTACGAATCCCTGGTTCCCCTTGCCCGGGCGGACGCGGAGATATGGAGAAAAGTCCACGTTTTCCACATGGATGACTACATCGGGCTCACGGCGGAACATCCGGCAAGTTTCCGCTATTATCTGCAACAACATTTTCTGAACCACGTTCCCGTCGCTTCCTTCCATCCGCTGCACGCGGAGGCCGATGATCCGGAGGCCGAGGCGAAACGCTACTCGGCGCTTCTGGCGGAAGCGCCGGTGGATGTCATCAGCATGGGCATCGGGGAGAACGGCCACATCGCCTTCAATGATCCGCCTGTTGCGGACTTCGATGACAAGGATCTGGTCAAGATCGTCGAGCTTGATCCGGTCTGCCGCCAACAACAGGTCAATGACGGCTGCTTCGCGGGATTGGATGATGTTCCGAAACATGCCCTGAGCCTCACTCTTCCTGTTTTCGCCCGGGCGGGGCTGCTTGCCTGCATCGTTCCCACCGTCCGGAAAGCGCGGGCCGTGCGCGATACGCTTTTCGCGGAGATCGGGCCCGCTTGTCCGGCCACTTTGCTGCGCCGGCATCCCAATGCCCGCCTGTTCCTGGATCGGGATGCGGCTTCACTTCTGCCGGGACGGATGAATGGCATATGAGCGCTCCTTTGTTTGATCTCCAGGTCAACGGGTTCGCCGGAGTCGATTATCAACAGGATGGATTGACCCTGGAGCGGCTGGAGCATTCGCTGCGTTCTCTGCTGGAACATCAAACGGGGGAAATCCTGCTCACGCTGATTACGGATCGGATCGACCGCCTTTGTTCCCGGCTGGAAAATCTGGAAAAATTGCGCGGGCGGAGTCCGCTGGCACAACGCATGGTCCCGGGGTATCACATCGAGGGGCCCTGGCTTCTGCCCGAACCGGGTTATCACGGCGCGCATCTTCCCCATCTCATGTGCGATCCCGTCACGGCGGATTTCGACCGCTTGTGGGAGGCTTCCGGCGGACGGATCAGGCTCATCACCATGGCTCCCGAATTGCCGGGAGCCGCGGAAGTGATCGCACATGCCGTCCGGCACGGGGTGCGCGTTTCCATCGGCCACTCGAACGCCGGAGATCCGGCGATCGACGAGGCCATCCAGGCGGGCATGACCCTTTGCACCCATCTTGGCAATGGCGTTCCGGGGCTGCTCCACCGGCATGACAATATCATCCAGCGTTTGCTTTCCCGGGATGAGTTGACGGCGGTTTTCATCCCCGACGGGATTCATCTTCCACCGGGGGTTTTGCGAAATTTCGTTCGTTCCAAACCATCGGGGAAAGCGCTTTTCACCACCGACTGCATGGCGGCCGCGGGAGCGGGAAAAGGCCGGTTCACCCTTGCCCACGTCCAGGCGGAAGTCGGCGATGACGGCGTGGTGCGGGAGGCGGGAAAAGAAAACTTCGCGGGGTCCAGCCTTACGATGGACCGGGCTCTGCGCAACGTCCGGGATTTCCTCGGCTGGTCTCCGGGCGACAGCCTGATTGCCTGTTCTTTCGGGGTGAAAAAAGCCCTCGGGCTGGAGGAATGAAACGGGGGTGAAGGGATCGTTTTGTTAGAGGCGGTCCCCGTCAATCGTCTTCCGGAAGCGGTTGGTTTCTGGTTTCCGGGAGGAACGGCAGGGCGATGATGCCGAGGAGGAAAATCAGGCACATCCAGGATGCCGCATCCCGGAAAGCCGAGATTTTCGCCTCCGTTTTGATGAGAGCCAGGGCGGCTTCGGTCATCGCCGGGCCTGCGGCGGCGATCGCTTTTTCCTGCGCGTTGGCGGCGAATTCCGCCGCCAGCACGCCGAGGGTGAAGGGGCCCAGGGCGGCAAAATAACGCCCGACGTTGTAACAGAACGAGACACCGGTGGCTCTCAGGCGCGTGGGGAACAGCTCCGGAAGATAAATGGAAAATCCGCCGAAGACCGTGAGCTGGAAGAAACCCAGCAGCGGAGCCATCCAGAGAATGTCGAAGCGTCCTCCGATTTTTCCGATCATCTGGAACACGAAGACGGTTACCAGCATCGCCCCGAGGAATGACAGGGCGAAGGCTTTCTTCCGCCCCCATGCTTCAGTTGCCCTCGTGAATGCGGTGATGCCCGCGAAGGCGCCGAAATTGAAGCACAACAGGTTGATCGACATCCAGGTCTGCTTGCTTTTGCCCACGGCATCGGCATCGAGGCCGGAGTTTTTCAAATTCGCTTCGATGACATCTCCGACCAGATCGCTGGAGAATACCCCGATGCCCCAGAGGCCGACCACTCCCGCGCAGGAAAGGAGCATGCCGAAGAGCGCGTGCTTTCTCCATGTGGCATGGCTGAAAAGATCGCGATAGGAACCGGATCTCCTGCCGGCCGCCACCGCCCGGTCGCGCGAGGCCAGCCAGCTTTCCGGTTCCTTCACGCGGAACTGGATCACCGCCACCAGAAATGCGGGCAGCGCGCCGACGACGAACAACCATTTCCAATAGTTTTCATCCTTTCCCAAAGCCGTCATGGCGATGGTGAGACCGATGAGGGCGGCCGTCACATTGCCAACCGCGGAGAGGGATTGCAGCATTCCCAGCGCACGGGGGCGGATGTTTCCGGGAACCGTGTCCGCTACCAGGGCGACCGCCAGACCAAACACTCCCCCGACGCCCAGACCGGTGATGAAACGGTAAATCGCGAAATCGGCGAAGGACATGGACAACGCCGAAAGGCCGGTTGCCACCGAGTAGAGCAAAACCGATAGAGACAGGATTTTCGCCCTGCCGAAACGATCCCCCAGCGATCCGAAAATCATCCCGCCGGTCGCCCATCCGAAAACGAAAATGGAAGTGGAGAGAGGCCCCGCGGCCACCGAAAAATCGCCGAAAAGTCTGATGTTCTGATCGTCGCCGAGCAACGATTTCATCGCGGGGTTGCGCGCCAGATTGAAGAGCTGCTGGTCCAGGCAATCGAAAAGCCAGGCGAGGGAGGCGATGACAAAAATCAGGCGTTGATAGCCGTTCATCCGCGACCACCAGCCATTGCCGGACGGGAGCTGCGGTTGTGAGGGCGCTGGCATCGTTTCGGGGATGGAATTTGATTGGGGTGGGAATCCCGCCCTTGTTCAGGAATGAATCCCCTCCACGAGCCGGGTGAATCTTTTGCCGTACTCGACGTATGATTCGTAACACTGCCGCCAGTCGACCTTCTCCGGATCCGGGGCATGGAAGACCGTGGCAACGTGGGGCTCGATGGCGATGTAGCCGTCATAGCCGCGTGCGAGCGCGTCCCCGAGGATGGCGCGAACCTGCGCTTCGCCGTCACCGGGCATGGTGAATTCCGCCTCCACATCGTCCGAGACGGGAGGGCGGACCGCTTCCCAGAATTCAAAGGAGTCCTGCCAGGGATGGGGTTCGTTTTTGGAGCGGTCTTTCTGCGTCAGGGGGTTCCCGGTGTCGAAAATCAATTTCAGGCCGGGCACTTCCTCGATCAGCCGCAGGGTGTGCCGGGCGGAAAGGCCGCCCCAGTTCATGCAGTTTTCGTGTGTGGCGACAAGTCCGTGACCGGCGAAGCGGGCGGTGATTTCACGCAGACGGCGGAAGCGCTCTTCTTCATGCTGGTTTTCGCCCCATGGTTCCTGCGCATAGGACATGATGCGGATGATGCGGGTGCCCAGGCGCTTCATGCGCGGAATCGCCCGCCCGATTTCCGCCAGGGTTGTGTCAAAATCACCGCTGATTTTTTTGCCCCAGTTCCCGATCAGGGAGCCGAACTCGGGAACCTTGATTCCGGCCTCGTCCAGGAGGTCCGCCGCTTTCTCAAACTCATCTTCGGAAAGTTCGTGGATGTTGGCTCCGCCGATCATGCGGGCGGAGATGTTCGACCATCCGATTTCCCTGGTTGCCTGAATCTGTGTTTTCAGGTCGCGGGACGCTTCATCCGCAAAGCCGGTTAGTTTGGAAATGGGATGAGGCATAATCGCATCTTTCAGAGATGAGGTGGATTTATGAATGAAAGAGAATTTTTAACCACGGATTACACTGATTGTACGGATTTTAAGAAACTTGATTCTGTGGATTTTTTCAGAGTTGGGATAAGCCCATTTTGTAAACAGGATATGGCTTTCCTGTTATCTGGCAGGGACGCGGAGATTCACGGGGCTGTAGCCGGGTGCGGATGCGGTGAGTTCCCAGGCTCCGCCGGGTGCCGCGCCTTCGGGTGCGGGCGGGAGCTTGAGGGTGCCATCGGAGGCTCCCCTGGCCTCGCCGATGCCGTCGGCCAAGCCGAGGATCGCGCGGACGATGGTGTCGGCGTCTTCGGCTTTCAGGGCGATCTGGGGTGGCATGGGAACTTCCCCCCAGACTCCGGTGCTGCCGTCCTTGAGTTTGGTTTTCAAATAATCGGCGGCATCGCTCCGGTCCTGGTATTTGAGCGCCACGTGGAGATAGGAGGGGCCGACGGACGGATGATCCACCTGATGGCAGGCGAGGCACTGGTTGGCGGTGACGAGGGAGGAAATTTCGGTGTCGAACTGCGGGCCACCCGAGTCGTGGCCGGTGGGCGGGATGTAGCGGGCGCGCAGGGTGATGCCCGCGGCGTCCGGTGAGGGATCGGCGGTGATCTCGAAGGGGATGGCTTGCCCGAAGGCGAGCGCGTCCGGTTCGCCCGCGAGTTTCAGGGCGAGGCTGGAATTGGCCTTTTCCTCTTCCAAGGCGATGCGGGCGATGCCGGTGCCTCCCTTGCCGTCGGTTGCCACGGCGCGGATTTCGGATCCCGTGCCGGGTGGCAGAGTGACTTTGGAGCCGGTGCCGACGTTTTGTTCCGTGTGGCCGACGGTGAGGAACCAGGTGACGGTGATTTTGTCGCCATCGGGATCGGCGGCTTCCTTCACCTCGAAGGTGCGCTCCATGCCGGGGGTTGCGGCGATGGTGATGGCGGGGGCTTTGTTGGAGCTTTCCGGAAGGATGCGGGTGATCTTGCCGTTGGTGCCGAACCACCATTCGGAACCGTATTCAAGGAGCCAGAGGGAGCCGTCGGCGGCCATTTCGAGGTCCATGGGGTGGGTGAGTCCTTCCATGAGCACGTCGAGGCTTTTCAGGTCTTCCTTCTCGTCGAGTTTCGCCTTGTAGATTTTTCCGCGCATCCATTCGTAGGTGAGGAGGGTGCGGTCGTCCTCTTTGGGGAGGATGTTGTAAGTACGATTCGCATCGTAGTAGAACACGGGGCCGGCCATCGCGTTGCGGCCACCGCTTCCCATGACGGGGAATTCCTCGCTGTTCGCGTAGGGATACCAGATGAAGGCGGGCTGGGCGGGGGGAAGTTCGCGCAGGCCGGTGTTGCGGGAGCCGGGGTTGATGGGTGCGGCGGGATCGGTCATGGGGCCGAGTTCGCCGGTTCCGAAGTTGCGGATGGGGTAGGGTTTGTTGTCGGCGATGACGAAGGGCCAGCCGTAGTTGCCGGCGGCCCTGGCCTGGTTGACCTCGTCGTGGCCGCGGGGGCCTTTGTCGGACGGGTCGCCGGCATCGGGGCCGACTTCGCCCCAGTAGAGGGTTCTGGTTTTGGAATCGATGGAGAAACGGAAGGGATTGCGGCAGCCCATGACGTAGATCTCCGGGCGGGTTTTTTCCGTGCCGGGGGGGAAGAGGTTGCCGGGAGGGATTTCGTAGCCGTCTTCCGTGGGGCGGATGCGGAGGATTTTTCCGCGCAGGTCGTTGGTGTTTCCGGCGCTGCGCATGGCGTCGGCGAATTCGCGGCCCTCGCGGTCGTCGATGGGGGAGTGGCCGTCGCTCTCGAAGGGGTTGGTGTTGTCGCCGGTGGAGAGGTAGAGGAGGCCGTCGGGCCCGAATTCGACGCCGCCGCCGTGGTGGCAGACGCGGTTGTCGCGCTCGCCGGGGACTTCGAGGAGCATGAGCTCGGAATCCATGTCGATTTTCCCGTCGCGGAGCTGAAAGCGGGAGAGGCGGTTGAGGAGTTTGTCCGGGGCGCTGTAGTAGAGGTAGATGCGTTGGTTCCGGGCGAAATCGGGATCGAGGGCGATGCCCTGGAGGCCGTCCTCGCGGGCGTAGGGGCTGTCGCGGTTGTCGGCGCGGAGGGCCTCGACGGGGATTTGACCGATTTCAAACATGCCGCCGGTGGGGGGATGGACGCGCAGGACTCGGCCTTCGCGCTCGGTGACATAGATGTCCCCGTCGGGAGCGAGGGCGATCTCCATCGGATCGCGCAGTCCTTCGGCGATGGTTTCCCTGGCCAGGGGAGCGGCGCAGGCGGTGCCTGCGCAAAGGAGGGTGAGAGCGGGATTGAGTCTCATGATGACGGGTGGGGCGGGGTTTTTACGGATGGAGGGTTTCCGCAGCGGGAGGTTCGACCGGTTGCGGGTCTTCCGGGAATTCGAGCTGGGGCTGGGAGGGTGCGGCGGGTGGTTTTTCTTCCGGGGGCGGGGAAGCGTCACGGAGGGCGTTGAGGCGGGCGACTTCGGCCTTGGCCGCGCGGACGCGGTCGGACTCGCCGGTGCGGGTGGGCGCGGGAGCGGCGGGGGAGGGGGATTGGGCGAGGCGTTCCTGAAGTTTTGCGAGGGCGTCATTGGCGGCGGCTTCGCGTTTGCGGAGTTCCCCGGCGTAACGGGTGGTGGTGGCGACGGATTCCCGGAGGCGTTCGATTTCGGTCTGGAGTTCGGCGGTGTCGTCGGGCCGGGATTGGAGGAGGGTGAGTTGTTCGCGGGCTTTGGAGAGTTCGTTTTCGAGGGCGAAGGCGCGGTCGTTGCGGGTTTTGTCGGCTTCGTTGGTCCTGGCGCTGAGCTGGCGGATGGTTTCCCGGGATTTCTTGAGATCGGCGTCGAGGGCGGCGGCGCGGTTTTGCTCGGCGGCAAGGGATTGCCGGGTGGATTCCAGCTCGGCGGTTGTCGCTTCCAACTCGGTGCGGGGCACGGAGCTGGCGCGGAGGGTTTCGAGATCGGTCTTGAGGGATTTCTGCGCGGCGCGGGCTTGTTCGAGGGCGGCGTCGGAACGCGGGCGCTCACGGGGGGCGGGTTCCCGGGGATTGGGCGGGGGGGCGGCGGTTTTTCCTCGGATCGCCCAGCCGATGGCACCGGCGAGGGCGGCGAGGACGAGGAGGTGGGGGATGACCTGGGCGAGGATGTCGAGCTTCATGCGGAGGGAGGATTGTTAGATTTCGTATTCGGTGCCGGGGACGGGGACGATGACTTCGGTATCGGGGAGGCGGCGTTTGATTTCTTGTGAGAACCATTCGACGGCGCCGTCGTCGCCATGAACGAGGAACGTTTTGGCGGGCCGGAGTTTTTCCACATAATGGAGGATGGCGTCGCGGGTGGAGTGGCCGCTGAAGTCAAAGGAGCGGACTTCGCAGCGGAGGGGAACCGGAGGAAAGGCGGGATCGAGCAGAACGGGGTCGCCGGGGGCGGCCGTCCGTATGCGTCCGCCGGGGGTTTCCGGATCGGTGTAGCCGACGAAGAAGAGGCCGTGTTTCGGGTTTTCCAGGACTCCCTGGCGGGCGAAGATGTTGGAGACGGTTTTCTCGGACATCATGCCGCTGGAGAGCGCGTAGATGCAGCCGTTGCGGAAGGGAATCGGCCCGACGCGCTTTTTGTTTCCCGATTCGAGATCCATGTCCTTGAGGAACCGGAAGCCGGGGAGCTGGCGGCGGGAGCTGTCGCTGAAACGGTCGTAGATGGTGGTCATTTTGGTGCTCAGGCCGCCAATGTACACGGGGGTTTTTTCCGGGATCAGGCCCTCCTGCTTGAAACGGTGGAGCATGGCGAGGACTTCCTGGGTTTTGCCCATCGCGAAGACGGGGATGAGCACGGAGCCTTTGCGGTCGATGACATTGGCGATGGCCGAGGCGAATGTGTTTTCCTCTTTCCGGCGGTCGTATTCCGGCGGGCGGGCCTGCTCGCCGCGGGTGGTTTCCACGATGAGGACGTCCACGGGATCGGTGGGGAAAAGCGCGCCTTTCTGGAGGGTGCTGTTTTCAAAGTTCACGTCGCCGGTGTAGAAGATGTGTTTCCCCTCGGCTTTGATGGTGACCCCGACGGAGCCCAGAATGTGGCCGGCGTCGTGGAAAGTGGCCCGGATGGTGCCGCCGGGATCGAGATCGAAAGGACGTTCGACGGCCCTGAGCTCGAAGAGTTTTTCGATCCTGTCGAGTTCCTGGTGCTCGAAAAGGGGATACTCGGAGATGCCGAGTTCGATCCGCTTGGCCTGCATGACGTTCACGGAATTGTGAAGCATCGCGCCGGCGAGGCTTGCGGTTTCCTGGGTGAGGAAGACCTTGGCCTGCGGTTGTTTCTCAAGAAAAACGGGCAGCGTTCCCACGTGATCGAGGTGGGAATGGGTGATGATGATCGAGTCCGCGCTGCCCGGATCGAGGAATTCGTAGTGCGGGATGGCCTCGCCCCCCTCGTGCTTGGGGTGCATTCCGGCGTCCAGCACCACCTTCGCCGACGAGGTTTTAAGCAGATAGGAATTCGCGCCGATCCCGGCGTTGCGACAAAGACTCTTGAATATCATGGAAAAATAGAAGCGCCGGACGATGAGGTGTGCGGGCGGGTGCTGTCAACCCGCCTGCCAGCCATTTGATTGCATAATTTTGCAAAAACGGACTGGCAAGGCGGAAAAGAGAAACGCGGAACCCTGGCGCCGTGGTTCCACGGTGCGCCGGAAGAGTCCCGCGTCTCCGGTTTCCCGCAGCCGTCGCGGCGGCTCAGATCTTGTCGCTGGAGTATTCCCAGCCGTCGCGGTAGGCGGGGCGTTTGATGAGCTTGTTCGCCTCGTCGTTGCCGATGGCCTGGAATTTTTCCTGATCCCATTCGATCGGTTTTCCGGTGCAGATGGCGAGATTGCCGAGGAGGCAAAGCTCGGTGAGCGGCACGGCGTAGTCGAAATCGGACATGAAGGGGAAGGCTTTGCCTTGCTTGATGGCGAGGGACCATTCCTTTTGCGGGTCGCCGGGAGTGGGGCTGCGCTCGAGGGTCTTCGGCGGAGGAGAGGCGAGGAATTCCTTGGAGCGGTTTTCCGGGAGGATGGTGAGGTTGCTGGCCTGGTCGCCCTGGTTGTAGAGGACGCCATCGGCACCCACGACGTAGAAGCCGGTGGCGGAGAGTTCCTGATTGCCGAGTTCCTTGGGAGCCGGGGGCTTGGCGGGGGAGCCGTCGGCGTTTTTGCCTTCGTACCAGTAGAGGGTGATTTCCCCATGGCCGGGAACGTCGTTCCAGACGTAGACGACCTTCGCTCCGGTGGGCCATGCGACGTCGGTGAGGTTTTCGGCAGTGGCTTCGATTTTGTTGGGGACGCCGAGTCCGAGCGCCCATACGAGCGGATCGAGGTTGTGGCATCCCATGTCGCCGAGCGCGCCGCTGCCCCATTCGTAGAAGCCGCGCCAGGCGAAGGGATGGACGTCCGGGGAATAGGGCTTGTCGGGGGTTTGGGCGAGCCAGAGCTTCCAATCGAGGAACTCCGGTGCATCGCCGGGTTTCAGGATCGCGGAACCGCCCTGCGGCCAGATCGGGCGGTTCGTCCATACGTGGATTTCACTGATTTTTCCCACGACATCGGCCTGGAACCATTCCTTGAGCACGCGGTTTTCCTCGAAGGTGTGGCCCTGGTTGCCCATTTGGGTGATCACGCCTTTTTTCTTCGCCGCTTTGTGGAGTTCGTCCGCTTCCCAGAGGGTGTTGACGAGGGGCTTCTGCACCATGACGTGCTTGCCGAGGCCGATGGCGTGCATCGCGGCGGGATAGTGGGAGTGGTCGGGCGTGGAGACGGTGACGGCGTCGATGGAGCTTTCCTGCTCGTCGAGCATTTGCCGGAAATCGCGGTATTGCTTCGCCTGCGGAAATCTTTCGGCGGCTTTGGCGAGCATGTTGGCGTCCACATCGCAGATGGCGACGATTTCGTTCTCGAAAGAGGAGTTCACCATGTCGGAAAACCCTTTTCCGCCAACGCCCACGCAGGCGATGCCGAGTCTTTTGGAGGCGGGGGTGTCCTGCGCGCGCAGCAGAAGGTTCGGGAAGGCGATCGTGCCGGCGGAGGCGGCGGTGATGCCCTTGAGGAAGCGGCGGCGGGATGAAAGGAGGTGGGGTGCCATGGTTGTTACGGTGTGGTTGGTTCTGGTATTTACTGCGCGGGGCGGTCGGGTCGTTCAAGCGATTGCACCGAAATTCGGGAAAAGGGCGGCTGCGGGATTTTTGTGTGAAGCCCGGCGGGGTTGTTCCATGGAAGGGGCCGTCCGGTTCCGGAATTGCCCGGCCCGGGTTTTCCGGTTTGGACGCTGTCGGCTT
>CAZVSA010000005.1:0-25443 GCA_964629955.1 uncultured Luteolibacter sp.
GGAGTTCGCAGGCTTCCACGGCCCGCGCCACTTTTTCAAATTCCGTGTGCTTCGCGGAGAAAATCACCCGCTCCACCGATTCCCGTTTCAGAAGGTCGAACAAGTCGTCCACCGTGCTTTTGCACAGGTCGAAGCGATCCACGACATGCCATCGCGAGGTGATTTCCGGATCGAATTCCTCCAGCAATTCCTCCATTTCGTTCCCGGAACCGGCGATGATCACCCGCTCCTTTTTCGATTCGTCGAGGGTTTGCCGTTTCAGCACGGCGTGCGTGATCCGGTCGCGCGCGAGGATCAGGATGAAGGTTAGTATCAGCCCGGAGCCCAGGATCAGGCGGCTTGCCCCCATTTGCTTGGCGAACAAGGCGAACATCCCGAGGACCAGGCCGATCACGACCAGGGAGCGCACGATCTGCCATACCGCCAACCGCGTGCTTTTCCGCATCGGCTGGTCGTAAAAGCCGAACCGTTCGAGAGCCAGAGGGGTGAAGGGAACCGCCACGTAGAGCACCCAGCCCATGGAGCGGAAAAGCAGTTCGTCGTCGGGAGCCATCCCCCACCACATCCGGACGAAATCGCGCAATTCCTCCCCCAGCCAGAACGCGATGAACACCAGAAACGCATCGGTGAGCTGGGAGACCTGGATTCGGAACGATTCGTTGCGACGGGTTGCCATGGTGGAAGATATGGGACCGCTGGAATTCGGAACGGAGCGCGGTGGAGTCCCGGATCATCGCAAAATCCGCCCGGCATGCAATGCCTGATACCGGGAAACCAGACCCGCGATCACGCGGGGGGCCAGCCGTCTTTTTTGCCGAGGCGTCCCGCCCAGCCGTCCGAGAACGCGCGCATCAGAACCGGCCAGCGCCGGAACCCGTCGAAGCGGCATGTGGCCATGGCATAACCGGCGCCTGTCAGAAGGGCTTTGAGCCTCCCGGATTGCCGGCGTTTCAGCCAAACCATGTTGCGAACCTTGTAGTAGAGTTTCCAATCGGCCAGCCCCCGCTCGAAGAAGAAGTTTTTTCCGAATCCCCGCCAATGGACGATGTTCGCCGGCCCGGGGTGATCCATGATCGCTCCGCACACGGCTTCCTGCGCGATGCCCGCCCGTTCGATTCTCCACGGGTATTCCTCGTCCTCGCCGCGGATGAAAAGCTCGCCCGTGACAGGGCCCACGATCCCGCGCACCTCGCGGGGAAGCAGCGCCCCCGTCCAGGAGATGCGGCTCCTGCAAAGCGCTCCGGCGGGCAATTCCTCTTTCGTGCCCACCAGCTTCCACGCTCCGTCCGCGCCGATCCATAGCGGCCAGGTGAAACGCCCCGTCGCCGGGTCGATCTGGAGGGCGTGCCGGACCACATCCGTCCGCCATTCCGGGGCGAGCATGGCGGCCAGCGCATCGGGCCGGGGCCATGAATCGTCGTCGAGAATCCACACGGCGTCCGCACCGTCCGCGAACGCATGCTCCATGGCATCGCGCACGCCGCCGGCGTTTCCCAGATTTTCCGGCATCCGGATCACCACCAGCCGGAAGGGGAGCGACCGGAGATTTTCCAGATGGTCCGCGGTGCCGTCCGTGGAAACATTGTCCGCCACCACCACCAGATCCGGCGGTCTGGTTTGCGCGGCCAGGGCGCGGACGCAGGCCAATGCCGTGGCCGAGCGGTTCATCGTAGCGAAAACCGCTGCGATTTTGAGTGATTTGTCCCCGATCATCGCTTGAGCGCCGCTTTCCATGCTTTCGCCGCCAGCCACAACACGCCGTCGGCCAGGCCGTTCAAATAGGGGTCCGCGAACAAGGTGATTCCATACGCCCTGCGGATCGCGCGCGATTCCACATGTTGCTTCTCAGCCGCGAGAATCGTTTCCATGTCCCGCGTCTTCGCCAGATGGCGCATGGATGCGTTTTCGGAATGCAATCGAAAGTCCGCCACCACCAGCGGCATCCGCTCGAATCGTTTTCCCGCCTCGTCCAGCCGCGCGTAGAATTCCCCGTCCATCACGTAGCGGAAATCCTCCCTCAGCCGGAAACCCGCTCCGGTCACCGTTTCCCTCCGGTAAAACGCGGCCGTGGATCCCACGAAACAATGGTGGTGAACGTGTACGAAGCGCGACCAGCGGGGCATCCTCACACGGCGAATGAATCCGCCGTCTTCGTCGATGAACTGGAAATCCCCGTACACCACGTCCGCATCGCTTTTCCGCAGCAACGCGAGCGTTTCCGCCAGCGCGCCGGGGCGCAGCCGGTCGTCCGCGTTCAGCCACATCACCCACCCGCCCTCCGCGCGGTCGAAGCCCTTGTTGATCGCATGGGACATTCCCTCGTCCTTTTCGCGAATCCACCGCGCGTGCGGAAAACCGGCGGCAACCTCCTCGCTTTCGTCGTCCGATCCCGCGTCGAAGACCAGATGCTCCAACTCCACTCCCTGCTGCGATGCCACGCTTTCCAGGCAATCGCCCAGAAAACGTCCGTAATTCAGCGAGGGGGTGATGATCGTGAAATCCATTGGTTCTGTTAGTGCGGCGATGTCCTGCGGTACAAAACCCACCGCTCCGGCCCTTGGCTCAGCGTGGTCAGATACGCATCCTCGCGGACGATTTCCCAGCCGTCGAGGCCGCGGTATTCCTCCACTTGTCCGGGAAACGTCTCGACCGCGTTGTCTCCGATCAGCAGCCAGTCATGCTCTCCGGCCGCGAATTCCCCGGCGGGAATTTCATGCACAAAGTCGATCCGGTGCCGCCGCCAGTCCGGAGTCCACAAGCCCGTGAGCGGTGTGAAACCCCTCACCAGCACCGCCACCGGCTCGCCCGGCGGGACGGGATCGAGAAATCCCTTACCCGTCGCCGCCCGTTCCTGATAGGCATGATAGCGTTCCAGCTTCTCCGCAGCACCCGTTTTTCCGGCTTCCCCCGCCATGCGCTCCACCATGCGGGACGGCCACGCCGGGCACGAGGGATTCAAAATCATCGCGACAAATCCCCCCGAAATCCCCGCCACGCACCAAGCCACCAGCCACCCCCGCCGCACCGGAGCCAGCCCGGCCACCGCCAGCGGAACCAACAGCGCCCCGAAGCCCAGAAACGACCGCCCGATCGTCTCCGGCACCACCTGCGAGCCCGCCAGAAGAAACGATCCGGCGACGAAACCCGCCACCCACCACAGCCGCCTGTCGCGCAACCGCAGCCCCAGCGCCACTCCCGCCGCCAGCAGCCCGAAATGGATCAGCCCGAAGCCCGCCTTGTCGATGATCGGGATCATCAGCACCTCCGGCCCGAATTGCGGAATCTCTGCGTGGATCGCCCGCACGAAGCCCGGGGATTGCAACGCCGCCGTGATCCTTTCCGCCCCCGGCATCACCGGAACCTGCAACTGCGCCGCGAAAAACTGCAATGTCGCGGCGACCGCTTTCAGCAGGGCCGAACCGGACTCCACCCCCGGCGCCATTCCCGCTCCCATGAATTTCCCCGACGCCAGATGATTCAGCACGAACACCGGCAGCGGCGAAACCAGCAGCGCCAGAGGCCCCGCCACGGCCAGCCCCGCCAGCGGCGTATGCTTCCACGGCTTCGATGGATCGAATATCCACCAGAACCCCCAGCCCGCGCCCAGCACCAGAAACTGCGGCTTGATCCCGCAAGCCATCATCAACGCCAGCAACGACAGGAACACCTTGCTCCAGTGCGGCGCGGCACCGAACGAAAGGATGAAATGCAGCGAAATCATCAGCAGCACCGCCGCGAACAAATCGTTTGCCGTGGAAACCGCCTGCAGCAAAAACACCGGTGCGGTGGAAACCGCCAGGGAAAGCCACCGTGCCCTCCAGCGGTCCGCCCCCGCCCGCAGCGCCCAATGATGGATCAATTGCAGCGCCGCCACCCATGCCGCCAGATTCACCAGGGAAGCCAGCGTCAGCCGGTTCACCGCCACCAGCGGCAGCGCCAGAATTTCCCACGCCCACGGCATTTCCTGAATCCTGCCGTCCGACGCCCCGCTCCGCGTGATCGAACCCTCCTGCAACCAGAGGAAAATCCTCGGCAAGCGGTAACACAACGAATCGCTCATCACCGGCGGATACACCACGCTCTGCCATGTCAGGATCGCCAGAAACACCCACGGCAGCGGCCATGTCCACGCGGAAAGAAACCTCTCCTTTTCGGAGACATCCGCCTTTTTCCAAAACACCCCGAATGCGGCGGCGCTCCCCGCCGCGAGAAGAACCGTTCCGATCCATGAATGGGCGAGCCCTCCGCCAATGCTCCACAGATATGCATTCAGCGTCTGCAAAACCGCCGCGGAGAGAAGCGCGGCGAGCAGCACGTTGACCAAACAAGGGTTACCGGAGGAGCGGTTCATTTCATTTGCAAAGAGGAAAGGCGGAGGATTTCCGCGGCCACCCGGTCGGCATGGAGAACGGCGCTCCAGTCGCGGGAAATGTCCGTCGGATTTCTTCCGCCGTCCTTCCACAGGTTCAATTCACGGGCCAGGGCGTCCGCGTGCCCGTCCGCGTCATCCCGCTCCGCCAGGGTTCCCGAGTTCTTCGATACGAACCATTGGAAACTTTCCATGGTTGGAATGCCTGGCGCCACCACGGAGCAACCACAGCAAAGCGCCTCCGCCGCGGCGATGTTGAAACTCTCGTAGGCCGACGGGCAATAATTCACCTGCGATTCCGCCAGAATCTCCCGCAATTCGTCATGAGGAAGCTTTCCCCGGTTGTGAATCCGCCCGGCGATGCGGGGAGGCAGGGCGGCATGCCATGCCTTCAGGCGTTCCGTCGATTTCCCGATGATTTCCACATGCACATCGTGGTCGTTGGATAGCAGGCGTTCGAGGGTCTCCATCAGCAGTGCCGGTCTTTTCTGGATTTCGTCATCCCACCTGCCCACCGCCACCACCTGCTTCCGTTTCGCCGGAGAGTCCGCATGAATGTGCATCCCGCCGGAAACCGGATGAGGAGCCAGAACCACCCGGCGCGCGAGATCCTCTCCGCCATATTTCCGGCACAATGCTCTGTAGCGTTCCACCGCCCCGGGATGCACGCATGAAATCAAATGCCCCTGGCGCAGATGAACCGCACGGAGCGGATCCGTCGCCAACAGGCCGGCGGTCAGCCCGCGCGCGATCCGGAGCGCTCCCATGGCGGTCGATCGCGGGGATTTCCCACCGCCCGAAATCACCCACCGCTCATTCATCCAGGCGCGGGTGCCCGCGAGCGGGCTGATCGCTCCGCTGCTATCCTGATTCAGAACCAGTCTCGCTCCTGATTGGCGGATCGCCTTGGCCACATTGCGGAAACGGGGGCTACCCCAGGCGTAGAGAACCACCCCATCCAAACGATGCCCCTTCCACCATTCCGCCGACTCCAGATTGTGGAAATCCGTCCGGATCAAATCTTCCAGATCATCCGGCGTGCCCGGATTCGGCATGACGGCCATGCTCTCCACCCCGATGGCGCGGAATCCCCGGCTGAGCAAACCGCTGTCCCTTGCAAAAAAATCAGCCCCGCCCCCGAAGGGGAGAGGCGTGCAGGTGAACCAGCGCATGGGGAGGCGGGACGGAGTGATTGGATTATTTGGTGAACACCAGATTGCAGTTCGCTCCATAGCGGAGCAGCTTGGGAAATGTTTTGAACAACCAGGAGTCCACGCCCTGAACGGCGCCGGCCACAGGTGCCAGCCGGTCGGAGAGAGCTTTCATTGGATAACCGAGGAGATTGAAAATCTGCACCTCGCATTTGGTGAAATACTCCGTCATCCGCTCGAACTGCGAGAGATATAGATTGCTCTCATCGCCCAGCTCATGTCTTGCCATCCGCACAGCCCGGATTGCCGCCACCGGAAGATTATGCCCCAGCGGCTCGAATATGAAAACAAACCGTCCCCCGGGTTTCAGCACCCGTGAAACTCCCCGGCACAAACCCTCCGGATCGTGCGCCAGATGATGCAGCGCCGCCTGCCCCCATATCAGATCGAACGTTTCGTCCCCATATCCCGAAAGATCGAAAGCATCGCCCGCCACATAGGAAAGATTCGGATGGCGTTTCCGCAGATCGTCGATCTCCGGTCCCGATGCCTCATAAAGATCCAGTCCGGTGATTTTTGCCGAAGGGAAAACACCCGCAAGCATCGCGGCAAGTTTGCCGAAGCCGCCGCAGATCTCCAACGCCGCTCCGCCGTTCAGATCGATCCTGCAAAGCTCGCTGTAACCCGCGAGAAACAAAGGACGGTCGGATGTGGGGAAGCCGCCGGTTGCCGGAAGCATGCCTTCCGCCCTGGGATCGAACGGCGGCCGCGGATGAACGAGCTGGATGGATTGGGACATAAATCAGGTTTTTCGGGATACGGACCGGGCGTAGATGTCTCCGAAAAGAAAGGGTTCATGGGCAAGCTCGTCCACAAGCCCGAGCATCGCTTCGGCGGATCTCCATCCTCTTTTGGAGAAGATCATGGTTTCCCCCCAGCTGATGTTGAATTCATAATCTCCGAGATTCGCCAGCCGCCCGATGCAGCTCCGCGCGTTTTCCGGCAGCTCGGGCGTCCATTCGATCGATATGCCGGGAACCGGGTGGGACAGCCCCGCGAGCACCTCCGCCTCGAAACCTTCGACATCGATTTTGACAAATCCGGGAACCCCGTGATCGCCGATCAGGGAGTCCAGCGTCGTGACGCGGCACTTCTCCCTGCGGTTCCATCTGGAGCGGGCGAATCGTCCGGACTCCGTGGTGCGCTGGATGAACGTCGGAGACAAAGAAGACAAAACATGATCGGGTGAAATGTGAATTTCCATTTCCCCTTCCGAAGATCCCGCCGCCTGGTTGAGAAGGATCACGTCCTTGTCCGTTCCAAAGCGTTTTTCCAACGCGGAAAAGCAGGAGGATTGCGGTTCGAGGGCCACCACCTTGCATCCCAGATCGCGGAAGCTGCGAATGCGGTTTCCCAGATTCGCGCCGATATCGAAACAAAGATTACCCGGTTTCAAAAATTGGGAATAGAGGTTTCGGAAAAGTTCGTCCTCCCGGGCTTTCCTTTTCTTTCTTCCAAGCCTCCACGCCAGGGCGGGGGGAATGAGTCGTTCGATGTTCATTCTCCTGGATTCACGATTTGCCAGCCTTCGCACATTTTCTCTTCGATGGGGCTATGGATTCCCTCGAACCATCTCGGTGGCATCAGCACCTGCTGCCCTTTCTTTTTTCCCAGCCAGGCACCCCACCAGGAATAGCTGCTGTTGGCGATGATATGATGATTCGCGAGACTCATCAGATGAAGATCATTGAAAGGATCGGTCCTCGATTCCGGGCAATCCACCACCGTGCAATCCGGATCACGGAAGGCTCCGGCACACCATCCGGGATCGTCCGAGAAAATGAAAAACCGCGGTGAGGGAATTTGTTCGCGGAAGCGGCGGGCGGCGCTCCGGTAGTAGGAATCGCCGCATACATCCACATTTGGATTCCCGATGTAATCGGTGCGCCGGACATGCACCGCGACGGAGCCCGGTTCCATGAGCCGCCCGGCCACGGCCATGGAAGTTTCATCAAATCTTCTTGCGGAGAAGGAAAGCTCGCCGCGTATCTCTTCTTCCATGGTTTCAAAATAGCGGGGGCTCTGGAAATATCCGATTGCCACGCAGTCCGCGGGAAGAGACAGGACCGAGGCGTTGAAGGAAAGGTCCGAAACAGGTTCCCGGTAAACGGGCTTTCCGAGATACTCCCAATGGTGCCGCCCCGTCACTTTGCGAAGGAGCCGGGAACCATGGGACCATGGGCGGACCAGTTTCGCTTTGATCGGAAGGGCTTCCAATTTCCCGACCATTTCCCAGTCCCGGGCCTGAAACCAGGAACCGTCGAGGATCAAAGGAACTCCGTGTTTTTCCGCCAAAACCCGTCCCAAGGCGTATTGGAAAAGATTGTTCCCGGTCCGGCCGAGCATCAAAACGCGGATCATGGGGGTGGGAGCGGAAAGTGTGGTGGGTGAATCAATCTCACGTGCGTGCGGCATTCCGGAAACCCCGCATCATGCATTCCACGACTTTTTCGGTGGCGAAGCGCGCGCGCAGTTCCAAACCGATTCTTCTGACTTCATCGGCGGGCATGGAAATGGTCTTCTCCAGCGCGGGCAGCAGGGAATCCATTTCATGCAGATGAAAGCCGCCGGTCCGGGTCGATTCCCCCAGAATCTCCTCGATGGATGTTCCCAAATTGTAACAAACCGGAGTCCCGAGATAATAGGCCTCCACCGCGGGCAGGCCGAAACCTTCGATCTCGGATGGGATGACCAGGGCATCCGCGGCCATCAATATCTCCTGCAGCTTTTCATCCGACAGATAGGAATGTTTCACAATATCATTCCTCCCCTGGATCAGGGGGGCGACTTCATCGTCCATTCCTCCCACCAGATGGAGAGGGGGAAGCCTTCCTTTGGGATGCGAGGTCCACCAGCGGACCAGTGGCGCAGTCATTTTGTGAGGTTCCTTCGAGGAAAAATGCACCACATAACCTTTTTTTTCAGGGGCCGTCGGCTGCTCCGTCGTTTCATAGACGCAGGGTTCGTATGTGACCAATATCTCCCGCGGGGGCAGCCCGTACCGCCGCATGAAATCCATGATCTGGGATTTGGAGTTCTCCGATACCGTTAGAATTCCGTCCGCGCGGGTCAGGCTGGATTTCAGCATCTCCACCCAATAGGCATACTCGGCCCGCTTCCTCCATCCGGGGTGCATGTCCCGGTAATACTGGATGATGGTGTCATGGATGGTGACCACGGACGGGCATTTCAGACGGAGTTTTGGCAGGAATCCCTTCGGAAAATAACAGACATCGGCCTGCGATCCGGCGTTTGAAAGCACAGGGTGGAGGTGGTCCGTCATCACCCGCATGATTTTGGCCCGGGTGTTCCATGGCAGAATCTCGGAAATCGCTCCGTTCACCGGTCCCTGCCAGGAGGTTCTGGAAGCAACCGTATGCAGGGAAACATCCTCCCGTCCGGCGAGCGCGTTCAACACCACCCCGGACATCCGGGTGATTCCCAGGCTCCTGTCATGCCCCGGATTCTGATCCGCAAGATACACGGAAAGGCGCAGCGGCCCGCTTCTTTCCGATGCGGGTGCGGATCGCCGTGCGGCGGCTTGGCCGGGGGGCGCCGGAGTGGCAACCAACCGGAGGGCGTCCGAGACCCGCTCGACAAATCTGGCGGGCGTGAAATGCGCTTCGTAAAACCCGCGCGCCTTTGAGGCATGCTCGTGGAGATTTCCCCGGGAAGCATGCAGCCGGACAAGGGCTTCCGCATACTTTTCCGGGGATTTCACCGGGAGAAGCGTGGCGGCGGGGCAACCGGCCATCAGCGCGGGAATGCCGTTCCATGCGGTGGTGACAACCGGCAACCCCGAGCCCAGCGCCTCCATCAGGACGATGGGACTGGCTTCGGACGGGTAGTGGGAAGGAAAGAAAAACACATCGGCGTCCCGGTAGGCGTCCCACTTCGCCCCATCCAGAAGCTGTCCGGGAAACCGCACCATCCTGCCGAGATCCAGGGCCTCGTGCATTGCCATCGCTTCCGAGGCGAAGCGGTCGTCCATCCAGCGCCCCACGATCTGGAAGCGGAAATTCTTTTCATGGCCGGAGGCTTTCAACCGCGCCGCGGTTTTCAGGATTTCAAGAATCCCCTTGCCCTCCTGCAGGCTTCCGATGAACAGAACTTCCAAGGGGCGTCCGGGCTCCGGGCTCCGGGGTTCCACCTGCGGCACCTCGATGCCGCACGGGCACCAGAGATGGCGTTTGGCGGCGAACACATCATGAGGGGCGACGGCTTCTTCCGCGACTTCGAGCGCCATGTCCGCGTTCTGATAGGCGACCGAGGCCAACCATTTCCTGACCGGCCCCGCGTCGGAGAATGCGGCCAGCCCGCTCGCGTGGAAAATGAAAACCGTCTTCGCCGCCTTCCCCCGCACGCAGGCGAGGAAAACGGCATCGCGGAGAAACGGAATCCACTTCGCGCTTGCCGGAGGATAAAACAAAATGCTCTCCGGCGAACGGGACAGGGCTTCGCGGGTGTTGCGGACCAGCCTTGCCAGCCTTGCGATCTTCTTGAACTGGAAGCGCCCCACCTCGTCCATCTCCTCGCTGTAGTCCATGCGGAGGCAGCTGGCGTCGAAATCCGGCCAGTCGTGCTCGAAGAGAATTTTCGTGGCGACGGCTTGTCCATGCCACGGGGGGGGCGTTTGTCCGAGCAGGACGATATGAGGTTTGGAGGATGGCATCGTTTCGGAATGGATCATCGGAGCATCCGCAATGCGGCATCCAGGAATTTCCGGGTGTTCTGTTGGTTCGAGCCCTGCTTGTAAGCGAGATTCGCGATGACCGGCAACAGGGGATCTTCCGGCCAACCGGCTTTTCCAAGACAGGCCATGCAGGAATCCCGCTCCAGAAAACGAATGGCGGCCCGGACCGCTTCGGCGGGCTCTTTCCGGTCCACCAGCATCGCGTCCTGAAGAAAGAAATGCGCCGCATCCATGCCGGGCATTCCATGGGCCGTTCCCCATTCCCAGTCGAGGGCCGTGAGGTTTCCGTTCGTGTCCCGGATCAAATTCCACCGGGCGAAATCCCCGTGCCGGACGGACGCCGAAAGACGAACACCCTGCAATTTCTCCATTGCCCGCCGACCCTCTTCGCTTTTCAGGATTTCTCCTTCGATGATGGACCACTCCGAAAATTCCGTGATGGCGCGCGGTGCGAGATCGCTTCGCCAGGAATCCAGCAGGCCGAGCGCATCCTCATATTCGCCGCGGCGCAACACGCGCCCCTTGAGATAAGGCATTCGCAAAAGGGAAATCCCGGCACCGCGATGGATCTCATGCAATCCGGGAATCCCCCGTGTTCCTTCCGGAAGCGATTCCATGGCAGCGGCCTCGCCATCGATCACCCCGCGACCCTCATCCCCGAAAGCGATTTTCGCGACCTGCCATTCTCCTCCGGACCGGAAGCTTGCGACCGCCCTCCTGATCCGGTGCTCCGGGCTTCCTAACAGCACGCCGCAGGTTCCGGGATCGACTCGTGGCAAAGCCGGAGAGATTTGCCCCATGTCCGGCGGAGCATCGGGTTTCCGCAGCACCCGGCCCACCGGCCCGAATTTCACCGCGAAGCGCGCGAACCGGCCCGCCGCCCGGGCCATCCATCTCTGCGGCTGATAGAGGCGGAGAGCCATTCCCGCGGCCTCCGCCTCCGCGGGAAACGCCACCAGCAGGCGTCCACGCCGGAACAACCCGCGCATCTCCGCCACGTCGGGGTCCAAAGCACTCATGACGCGGAAAAGCATATCAATATCGGTCATGGCTGCCCGCTTTCCATGTGTTTGCGGTGCCGCCATTTGAGAAAGCCCTTTTTCAAGCGAAACACATGATAGAGAATCCCATCGGTGATGTTGTTCAACGCTTCGTCACGGAATGGCTTGATGCCATGAATCCGCCGGATCGCACGAGGCTCCGCGGCTTGGCGTTGGAAGCGGAGCACGTTCTCCATATCGGCTTTCCCCAAACTCCGCTGGCTGATGCTCTCTCCGTGAAGGCGGAAGTCCGCCAGAATTTTCGGGAAATAAACAAAGCGTTTTCCAAGACCCGAGAGCCGGGCGTAATATTCTCCATCCATGCAATAGCCGAAGTTGGTGTCCAACAGCTCGCCTTCTCCGATTGTCGCCGCCCGCCTGTAAAAACATGCGGTCGATCCGATGTAACATCCATGCTGGATCAGAATCCTCCGGTCGAACGGGAACAGTGTCATCCTCCGCAGGAAGCCGCCCGCCGCATCGATGAAATCCCAGCAGCCGTAGATCACATCCGCTTCCGGGTGTTTTTCCGCGAATTCCTTCACCGCTTTCAGGGCTCCGGGTTTCAATCTGTCATCCGCGTTCAGCCACATCACCCATTCGCCCCGGGCTTTGCGGAAACCCTTGTTGATGCCATCGCTCATGCCCTTGTCCGGCTCCTGAAAAAACGACGCGTGAGGAAACCGGGAAACGACTTCCGCCGTTTCATCCGCCGATCCCGCATCCATTACCAGATGTTCCAGGGAAACCCCGTCCTGCTCCGCCACGCTTTGCAAACATTCACCGATGTAACGGCCATAGTTGTAGCTGGGAGTAACGATGGTGAAGTCCATTTGAAATGATAAAATTGAAAAACGCCGGAGAAACATCCGGCCGGCTGCTAACGTTGCTCGATCTCCAGCCTGTAGAAGATTCTGTCTTCTTCCGGTTCCGTCACACGCAACCAGCCTTCCTGAAGAAGATCGTTCCAATCGTCCACATCGGAATCGAAGATTTTTTCCTCCCAGTCCAGGAGATCTTCCGAGCGGGCAACCCGGTGGATCAGATCGTTCTTTGCCGGATCGAAGGGGAAGAGGAATGTGATGCCATGTTCTTCACGCTCCAATTCCGGCAGAAGGGGATGGGGATTGCCGTTGCGTCCCAGACCAAGAGCATAACGCAGCAGGTTGTTCACTCCGCTGCCTGCCGGGTCGGCGGAAGCTCCGGAAATCCCATCGTCATCCCGTTCCTCCGTCCCGGGGTATTCCTTCAGCCGCCATGTCACATAATTCCGCGGCGAGTGGTTGGCGGTGATCCAGATATCATCCAGTGACAACTCCGGCCTGGCTCCTTCCGTTCCGGACAACAGATGATATTTCCACTGCAATTGGAGATTCCGCCTGCCCAGCAGGTGTTCCGGAAGCTCCACCGGACCGAACACCTGGCGGTGCCCGGCACTGGCATGGCGGATGTATTCCAACGGCTGGCCGCCGGTCAATACGTCGGCGAACTCTCCTTCGATTCCATCCCGGGCTTGCAGGCGCAGGGCGTACACACGCGGGTTTGGCGCCACCGTCCCGCACACCCAGCCGAGTGACACCGATTCCACATCGCGGGTATCCAGCGCCAGAAGGGCGGAACCGAGATCCCTCCCGCGGCCCGTGTTGACAAAGGAAATGCCTCCCGCGCCAAGCCCGTTGATTCTCGTCCGCGCCGTCGCGGCATAAGGAAATGCCACGTTTTGCGGAGAAGCGGCGTCCGCGGCGGGGATTTCATAGGCCCGTGTCAGTGCGGTCGCCAGTGCCGGGTCATCATTGTCCTCTCCTTGCAGAAACAAAAGATGCGGCGGAAAACTTCCGGAAGGTTGCTCCGGAGACCAATCACGGAACAGATAATCCTTTTCCGCCAGAACATGAGGCGCGGGATACACGAGCAGATCGAAGCTTGTCGTGACCGGAGCGTTCCCCCCATCGTCCGCGCTGACGGAAATCAGGACATTGCCCGCTTGGAAACCGGCGATCGACAGTTCATCGCCCGCGATGGCCGCCCCGGCCGAGGAGGGGGGCTCCACGGTCACAGTGTATTCCAGGGTGTCTTCTTCGTTCGGATCGCCGAACAGGGTGGTTAGATCGACTTGCAGTTCTTCCAACCCTGCCACGACTTCATGCCTGCCAGGGGGCTCCAAAACCATTGGCGGCAGGTTCACCCCCTGCATGGCCATGCCCTTGAGCCGCACGTTGTCGAAGCGGTTGTTGCCCGCCATGCCGGTGCCCGCCGCGATTTGCGCTTCCGTCCTCGCGAAAGTGACGCGCACCGCGAAGCCCGGACAATTCCCTGTTTCCACGATGCCGGAGAAGTCGAAAGAGAAGGTTTTCGGTATCCCGTCGGGAATTTCGTAAGATTCAAATTCGATCCATTCCCCGCCATCGAGCGTGTAGGAAAGGGTTTGCGAGCCCGCGCCCTGGCCCGAGCGGCGGGATTGGAATTCCAGGGAGATTTGCTCGAAACCCGTTGTCGGGAGAGCGAATGTCAACACGGCATCCAGAGGCTCGTTCACCCGCAAATGAGCTGTCGGGAAATCCTGCGCCGCGATGTTCCGCAACCACGCGCCGTTGCTGGAAAACGCTCCGGCCAGAGCCCCGCCCCCCGCTGTCTGCGAAGGCGTGGCGAAATCCGCTGCCTGGAAATCCCAGCCGTGGATCGTCCATGTTTCCGGCGCTTTTTCAAAAAGAGCGGTGAACGTCGCATCTCCATCCGGAGTCACTTCGATTTCCGGGGACTCCTCGCCGGGCAGCTCCACCCAGCCCGCGAAGCGATGGCCCGGATCCGGCAATGCTTTGATCTTCACCGGGACGCCCTGAAAGTATGTGCCGGTCCAAGGATATGGATTCGCAGGGTCCGGAAGCCCCGGAGTGTCTTCGGAAATCAAAATCCGGTTCACCTGAATTCTGCCTCCTCCATCGGCGGAAACCGTGAGATCCGCGCTGCCCGCCAGCCCGAAGCGGTTGATCACATGCTGGCGCACGTGTTCCGGACGTTGTTCTCCGAATCCTTTGATGTGGTTGATATAGTTCCTCGATCCGGAAAAACTCGGGCCATACTCCTCCCACCGCTGGTAATGTTCGTCGCGGGCGGGATCCAACCTGAGCATGAATTCATCCGCCATGGCATTCACCCTCGCGGGTGCGAAAGAGGAATTCGGAAGATCCGCGAGAGCGTTGATGACCAGATTCCGGAACTCCTCGTTCAACAGCAAACGGCGGAACAACAGCGTGGCCAAAGTCGTATCGGTGAAAACACGGTTCAGCGTGTTTTGCGAAACGGTTTCAATGGAAGAGCTGTTGTCCGTATCGTACACCATCCACCGCCAGCGGCCGTCATGGCCGGGAGGCGCGTCCGGTTCATACGTAGGGGTCCGCTTGCGCCAGAATCTGATATTGTTGCCCGGCCAATCCACGTTGTTGATATAAATTTGGAACGCAAAGTACAATGCGAAGTTCTCCACATCCATCCACTGCTTCACTTGTGTGTATGCCGCCTCCGAAGAAAGATCCTGGGAATTTGCATAATTGCGGAGCGCCGAGTAGTGGGCCGCGTCGGACGGCGATCCGTGCTCGACCGTTCCCGTTCCGAAGAGAATCACGACATCATCCGGATCGACGCCGAAGTGACGCCTGATGTAGTCCTCGTCCGGCCGCTCGCGGAGGTTGATGATGCCCCACGATTCGCCGTTGATGTAGTGGAGCACCGGTTGATACGCCAGGGTTTCCAGCGGCAGATGCCCGATCAGTGCCTGCAACAAGGCGTCCCGGAACAACAAGGCCCGGGCGTCGTTCCCCGAATTTCTCAGCAAAAGCCTGGAGAATCCTCCGGCGGGAGTTCCGGCTTCGCCCCGCATCTCCAGACCGGGGAAAAACACGTTTTCCATCATTCCTCCGGAATCATATCCGGCCCTTTCATACAACCTCAGACTCTTGAAATACATCTCCCGGCTCGCTCCGCCGTGGATTCTCGCCCCCAGATTCCGGGCCAGCACCCGCTCGCCTCCGGGTTTGAAGATCTCGACATGAACCGGCCGCTCCCAGGCATCCCCTCTCTGTGTCGCGTTTCCTGGAATCGTATAGCGCGCCGCGCCCGAATTCGGATTGGCCGTCCGCCAGTTGTCCGCGATTTTTCCCGGCACATAGATTCCCTTCTCGTAGTCGAAGAAATTCGCATCGTCCGTGGTGATCGAAACCACCGGCAGGGTGTAACGGGTGAGAATCTCCGGATGAATGAAATAACTGTGCGTCGCGATCTCGCTTGGCAGATACCCTTCCCGGAAAGCCCTTGCCCGGATCGTGGTCGCTTTGTTGACATTTCCCACCGGATCCCTTGGTATTTCGAACCATGTGTTGATCTTCCCTGCCAGAGAATTCGGCTCCATGGTCCGGTCTTCCACCAACAGGGGTTGTTCGTACGAATGGCTTGTCATGCTCCGCTCCAGCAGAGGGCCGAACGGGTTTCCCGGATGCCGGGGATATAGATATTTGTATGAGAAAACCTCTCCCTCCAGACGCTCCGGACCCGGCTCGGAACCATCGGTCGAATAATAGACGGAAGCCGCGGGTTCCGAAGTGATTTCCACGGTTACGGCTTCCGGATAAAATCCCCCTTCCACCGAAAACACGGGCGGAGGAAGGATGCCGTGGAAAAACGTTTCCGCGTTTCCGCCACCCGGTGTGGGATCGGTGAAAAACGCGAACTGCCCCGGCCCGTCCGGTCTGCGCCCGTAGCTGACATCCCTGCGGGAAACGACCGCTGGCATTTGATCGGCGATTTCGCCTTCCGCATCGCTCAGAACGAGCGTTTCACCGGAAATGGAAATCGAAAAACTGGTGTGGAGGGGTGCTCCGGGTTCCACCCTGTTTTTGCCGCTGGCCCAGACCAGCAGATAAGATCCGGCGGGCAGGGTGACATCGGGAAACAACCACTTCCGAGGGTTGCCCGGATTGTCCGACAAACCGTATCCCGCCAGGGAAATGTCATCCTCCCCGGAGTTGTGAAGCTCGATCCAGTCGTTGAAATCCCCGTCCTCGTCCGCGACCGTCGCGCCGTTCGAGGCCATCATTTCGTTGATGCGGATTTCCGCCGTTGCGGAGGCGAACGGCATCCACATCGCCAGAACCCATGGCAGGTGGGAGTTATGGTTTTTCATGATAGATCGTTTTCCGTTTGGTTGCGGTGCCGCTATTTGAGAAAACCTTTTTTCAAGCGAAACGCATGATAGGGAATTCCATCGGCGATGTTGTTCACGATTTCGTCACGGAATGGTTTGATGTCATGAATCCGCCGGATCGCACGAGGCTCCGGGATCTGGTGCTGGAAGGCGGCGCGCATTCGCCATGTTGGAAAAGTCGCCGCCGCTTCGTCGCTACCGCTGCTCCACTTCCAGCCTGTAGAAAGCTCTGCCTTCTTCGGATCCCCCCGGATCCGCCACATGCAGCCAGCCATCCTCAAGCAGATTTTCCCAATCGTCCGTGGTGGAGTCGAAGATTTTCTCTTCCCAGTTGGAGAGGTTCTTCGAGCAAGCCACCCGGTAAATCAGGTCACTTTTGGCCGGATCGAAAGGGAAGCGGAACACCATGCCGTGTTCCCCATGTTCCAGTTTCGGTAGAAGGGGATGGGGGTTGTCGCTTCGGCCCAGCCCGAGAGCGTAGCGCAACAGGTTGTTGACTCCGCTAGCGGTCGGGTCGGCCAGAGGCCCGCCGACGAGCGGGTCGTTGCGCTCCGCCTCATCCGGGAATTCCGCTTCCTGCCAGGCCGCGAATCCCGTGGCGTAACGCCGATCCACTTCCAGTCTGTAGAAAGCTCTGCCTTCTTCGGATTCCTCCGGATCCGCCACATGCAGCCAGCCTTCCTCAAGCAGATTTTCCCAATCGTCCGTGGTGGAGTCGAAAATTTTCTCTTCCCAGTTGGAGAGGTTCTCCGAGCGGGCCACCCGGTAAATCAGGTCACTTTTGGCCGGATCGAAGGGGAAGCGGAGCACCATGCCGTGTTCCCCGCGTTCCAGTTTCGGCAGAAGGGGATGAGGGTTGTCGCTCCGGCCCAGCCCGAGAGCGTAACGCAACAAATTGTTCACCCCGCTGCCGGTCGGGTCGGCCAGGGGTCCTCCGACGAGCGGGTCGTTGCGCTCCGTCTCGTCCGGGAATTCCGCTTCCTGCCAGGCCGCGAATTCCGTGATGCCACCGCCCATGACGCTTCCTCTCAGACTTACGTTGTCGAAGCGCATGTTTCCCACCACGCCTCCGTCTCCTTGCCCGAAGGTGATTTGCACCGCGAAGTGCGGGTTGTCCGCGGCTCCCGCAATTTCCGAGAAATTGATAAACTTCCTTCTCGGGGCGGTGTCATACACGATGATTGTTTCCAGTGGAATGAACGTCTCGCCATCCAGGGTGTATTCGGGATAAGCCAAACCGGCCCCGGAACCGGAACGGCGGGCGTCGAATGAGAGATTGATGGTTTCGTGTCCCGTTGTCGGCAGGTGGAAGGTCAGGGTTTTTCCCAAAGGGTTGTTCACCCGCAGGTGGCCGCTGGTGAAATCCTGCGCCTCCTCGTTCCAGACGAAATCCACCGACGGGTTCGGAAGCGTAACGATGCTCCCGCCGCCGATGCCGTGATCCGGCGTGAGATATGTCTCTTCCGCATCGAAGGTCCAATGGTGCAGGGAAACCAGTTCCGGCGGAGGCTCTGGAGCCTCGCTGGTGATGAAAATGTCATCCAGCCTCAATTGCGCCCGCGCGCCCGATCCGGAGATATAATAATATCGCCACAGCAGTTGAACGCAAGGTTGATCCAAAGCCTCCTCCGGCAGGGCCACCGGGCCGATCTCCGCCATGTCGCCCGCGGCGCTCCTCACATATTCCACGGGATTTCCGAAGGCATCGGGCAGATCCTGGAAATCGTCTTCGGTGCCGACCCGGTATTGCAGCCGGATCGCGTAGGTTCGCAGGTTTTCCACCATGGTCCCCGCCGCGAAACCCACTCCGGCCTGCGTCAATCCGGTGGTGTCCAGCGTGACGAGCGCGGCCCCGACGTCGCGGCCGTATTCGCGCCCGGTGTTGATGAATGCGATGCCGTCTTCCCCCAATCCATTGATCCGTGAACGGGAGGTGGCGGCATAGGGGAGAACCACATCGGCGGGGCTGTCCGCATCCGCAGGCGGGATGTGGTAGGCGCGGCTCAGGGCCGCTCCCAGCGGAGGGTCCGCGACTTCCGTTTGCAGGAAAATCATGTTTGGAGGAAAGGTCCCCGCGGGGCTTTGCGTGTCCCATTCCGTGAATGCGAAGTCCCCGTCCGCCAATACATGCGCTTCGGGATACACCAGCACGATGAAGGATGCCGGAACGGGCGGATTCTCCCCGTCACCGGCTTCAATGGTGATTCGCGTTTCTCCGGTGCTCAGGGCCGAGACGGAAAGGATGCCGTTCTCCACCGATACGGCCGCCACGGAGCCGTGGCTGGAAGTAGCGGAAAACGCGAGCGGATCGCCATCGGGATCGTTGAACAGTTCGTTGAGATTCACTTCGCTTTGTTTTCCGCCAAGCAAGCCCAGGGAGCCGGAAGGCAGTGCTCCGGGATCGAAGATGGGAGGCTGGTTCACTCCCGGCAGCACCCGGCCGCGCACGAGCACGTTGTCGAAGCGGTTATTGCCTGCCGTGCCGCCGGAACCGAAGGTGATCCTCACGGCGAAAAGAGGATTGTCCGCGACACCTTCGACATCCGCGAAACCGATGTTCCGCGGGACGGGAAAATCATCGAACGCCGTCAGCGTCCTGGGTTCGATGAAATTCATCCCGTCCGTCGTGTGGGAAACGATCACATGGGCGGCTCCCTGGCCGGAACGCCGCATGTCGAAGCTCAGCGTGATGTCCTCGTATCCCGTGGTGGGCAGTTGGAAGATCAGCTCCGCGCCCTCCGGATTGTTCACGCGAAGGTGCCTGTCCGGGAAATCTCCGCCCGTATCGGAGAGGATTTCGGTTGCCGGGCCGGGAAGCGCATTGACGCTTCCTCCGCCGACGGTGAAATCCGGTTGGAGGAAGGTGCCCGGCGTGTTGAACGTCCAGTGATGCAGGGGAAACACCGGAGGTTCCGGAGGAGCTTCCTCGAAAAGCGCGGTGAAGGCGGCGTCCGCCGTGAGTGTGACCTCGATTTCCGGGGACGTTTCGTCCGGCAGTTCCGCCCACCCGGCGAATCGATACCCCGGCTCGGGAAGAGCGGTGATGGTGACAGGCACTCCCTGGAAGTAGATCCCGCTCCACGGGTAAGGCTGTTCCGGATCGGGCAGGCCGGGGGTGTCTTCATCCACCACGATCGAATTGATCCGTAATTTGCCGTGCGCCGGATCGGAAACGTCCAGGCTGATGGTCGAAGTACCGGATAATCCGAATACATCCAGAATCTCCTGCCGCATGAAGTCCGGCCGGTTGTCGATGAAATCCCTGTAGCCGCTGATTTCAGTCGATTCCATATCCGGCCATCTGGCTATATGTTCTTCGTAATAAGGGCCGATCTTTCCATGAATGTCATCCAGGATGGCGTGAATTCTCGATGGCACGTATATGGTGGCCATTTGATCCGCGAATGTATTGAGAAAGAGATTCCGGAAATCCTCGTTTTGAATCAAATTCTTCAGCAAAACGGTCGAGTATGGCGGGAGCGCAGGCGGGTCATCCAGACCGAGCGAACTTTCCAGATATCTGTAGGATGGACCCAGGAAGGTTATATCCATGTCGTAGACGATCCAGCGCCATCGTCCGTCCCTGACTCCCTCCTGGCTGGGGTTGCCGGATTTCACTCTCCAGAAATCGATGTTGTTGTGCGGCCAATCCAGATTCCTGCTGTAAATTTGGGCCGCCTTGTAGTTGGCGAGATTCCGTATATCGATATGGCGCGTTACATGAGCGTAATGCTCATTTACGGACAAGTCGTTGTTTTCCATGTATTCGACGAGAGAAAGATAATCGTCACGGTCGCTTTCCTCCCCGTCGGACACCACCGCGTTTCTCCTCAAAATGGCGATGTCCTCCTCATCGATTCCGTAGTGGGACGCCAGATGTCCGGTTCCCGTGCTCTCCCGGATCTCGATCATCCCCCAGAACTCTCCGTTGATGAAATGAATCGCGGGCTGGTAACCCTGCTGGTCAAGACCCAGTGGTTCGATCGCTACCTGTGCCAGAGCGTCCCTGAGAAGGGTTCTGTTGGCATCTTGTCCGGAATTCCGGAGCATCAGGCGGGAGAAACTTTCGATGGGTTCTCCGGTCCCCCTCGCTTTCAGGTCCGGAATCACGGGATGAGCGATCAGGTCGCTGGAATCGTAGCGCGAGCGGGGAAACAGGCGGAGCGACTTTCTGGCATATGGTCTGGATCCTCCACCGGCGATTCTCATCCCTACATTCCGGGAAAACGCGAAGCCGCCGTCAGGTTCGAATATCTCCATATGAACCGGCCTTTCCCAATCTCGTCCGGTTCGTCCGAAATTGGCATCCTCCCGGGGAATGAATTCCGCTCCCGGGTTCCATAACCGGTAGTCATCCGCGTGTTTTCCCGCCGTGTAAATTCCCGATTCGTAGTCGAAAAGGTTTTTTTCCTCCGTAACCAGCGAATAAACGGGAAGGGCATAACGGCTGGATCCTTCCGGAGTTACAAAATAAGTTTTTGTCGATATGCGGCTGGGAAGGGAGCCCGGTTTGGTGGCGACGGCGCGGACGATATTGCCTTTGAAAACGGGGTTCTCCGGAATGAGATCCAGATTGTTGGTGCTTGCTTTCGTATTTTTGATCGAAACCTGATTCGCTTCTTCGGAGCGGTTCCCGATCGGAATGGATGCCGTGTAAACATTGCTCCGGAAAGACTGGAAAATCTGTTCGCCGAATGGATCTCCAGGAAAATACGGATATTCGTTTTTGTAAAAGAAGCCGTCCCCATCCAGTTTTTCAAGCATTGGATCGCTGCCATCCAGAGTATAAACAATCGTCACTCCGGAATCCGGATGAGTGAGGGACAGGTCGAAGTCTCCGGTATGAAAACCGGCTTCGTGACTGAACGAGGGAGGTTCCAGAACTTCCGGAAACGCAATGGTGGTGTTGCTTCCCCACGGGGTTGCTTTATCGAAGAAGAACCAGCCGCCCGTTCCGTCCGGCTGGCGGCCGTAGGAAACATCATGCGGAATGGCTGTGGCGGGAACCATGTCCGCCGGACTCTGGTCCGGGCGGCTCAGCAGCAATGCCTCGCCCGCGGAGCTGATGGAGTAGTTGGTATGCAGGCTCCGGCCGGGATACAGAGCGGAAAGCGAGAGATCGAAGTGGAGGCCGGGATACGCGTGATCTGGTTGTCTCGCCTCCACGGTGATGACGTTGGTTCCGGCGACGAGAAGTTCCGGATCGACGGAGATTTTCACCTCCGGAACCACGGCCGGCCTGCCATATTTGGAATTCAGATAGCTTTCGACAATCGTGCGCTCGCCTTCGCTCAACGAGCGGTTGTAAACGATCACCTCGGCGATTTCCCCCTGCATGAACGCAGCGTTGGCGACGTAATTGGCTCCCAGCACGAAGGGCCTGTTGCTGGCGATGCCTTCGCCCCATTCGTAGGCATGGTCGATGCGGGGCGAGCCGTCGACTTTCATCCGGACACGTTCTTCGGAAGTGGAGATGCCGATATGGTGCCAGGCCGAATCGAACAAGGGACCGCCCGCCCGGAATTGATTGAAACCTGCCGGAGTATCGATGCGGATTCCCACATTATGGGGGGTGTCGTTGCGCATCAGCATGATGCCTCCGGCATCGCTGCCTTTCGAGAAGATTCTGGCGGATGGTCCGCCGCCTTCCGGCTTTGCCACGATGAAAACGGTGATTTCTCCGCCGGTTGGAATGTTCTGGGTCAACAAGTGGTGGTTGCCGCCGTTGAGACGCAGGGCGGGCAGGCCGTTGATCGCGTTTTCGACCAATTCGGGCTGATGGCTGGCGGTTGCCTGAAACAAGTGGTGACCGTTGCCGCTGAGGTCGGTCCACTGGGAAACGTAAGTCGAGCCTCCCTCCACTCGTGTGACCGTTTCACGATCCGCCGCGGTCCAGAGGGTGAGGTCGCCGGTGGGAATGGGGGATGCGGGGGTTTCCGGTGCGAGCGGGCCGTCCGGAAAGAGATGCCGGGCCGCTTCGACTCCGTTGACATGAACGATGAAGCCTTGCCGGCCCGCCAGTTCGAGTTCGAGGGCGGTGAAGCGTGCGGGATCGGCCACCGTAAAGGATTTGCGGAAAAATACGGGATCGGCTCCATCCGCGAGCTCCGTGTTCGTTTCGTAGGTGCCTCCATAGCCGAGCGGGGCGGAGCCTGTGCCCGCTCCAGCTTCGTCGAAGGCGGGACTCATCCAGCCGGCAGGCGGGTGTTCCGCATCCCAGTAGAGCCATTCGGCTCCTCTTGGAACCAATGGCAGAGGAAGGTCGGCGGGGGTGTTCCGGTCTTTACCCGATGTCCAGACCAGCAGGAAGTCGCCGGGTTCCATGAAAACCCCTCCGGGGAATACCCATTTGAAGGGATTGCCGGGGTTGTCGCTCAGACCCCAGCCGGAGAGATCGATCTGGTTTTCTCCCGTGTTGATCAGTTCGATCCAATCTTCGAAATCGCCATCTTCGTCGGCGATGATCGAGCCGTTTGAAGCCATCACTTCGTTGATCCGGACATCGGCGGATGCTTGTGAAATCCCCGCGAAGGAGATCAGTCCCAGCATGCGGATATGCTTGAGGAAGGAAAGAAGTCTCATGATTGAAAAAAGAGCGGGAACGCGTGGAATCGCGTTCAGAAGCGAAAAGAATAGTGCTGCCCCGGATGTTGGCTTTGGCCCGGACGATGCAGGGGATTGATTTCCATCAACGTGGACCGGCGGCGACCGGCAAATGGATCACTCCGCTACAATATGACCTTGGCTGGATTCATGAAATCGTGGCTGGAGCGTCCCGCGCCGTTCCTGTCAGTCTCCGTAAAACGCGGCCGAACGCGCGATCTTGGCTTCCCATGTGAAGTGTTCCAGAACCCGGCTCCTGCCATGTGCCCCCATTTGCCCGGCCAGGAGGTGGTCCTGTCCGAGGGTTGTCATGGCGCGGGCGAAGCCGGCGACAGCCGCTTGCCATTCGCGGGGCTCCACCCGGATGGCGCAGGAGTCATCCGTCATCATGGCAACCCCCTGATGGAGGAAACAAATTACCGGGCAGCGGAGCCCCATCGCCTCGAGAACCACGTTTCCGGATGTGTCCCGGATGCTGGAAAATACGAGCGCCCTGGCCCCGGCGATGGCTCTCCATACCTCCTCCCTGGATTGTTGGCCGAGGAAATCCACCTCACCGGAGACTCCCAGTTCCTCCGCTTTTCGCCTGGCATCCCGCAGTTGCCTGCCCGATCCGATGATTTTCAACCGATGTCCCTGAAGCCCTTCGGAGCGTGCCCGGGCATACGCCTCGATGGCGATCTGCCACGCCTTCCAGGGTTCCATGTTGCCCACCCAGACAAAGTCCTTTTTCCGTTCCGCGGGAATGTGTTCCGGTTCCGCTTCGAGCCCTTTCGGCAGCGCGGTTTCAAGCATCTTGCCGCACCGGATCCCGGCGGCCTCAAATCTCTGGTGCAGTTCATCTCCAACGACCAGAACCCTGTGCGCGTTTTTGAGGCTGGCCACCGTCCATGGGTTCCAGCGCCAATGCTTTACCGAACATTCCCTGACTTTCTCGAAAAGCCAGCGCCATCCGAAGCAGCGCTTGTAATGTGGAGATGCGACCGAACCTCCGCCAAGAGGACCGAGCACCACGGGAATCTCCGAACGCCACCAGGCACCGGGAAATCGGAAACCATTGAACGTGACGTGGTGGATGAGATCGAACTGTCCGGGCCGTTCCTGGATGGTGCTTCGCGCGGCGAGCTGCCAAAAGATATAATAGAGGGACACCGGAAGCAGGCCCTGCTTCTTGAGCCGGGTCCAGAATGCCGGCAGATCCACATAGATAAACTTTGGCAGATGCTCCGGGTTGCAATCCCGAAGTGCGGATTCGATCACTTCCCGGTTATTGGCACGTGTGATCACCGTGACATCGTGAATCTTTGCGAGGCGGGTGGCCCATTCCCATCCGACACCGGGTTCGGAGCCACGGTGCGGTTCGCAGGCGTAGGCGGACAGGAGGATGCGCAGGCGGGGCATTGTGTCCGATACGGATCGGTTCAGAGTCGCGGGCATGCATGCCCGACGACAGCCGACTTGACCTTGGTGCAGACCGCGGGGGCGTCGGCCGAGGCGTCGATGTTGACCCAGCGTGGTTGTTTTCCGGAAAGCTCCCGCATTCTTTCCTGATAGGCGATGATATCATCGAGCGGGAGTTCGTCCTTGCGGCTTTTGATGCGCTGGGGGGCCGCTATCAGTCCGATCGTCAGCGTGGGGGGAGGGGTCGCCATGGCGAAGGACTTGAGGATCCAGGGTGGCAGCTTCAGCCTCAGGCGTTTGGGGTCCAGGTAGAACTCCCAGGCATAGCGGTCGGCGATGGTGGCGCGGTTCTTGATCCGGGAGGGAAGGACGAAGCGGAACCATCCGGCCCAGAAGCCCAGCCAATGATAGGTGAGGAACGCCAGGCTGGGGAAAAACGAGCGGGGCGGGGAGAGCCTAGGATCGCGCGGCGGGCTCGCGGGAGCATCGGGTGTTTGGATGGAGTTTTTGCATGGCTTCCAGTGAAAGAGAAGGAAGTCCTCTCTGCCGGTAATGCCTTTCAGCAAGGGGGGGATGGATTGGATCACCGTGGACTTGCCGACGCCATCGGCCCCCTCGAACACAATGAAGGGGCCCGGCAGTTGGAGCAGGCGGAGCACGGAGCGCTTGAGATAACGGACCAATCCGAAGATGGAGGAGGCGGGCCGCTTGAGAATCAGGCGCAGGTAAAGATGCAGCCTTTCCCCGCGGGTCATGGAGAGAAGCGAATCCCATTCGAGGCGCGACACCTTGTCTCCGATGGAGATGCCGCTCCGGGAGCCGAGATGGGCGGCCCAGGTTTCAATCAGCGGCTCTCCGCCGCCACGGGCGATGAGATCCCGCGCTTCCAGGCGGTGCTTTTCGCGCACAATACCGGCATAACCCAGCCG
>CAZVSA010000005.1:25453-41896 GCA_964629955.1 uncultured Luteolibacter sp.
CCCAGCCGGGTCATGACATTGAGGAACACCTCGTCGTGAGGGGATGGATGGAACACGAGGCCGTTCCATGCCTTGCGCGCGAAAAGCGCTTTCGTGTCGGCAAAGGGGATCCAGTGCCATTCGATGCGGTCGAACAAATCGACATGCAGGAAAGAATCCCCGGCGGAATTGATAAAATACAGGGACAAGGGGCCGAACTCGATCTTGCGGAAAAGGCGCCACCCGGCCTCCTTCGCCGCATGAGCCAGGATTCCGGCCGCTCGCGCCCGTTGCCCCGGGGAGACGAGGAGATCCACGTCGTTGCCGATGTCGCCGGGCAGGTTTTGATAGCCCCGGAGATAGAGATAGGGAAAGTTCCCGCGGTTCAGCATCCCCACGAGGTGCATCGTCAGCTGTTCCCGGGTTGATATCGGGTTGGGGCCGGATTCGGAGGGCGGATTCCTGACGGGGAGTGATTCCACTGGGGGAATGGATGTCATGATATCAGATCGCTGCGTGAGGGGAGGATGCGGTTGGCCCCCACCACGGTCGCTCCGGGCGGAACATCCTTCGTCACCACGGCATTGGCTCCGATGACCGCGTCCGCACCGATCGTGACCGGTCCCAGGATCTTGGCTCCCGCACCGAGATACACCCTGTCTCCAATTTTCGGAGCTGCCATGGTTCCGTTCCGATTGCCGATGGTAACCTGATGGCCGATGACCACATCCTCGCCGAACTCCACTCCGCTGCTGACAATGATTCCGAAGGGATGCGGCAGGAAGACACTTTCGGGAAGCGGGGTTCCAAGGTCGCAATTCAGATAGGCTGAATAGAGACGGAACAATCCCGGAGTTCTTTTCCGGGACAGACGGATCAGGAGATCCGCAAGTTTCCCGTTGGAGATATGGCGGTCATGAGGGTGGTGCCTCCGCGTTTTCATGAATCTCTGGATGTCGGGATTGCCTGGTAATCGGGTTCCTGCCGAGCTTCGCCAAACTTGATCCGGTTTCGCATGAGGCGTTCGGCGGTGCTTAGGATGCCCGCACATGCGTCCACCATTCGTCCGGGCAAGCGGGTTTTAACGCGAGGATAGCCGAGAAAATCGAGAATTTCGTCCGGATGCTGGGTGTCGATTGGCGGCATGGCATCCCCGATGCTCACCCCCTTGATGTGATGTTTGAGGCAAGTGAGTGAAAGCAGGGATTGGTCGTGGCGGTTTTCAAAAAAATCAGGCAGCTCTTTGATTGGTGGTGGAGATGGGGTGTCGTTGATCAAGTTGATTTGGGAACACAGGTGGAGCCAGTCGGAACAAATTTCCCGACTCGCGGGAGAAGTAATCCAGATAGAGAAACTTGCCTGAATGGGGATGCTGCGATAAGCTGTTTCGGTATCCAGGTTCACCGCCTGGAAGGCCACCCTTTTTGTCCACATGGACATGGGTCCTTTCCAGGGAATACGAACACCTGGCATCACGTCCTGATTTTCACGTTTCATCCATTGGAGGTACGGAACAATCGGTTGGCTAAGAGTTTTGAATGGATAACGGCGTCCAATATCAGAATAGAATACAATATCACCTTCGGGAACTTTCGATAAAGCTTCCCGGATGATGAAAGGTTTCCACGCCCAGAATCCCGAACCCCGCTCATACAAGCCGATGCCCGGGCAGTGCTCGGAAAATCCGGCTTCGAGGAGCTTTATGGGATTCCAGTGGGTAACGGTATCCACCACGCGGTTCAACCGGGCCGACCAACCGAGAATCGCCTGTCTATGGCGGAAGCGCGGAGTGGCATAGGTGACGAGATGAATTTTCATGAATTCCCCAGGACTTCACGGTAAATTTCCAGATGGCGTCCGGCGACGGCCTTTGGATGAAAGCGATCCGCGGCGGTGTTCCGGCCTGCCGCGCCAAGTTGCTGCCGGAGGGCGGAGTCTTTGACCAATCGTTCGATCTGCCGCCGCATGTCGGCGGGGTCGGAGGGATCGAACATCAGGCCGTCCGTCCCGTGGGTGATCAGATCCGGAACTCCGCCGACGCGGGAGGCGGCGACAGGAAGGCCCGCCGCCATGGCTTCCAGAACCACCATCGGACAGTTGTCCTCGAAGGTTGGCAGCACCAGCAGCGCCGCGCGGGCGAACCGAAGCGCCAGGGCTTCGCGGTCAAGGAAACCGGAAACTTCCAATCCGGGCAGCGAAGCCGTGAATTCCTGGAACCGGTGCAGGTAAGAGCTGCCGGGGCTTCCGCTTCCGGCAAAGGTGATCGTGCATTCTCCGGCCCGCAGCATCGGTTCGCAGGCTTGTAGCAGGCCGATTGGATTTTTCCGTTCACATAGTGATCCCACAAACAGGATTTCCGGAATGCCGGTGCAGGAGGGGGAGACTTCGAAGAATCTCCGGTCGACCGCGTTGGGAAGAAGCCAGGTGACAGGGCACAACGGTTGGACAAGCTCCTGCGTATAGCGCGAGATGGCCACAACTCCCTTGGTGCGCCGGAGGCAGATGGATTCCAGAGCGGCCGCCATGCGGTGGTAGGTTTGGCCCCGGTTCTCCGGCCGTGACGCGTGCACGCGCATGTTGCCGTGGATGGTCAGCACATTGGGGTATCCGGAAAGGACGGCGGAAATGGAGCAATCCCGTTCCGTTCCCTGGCCGTGGACAATATCCGGATCGATCTCCCGGATCAGGCTCCGGGTGGAGAGAATGCAGCCCGCGAAGAGGCTTTTGCCCCAGCCCCATTTTCCAACCACCGGTTGGTGGAACCAGATGTTCGGGGCGATTTTTTCGGGAATCCGGGTTGTCTGATGAGAGCATGATATCACATGGATTTCCGCCTCGGGATACTCGGTGAAACCATCAAGAAGTCCTTGCGGAGCCGTGCCGAAATATGGGTCCGGCCGATCGTATTGCTTGAAGTGCTCCCGGCTGTCCGTGGTGATTTGTACAATACGAAGGGGATTCATGAACGTTTTTGAAAAACACGGTTGTGTCCGACTTGCAGTATTTCCTGGAACGATGTGCGGTCGATTTCCGCGGCCAGTTTGGATGGTCCGGGGTGGCCGCCCGTGGAAAAGGGGAGAGGACGGTACCCGCTGCCCAAGCCCGAGTCATCCAGTATGATGATGCCGCCCGGTTTCACCGCCCGCGAGCAGGTTTCCCAGTCTTTTTTCACCACTTCGTAGTCATGGTTGCCATCGATGTAGATCATATCCCATTCCGTCGAGGCAATGGCGGAGATGGCTTCCGGATCAGTGGAGAAGGCTTTGAGCAAAGTGGGTTCGGGAAGCTGGAAGTGATCGAAATGCCGGAGCGTGTCCTCCAGATAGTCGATATCGCCGCGGTAGGTGGAAACAGAATCCCCAACGGGAGAAAAAGGGGAGATTCCCGTTACCCGGCAGTCCAGGTTTTCCGAGCGGGCGATGAGAGAAACGAGACTCAGCACCTGGCCCCGATAGACTCCGATTTCCAGAAAGTAACCGGGGCGGAACCTCTTTATCAGGCGCCACCACATGGAATGAAACGCATCCTCACCAAACCCCCGGCGATCGGTCCTGTAATAGCTCCGGTGTTCGCGAAGAAAGGCCGGGAGAAATTGATGGAAATCCTGAAAGGATCTTCGGTAGTAGGCGTTCGGATCCGTCAGGCTTGACGTGAAATCCTCCGGGTCGATGGGAATGGGAGGAATAGCCTTGAGCCGGGCCATCGCCTGGTTGGCAAGCCAGCGGCGATACATCCCTTTGATTTTTTTGAGCTGACGGATCATGATGATGGGGAGAAAAACCAATGATGGATAGTTTTGGGACGGCTCTTGTTGAATCAGTACGGATGGATTCTTGCGGAACTCCTGGTCCGGGATTTGTGCCGTAGCGGTGTGGAAAAACGGGGGAGAGCGGGAATTGTCAGGCGGCGGCTGGCTTCAGGAGCGCGATTACGGAGATTGAATTGAAAGGGAAAATCTTTCTGAACAGGCCGGATTCGAATTTGATCGCCCATTTGTTTCCAAGGGTTCTTTTGGTCAGTTCGCTGATTGCCGGGAGAATCGTGGCATCGAACCCCCATGAGACCAACTCGAGCCCGCAGTGGTTTTCGGCGAGGTTTCGAAAATGCGGATGATCCCACGATTGCAGGTGCCCTTCGTTCGGGCGGCCCGGCTCCCTCCATGGGCGTCTCAGATTGTTGATTTGCCTGAGATTGGGTACGGCGACAAGAACGTATTCCCGCGCCGCCATGGAAAGAATGGAGAGAACTTCCTTGGGATTTTCCACATGTTCAAGAACATGGAAGCAGGTGATAATATCATAGGACCTGGCGCCCACCTGTTCGCGGATACGGTCCGGATCGAGAATTTGCGCGGGGCCTTTCCGCGCGGCGATTCTGACGCATTCCGGATCTATATCGAGGCCTGTCGGGATCAGGCCGTATTTTGCCGCGTATTCGAGGGTTTCTCCTCTTCCGCATCCGTAATCGAGAAGAGTTTTTCCGGTGAGATTTTTTTCGTGATCCGCCAGCAGCTTCAACGCCACCTGCTTCCAATGGTTTTCGTAGTAATGGCTTCGGTTGGTTTCATCCAACACATAAGGAAGATGAATGGAGGTGTTTTCCCGTGACATTGTTTTATGAAGGTAGGATATGAATGAAAATCAGATTGATTCGGATTTTTTTGGCATGTTTTTCCAAAAAAACCATCCGAGAAAGGGAGCCAGCATCAGCGCGGCGAGAGTTCCCCGGGCAAGCAATGATCCCAACGGGGAAAACTCAGGGAGAATTTTCCCGGCTAACAAGAGCCAGGCGTACATCCCCAACCCGCAGAACATTCCCGCGGCGGAGGTGGCGAGCAGCTGGATTTTCTGCGCGCGGAGCAGCCCGAGGTAGTTTGAAAAACAAACCCACGCGTAGGGAAGCCTGAAGATGCCTCCTGCAACCAGAGAGGCGGCCAGCATTCCCGGGATGCCATATCGAGGGAGCAGAAAAAGGGAGGAAATGACGAAAAGGATTCCTTCCACAAGCATCAGGAAGGGCATCCAGCCGACTTTTTTCGTGTGGAGAACGAAATCCGTGACACAGCGGATGAGCAGGCTCAGGTAGATCCCTGCGGCAATCAGGCAATCATTGAGATGAGCCCAGCTGATCACTTCATTTGTCCACAGTTGCAGGAATCCGGGGTTGAGGGCCGAGGCGGTTCCCAGAAAGCAGCCTCCGATGAGCGCGGTGGCTTGGAAGAGCTTTTTGAATGCGGGGAACAGATCCGTGCGGCGTTCGTCGGACATCATGGAGGACAGGTGGGGAATCCGGTAGTCCCAGATTTTTGAAATCATTTGTGAAATCAATTGAAAGAGCTTGGGCGCGGTTGCCCAGACCGCCGCCGCGGCAACTCCCAGATTTTTGGTTACCAGAGCTGTCTGGCTCATGGTGAGCAGGTGGGTTCCCAGCGTGAGGAGAAACATCCCTCCGCCGAAAGCGGCGAGTTTGCGGAACATCGGAGCATCCCATCCGCTCCGCAGATAGGATGCATGGAAACCAGCTTTGCGAACGGAAATGAACCAATATGCGATGCTGCTGCCGATGGTTGACACCAGCCGGGCCCAGGCGAGCGAATAAAGCCCGTGTCCGGCCTTGAGAAGAATGACAAGCAAGATCCATTCGGCCAGCATCAGACCGATGGCGATGCAGTTCACGATGTCCAGCCGTTGGGCGGCATAAAGCCATGCCTGGAGAATTTTGGTGCTGAAACCGATGCAGGATGCGATCCCGAGAATCCACAGGATTTGACGGAACGAAGAGGCATCCACCGGCGACAAACCGAAAGCGGCATTGCCCAGAAAGCCCAGGAATACCGCCATGGCCAAAACGATGAAACCTTGCAGGCACAGGATCCGGAATCCCGTGGACACACAGAAGCGGCATTGCCGGCTTGAAGTGTCTTTTTGGTAATCGATCAGATGCCGCGCCACGGCACCGTTCATTCCCGCGTCCAGAAGCTGGAGCCATGTTGCAACCTGCAGGGCCAAAGCCCATACGCCGAATTGTTCAACCCCCAGATGATGGAGCGCCAGAGGAATGGTGGCCAATGCAAGGCCGATTTGCACGGCCATCAGTACATATCCGCTGGCAAGCGTGCGGCTGTAGTTGTTTTTAGGGATCCTCAAGGAGGCGGTCTTTCATGGAAGTTTTGCATGAAGGAACAAGGGAGGGATTTTTGAATGAAGCAGGTGTGGGAGGATGCCTGCGGTTTAGATTTCGGCGGACTTATCGACGTTCCGCCTGTTTTTCGCTTCCAAAGTGTAAGGAAGCCAAACCTGCTTTTGGCAGACCGGAAGAGGGAGATTGTTCTGGAGCATGCGGACCAGTGCGGTTCCCATCAGCAGATGGGTGGCCCCAAGCAGGAAGTCGCCGAAAACGAGCGCCCAATAAATGGGGGCGACAATGAGGGGAATGCATAGGAACAAAGTGACGGCGTGCCATTCAGTACCACGGGACCGCCTGATCTGACGGTGTGCGTGGACGGCGACCCGGATCATTCCCAGAAACAGGAACAGAAGGCCGATATAGCCGATGGTGCGGATTGTTTGTATAGGCCCGCTGTGATAATCGCCCACAAGCATTACCGCTTCGCGTTGGAGATCGAAGCCCGATGTTCCCAATGCTCCCGCGCTGCTTGACTCGAGGAGAGCCCGCGTTCGCTGCAGCTCCTCCACCGAAAGCCCCAGCCCGTCGCCGATCCATTTGTTTTTGATATAGCGGTCGGTGGTGAGGACTTCGATCCACATTTCCATCCGCCAATCGGTGGAGCTTTCCGTGTCCTGTTTGTGGGATTCGTCCCAGGTGCCGGGAAGAAAGGCGAGCGCCCGCTGGATATTGTCCGGCAGTGGAACGGCGAGATTGACGATGGAGAGCATGCCGACCGCCAGGGAGGCGAGCACCACAGAAACGAAGACCCCCTTGAAGCCGCCGCGGTAGCATACGCCGATGAAGTAGATGAGACCTACGGCGGCAATTTGGGAACGAAAACCACTGTACGCGGCGGCGGCCATCGTGAAGAGAATGAGAGGAGCCCAGAAGGGATGGAAGGCGCCCTTCAAAGGAGAAACCTTGCTGGCGACCCAGGTGGAGAGAGTGACGGAGATTTCCCGGACGAAAGAGGCTCGTCCCGCCCTGCCTTCAAGGACCTCATTGGTGAAGCCCTGCTGGCTGACATCCGCAGAAAAGCTCGCTCCCAGGAAATAGCCCATGGGAGGGAAGATTCTGACGAGGGCGCCGAGGCCGAAATTGCAGAGGGCGCCGATCAGGCTGAGGCGAACCCACCAGCGGAGGTCGGCGGGATTGATCAACAGAACCGACAGAATCATGGCGGTGACGACGGTGGCGAGGAAGAGGGCGTAGGGTTTGGCTCCGACCGTTTCTCCGCCGAAAATGTTGAGGCCGACGGGATTGCGCAAATACGCCTGTGCAACAAACAGCAGCAGCAGCAGGCACCACATTTCCAGCTCGGTGAAGCGGAATTTCACGGGCAGCCTCCGCATGAGGAACAGCAGGGTGCAGAAGCCGCAGACGATGCCTTGGGCGATGAAGTCGCTGGAGAAGTTTCCGGGCAGAGGCAGAACCAGGCCCAGTGTGGTCATGAAGGGAAGGATGAGCCAGACACGGCGGCCAAGGGCAACGCAGGTGGCGAGGACGGTTCCACCCGCGACCCAGGCGACGACCTCGAACTGGGCGGTGGCGGCGGCGATGCCCAGTTGAATCGCCGCGATGATCGCTACGGCGACGATGAGAATGATTTTGATTTTACCGGAATCCATGGGAATGAAGGTCAGGAGTTGGGAAGCTGGTGCTTTTGGAGATGTTCGAGAGTTTGGGAGAGCCCTTCGGAAAACGAGTGCCGGGGGCACCACCCGGCTGCAAAGAGCTTCCCGGGAAGGGAGTGTGAATGCCTGACATCGCCCGGGCGTTCGGACTGGTGGATGACGCGGGAGGCCGACCGGGTGGCGGCCAGGATCTCGTGAACCAAATAATTGATGGTTACGGGCAGGCCGTAGCCAACGTTGAAGATTCCGTTGAGACCAGGGGATTCCGCTGAAAATGCAAGCGCGCTGACAACATCCTTCACATAAATGAAGTCACGGGTTTGTTCTCCGTCTCCGAAAATGGAGATGTCTTCATTGCGCATGGCTTTTTCAGAAAAAATCGGAACCGCCGCCGCATATGATCCCTTCGGATTCTGGCGGGGGCCGAATACATTGAAGAAGCGCAGGGATGCCGTTTCGATCCTGCCCAGTTCGTGGAAAATTTTCAGATAAAATTCCCCGTCGAGTTTCGTGATCGCATACGGACTTTCCGGCTCGGGGGCCATGGTTTCGACTTTTGGCAAAGCCGGATTGTTTCCATAAATCGCGGCGGAGCTTGCGAAAATCAATTTTTTTGACCCGGCGTTCGCGGCTTCCTCCAATACGGTGAGCAAGCCGAGCAGATTGGTGCCGGTGTATTCATGCGGGAGCGTCATGGATTCCGCCACGGAAACCAGCGCGCCAAGATGAAATACGAAGTCGCATTCCCGGACGGCGGACGCCACCGTGGCCCGATCCGTGATGCTGCCGTGTATGAAAGTATGTTTCAATCCATCCAGATTCGCCAATGAACCTGAATGGAGATTGTCCAATACCACAATTTCAGCCCGGTTTTGATAATGCTCGACAAGGTGGCTTCCGATGAAGCCGGCTCCTCCGGTAATAAGAATTTTCATGGTGACTGGTTGTTGCCTGGCGTGGCAACCGCGATGTGGCGAAGTGCGGGGTTGCCACGTTTTTTTGTTGGCCGTGCGGAAATACGTGTGTTGGGCCACACGATGCTTTCCTTCCCTATATTTAGATTCATCGGCAGTTCCCGCCTTCGATGGTACGGCGGGCGAAGGCGAATTTGGCGAAGGCGAAAAGGGCGGTGTTGAAAAGCTGGATGGCGAGGTAGTGAATGGGAGTGGATTTCACGAGAAGAGAATAGAGGCTCCAGTCTAGAGCGCGGAAAACAAGTATCCCGGCGGCGAAAAGGCAGAACTGGGATCGCAGGCTTTTAGAGGAGTCACGTTTGAAAACGAACAGCGTGCAGATGAAAAAATTGAGCGTGACCTGAATGCCCAGCACCAATGCGTAAGCCGCCGGCATGGACCATTGGAGGCCTTCGACGAACAGGTAGTTGAGTGGAATTGCGACAATAAAAGCCGGAATGCCATAGGCGGTAAATCTGGCGACTTTGGTGATGAGGATCATGGATGTGGCTTTCGGCAAATCCTACAACCTAGATTCTCCTGGCTATCACGATTTGATTTACGAACAACCACTTCGAGAAAGGAAGGAAGTGGAAGATGCGGTCGATCTTCAGGGAAGCGGCTGGAGAAGGTTGTATGCCGAAGTAGGGGAGGACTCCAATCGGAGCGAACATGAAACGCCGGTAATCGATGAGTTCGAGGGATTTTTCCTCGCAAATGAAGTTTTTAAATTTTCTTGGATGCATGTCACACTCGTGATGATCTTCTTTCAGCATTCCGGTTTTCACAGCCAGATGATCCCAGAACGGAACGGGTGAAGTTGCCACCAGAATTCCGCCGAGTTTCAGTATTCTGGCGGCTTCCGAGATTGCCCGGGAAGGGTCGGGAATGTGCTCCAGCACCGCGAGTGCGGTAACCAAGTCAAAACTGCCATCGTCAAACTCCGGAAGATTGGTGATATCTCCCCTTACGATGCGGACGCTTGCGTTGGAACTGTCGGTTGCTTGGTTGGCACGGTTGATCAGTTCTTGATTGTATTCCACGCCGACAGCTTCGGTGACAGAAAGAAATTTCGCTATGTGGCATAGTGTTTTGCCGTCGGCTGCTCCCATATCGAGCATGGAGATCGGCCGGTTGTGGTGCGAATGATTTTTCCAGGCTTCCACGACGGCGGCGCCTCTTACACGATATCTGAAATAAAGTTCCTTTTTGGTGGATCTGTTTCGAGCGTAATTGGAGTCGAGAACGCCCTTTGGAACTCGGTTTGTTGTCATGGGGTGGCGATGGGGAGGAATCAAGAGACGAGAGGCCAGAGAAGGGGTCGTCGTTTCTTGGTCTTGCGCTTTTACTTTCCGTGGGCTTGGGGCTTCGTCGAGATCGTGCTTCTCTGACTTTCCGACTTTCCGCCGACGAGGCGGACCTGGTAGAGGGCTTCTTCGGCGAGGCGGCGCTGGGAGCGGGAGAGTTCGGCGAGAATGGCGACGACGATGAGAAGGAAGGAGGAGAGGGCGAGGATGGCCATGACGAGCAGGGAGGGGAGATGGGTGCGTCCGGGGTCGTGGTTTGCGGTGAAGTAGACGAGCCAGACGAAACGGAGGCCGAGGAGGAGCGCCCCGGTGCCGAGGATGGCGGCGAGGGTGATGAAAAGGCGGCTGGGGCGGTAGAGGATGAACATCCAGATCATGGCGGAGCCGGTTTTCCAAAGATATTGGAAGAGGGAGCCGAAGAGTCGCGAGTCGCGGGTCCGGGGGTTGATGCGGATGTCGACCGAGGCGACGCGGAGGCCGTTGTTGCCCGCCTGGATGAGCGTCTCCATGCAATAGGAGAATCTGGTGTGGAGGAAGATCCGCAAACAGGCTTCGCGGGAGAAGGCGCGGAAACCGGAGGGGGCGTCGCGGACGGTGGTTTTGGAGATCAGGCGCAGCATCCAGCTGCCGGCGAGCTGGAGGAGTTTTTTGAAAACCCCGAACTCGGGGTGATTCACGATGGGGCGGGAGCCGACGACGATGTCGGCTTTTCCTTCGAGAACGGGTTGCACGAGCAGGGGGATGTCAGCGCCCTGGTATTGGTTGTCGCCATCGGTATTGACGACGATGTCGGCTCCGTGGGCGAGGGCGTAATCAATGCCCAGGCGGAAGGCGGTGGCGAGGCCGCGGTTGCTGCCGAGGGAGAGGAGGTGGTGGGCGCCGCATTCTTTGGCGACTTGCGCGGTGCGGTCGGTGCTGCCGTCGTCGATGACGAGGTATTCGATGGATTCGATGCCGGGAATTTCGCGGGGGAGGGCGGCGAGGGTTTCGGGCAGCGTTTGCTCTTCGTTCAGGCAGGGGATCTGGATGAAGAGGCGCATGGGAGAGGGGAGCTGAGAGCTGAGAGCTGAGAGTTAAGAGTTAAGAGTTAAGAGTTGGTATTTTGTTTCGCACTCGAAGAGTTGGCCGGATTGTTTGATGGTTTGATTTTGATGGACTCCGGTCAAGGGGGCGAAGTCTTCGGGGTGGTGGCTGTCGGCGCTGGCGACGTGGCGTTTGGAGGAGCGGGGGGCGCGGGTGATGCGGTCGCCGGGGGAAATGCCGGTGATGCGGTCGTGGATGAGGAGGGTTTCGTTTTCCCAGGAGACGGAGCGGGTGAAGCGGAGGGTGGAGCGGGGTTGCTTGAAGATGACGAGGCGTTTGAGGAGGGGGATGAGATGCTTGCCGAGAAGGAAGGAGCCGATGCGGAGGATGGCGTGTTTCCAGGGTGCGCTGAGGTGTTCCTTGTGGGGAACGAGGTGGCCCTGGCAGGTGGCGGACCGGGCGTCGGCGGAGGTTTGCCAGTCGTGAGTCCACCAGTGGGTGACGAAGAGCCGTGTGCCGGAGCGGACGATCCAGCCGAAGTCGCAGGCGGTGGCTCCGCCGGGCCAGCGGGCGGTGGCGATGGCTCCTTTGCGGGTGGAGACGAGGACGGCGGCGTTTTCCGGGGAAAGGAGGAGGGCGTGGCCGGAGCCCGGTTTGTGGGAGGGGTTTGGGTTGCCGGGAGGTGCCGGTGGAGGAGGAGGGGGGGAGTTTTCCAGAAGGTTCAGGGCGCGGAAGACGGAGTGCCCGAGGTAGTGGCACCAGTAGCGGTCGTCGATGGCGTCGAAGGGATGGAAATCTCCGGGGGTTTTGCGGGTGAAAAGGCGGCGGACGATGGCGGCGGCCTGGGCGGCGGCGGGGGATTCGCTTTTCAGGGCGAGGCGGACAAGCCCGTAGGGGGCAAGGTAGTCGGTGTTGCGCGAGTTGTGCATGCCGGCGGCTCCGAGGGGGCCGAGGGCGAACCATGCGATGAAACCGGTGGCGCGGGTGATGGCTTCTTCCACGCGGGGATCGCGGGTGTGGTCGGCGAGATCCCAGAGGCAGTCGATGGATACGGTGAGGTAGCCGAGATCCGGGCCGTCGTATTCGGGGAACCAGCCTTCCTCGTGCTGGAGGGCGAGGGTGTTGGCGAGGATGTTTTGAAATGCGGCTTCGTCGATCAGGGCGGGAGCGCGCGAGCGGATGACGGCGAGGGCGGCGGTGCCGGCGATTTGCTGGTTGGCGGCTTGGGCTTCAAAGCGGGTGAGGAGCTGGCGTGCGGCGATCGCGAGGCCGGGGCGGATGTCTTCAAGGGGAACCACGCCTTCATGGGCGAGTTTTGCGATGGCGAGGGTGGAGAAGGCGAGGGGGGGGTAGCCTTGTTCCCGGGGGTAGTATTCCTCGAAGGCTCCGTGGCGGAGGGCGCGGGTGTTCCAGAAACGGGCGGAGGCGGCGGCGAGGTTGGTGAGCGGGGGTTGGTCTTTTTTCCAGGGAGGGAGACCGGCGGCGGTGAATAGGGTGTATCCCGCCTGCTGGAGGATGATGGAGGGGAAGTCGCGGATTTTGTAGTGCCACCAGTTGCGGTCGCAGGCGCCGAAAAACGGGGCTCCGGGGTCGCGCGAGATCTGGGTGAGGATGCGCGGGAGGATTTTTGCGCCCGTTTCGGAAAGGAAGAGGCGGACTTCGTTCATCGGGATGCCCAATCGGGGGTGTAGGGCTCCATCCGCAGGTTTTTCAGGCCTTTCCGCTTGGCGGGTTTGCTGGCGTTTTTCCAGGCGAGCCGGAGCTTGTTGAAGAGGGGACCGAGGATTCGTTCGGGAATTTTTTCCATGACCCGGCGGGCAAGCGGGGTGCGGCAGATGGCGAAGAGGGAGGAGATGACAATCTCGACGGCGATTCTGGATGCTCCGGTGCCGGTGGGGCGGAGCCCGTAGTCGGGGGCGGCGAGGCCGAGCTTGCGGCGCCATTGGTTGCGGAGGTAGCCGCCGCGCTTTTTGAAGTCGATCATGTGACCGTGCATGGCGGCGGCTTCGAGCGGATCGGCGGCTTCGAGGGTGAGATGGTTCCGCTCCCTCATTTCGCCGAGGATGGCGGTCATTTTTGCGGAGCGCGAGGCGATGACGGAAAATCCGAGGCCAAGGCTTTCAAACTTGGGCGACCAGGCGTCGCCAACGGAGAGGTCGGTGAACTCATTGGCGAAATCCATGCTCTGGAGGCTGGTCCGGGTGATGTAAAAGGGGATGAGGAAGTTGTAATAGACTTTCTTCGAGCGGATTTCCCGGCCGGAGGCGGTGTGGATTTCGAGATGGCCGGGCCATTCGCCCGCGCGCCATTGGAGTGAGGTGACGGGGTCGTCGTCGGAGACTTTGTTCGCCCGGAGGAGGGAGCGGATGGCTTGTTTTTCGAGGGCGGTGCCGGTGTAGGGGCCGAGGATGTATTCGATTTGCGATGCGGGGGGGTGCCCGGAGTGCTGGAGAACACGGAGCGCGGCGCTTTGTTCGGGAAGGCAGGTGATGGCGTAGCGTTCGCCGGGGAGCAGGGCGGGGAGGGAGTCGAGGACGGAAACCGGGATGTAAACGGACTGGGCGCAGGAGAGGATTTCCTCACGGTTGCGGGCGATGAACCAGGAGGCTTGCCCGGGGGTGGGGAGGTCTTGCTTGACAAGAATGGCGGCGTCGATGCGGCCGGTTTCCAGAAGGTGGATGAGAACGGCGCTGATGGCTCCACCGGATGCGCCGGAGCGGCGGATGCGGGGATCGGTGGCGTGGCCGGTCCAGAGCCGGTGGATGTGGCCGACACGCCAGTCTTCGGGGAGGGAGCCGTATTGGCTGGTGTAGAGGGCGGGGTAGTCGATGCCCTTGCCGGGGCAGGAGGTCCATGCGAGGGCGGGGAGTTCGCAGGAGGCGCCGAATTCCGGCAAGGTGCCCGCAGGGGTGGGGGCCATGCGGGCATCACCGGATTTCGCGAGGGCGACACACGCGCCGCAGCCGGTGCAGATTCCGCGTTCCACGACCTGCTCCATCAGGCGGGTGGCGATGGGACATGGGTGTGGCGGGCTCACAAGACGGGGCTTGGAAATACGCTGCCGCCCGTGGTCGATCCCGTCGTGAACGAACGGAAAACCTTCGGAGTTGGTTGCGGGCTTGTGAGAAATCGCGGTGGAAATGCGATGACGTCAGATTGAGGGGGAGGGTTTTTTGTTCAAGAAAAAATGAACAAAACGGGGTGCGGGGAAGGGTTTGATTTTACAAAGGAAGATGAAAATCAAGAAGAGTGTGAAAATGAGTGAAAATCAATGAATTGTGATGATTGAAACATTCATCCGGAAGGTGAGCCGGGTGCGTTATGCGGGAGAAAACGTTCCGCAAGATGCGGAGTGATGCCGGAGGTCCCCGGAGATGTTTTCTCAGCTTTCCCCGTTTCCCAACCGCTCCAGGCGGTGGCTTCCGCGGAGGATGCTTTGCCACCAGTCTTCGTTGTCCAGATACCATTGCACGGTCTTGCGGAAACCGGATTCCGGGTCGTGTTGCGGGGTCCAGCCGAGATCGTTTTTGATTTTGGCGGCGTCGAGGGCGTAGCGCGCGTCGTGCCCGGGCCGGTCGGTGGTGAAGGTGATCAGGCTTGCGTGGGAAGTGCCGTCTTCCCGGGGGCACAGCTCGTCGAGGATGCGGCAAAGCAGGTGGGCGAGGTCGATGTTCCTGCGCTCGTTGTTGCCGCCGATGTTGTAGGTTTCTCCGGTTTTTCCGTGGAGCAGGACGGCGAGGAGGGCCTCGGCGTGGTCTTCGACATGGAGCCAGTCGCGGATGTTTCCGCCGTCGCCGTAAACGGGGATGGGCTCTCCGCGGAGGGCTTTGAGAATGACGACGGGGATGAATTTTTCCGGAAACTGGCGGGGGCCGTAGTTGTTGGAAGAGTGGGTGACGAGCACGGGCAGGCCGTAGGTGTTTGCCCAGGCGCGGGCAAAATGATCGGAGGCGGCCTTGCTGGCGGAGTAGGGGGAGCGGGGGGCGTAGGGGGTGGTTTCGGTGAACGCGCCTTCTTCGCCCAGCGAGCCGAACACTTCGTCGGTGGAGACGTGGAGGAAGCGTTTGTTGCTGGTGCGGAGGTCCGCGCCTTTCAGTTCCCTGCTCCAGAATCCGCGCGCGGCCTGCAACAGGGTGTATGTGCCGATGACGTTGGTTTCGATAAAGGCGCGGGGGGCATCGATCGAGCGGTCGACGTGCGATTCCGCGGCGAGGTGCATCACGGCATCGGGGCGGAAGGTTTGGAACGCTTCGTGCATCGCCGCGGCATCGCAGATATCGGCTTGCAGGAAATGGTGGTTGGGCAGGCCGACGGGATCGCTCAGGGAGGCGGCGTTCCCGGCGTAGGTGAGTTTGTCGACGTTGAGCACTTCATGGCCTTTCCGCACCAGCAGGCGGACAAGGTGGGTGCCGATGAATCCGGCTCCTCCGGTGACGAGAATGCGCATGGGGGGAGCGGAGAGGGGGGAGGAGAGAGTGGAGAGGGGGAGCGGTTAGATGATCATGCCGGCGGCGACGGTTTCGTTGGTGCCGGGGTCGATGAGGATGAAGGAGCCGGTGGAGCGGTTGCGGCGGTAGGAGTCGTGGATGAGGGGGACGGCGGTGCGCAGGGTGATGCGGCCGATGTCGTTCATGCTGAAGGTATCGACGCCTTCGACTTTGTGGAGGGTGTCGACGTTGACGTGGTATCTGACTTCCTGGACGATGGCTTTGGTTTCCTGGGTGGTGTGGCGGATGATGAGCTTGGCCCGGTGTTGCATGGGTTTGCCGGAGAACCAGCAGATCATGGCTTCGATGTCCTGGGAAACGTGGGGAGGGTTGTTGGTTTTGACGAGGGTGTCGCCGCGGGAGATGTCGATCTCGTCTGTCAGGGTGAGGCAGACGGATTGGGGGGAAAAGGCTTCCTCAAGTTCTCCTTCCGGGCTGTGGATGGCTTTGATGCGGCTGGTGAAGCCGGAGGGAAGGACGGTGATTTCGTCGCCGGGTTTGAAAACGCCGCCGGCGACGCGGCCGGCGTAGCCGCGGAAGTCGTGCCATTCGTCGGACATGGGACGGATGACCCATTGGACGGGGAAGCGGGCGTCGACGTGGTTTTCCTCGCCGCCGACGTAGACGTGTTCGAGGTGGTAGAGGAGGGAGGGGCCCTGGTACCAGTCCATGTTCTCCGATTTGTCGACGACGTTGTCGCCGTTGAGGGCGGAAATGGGGATGGTGGTGATCTCGACGATGTTGTCGAGGCGCGAGGCGAACTCGTGGTAGTCTTTGATGATGTTGTTGAAGACTTCCTCGGAGTAGTCGACGAGGTCCATCTTGTTGACGGCGACGACGAGGTGCTGGATGCGCAGGAGGTTGGCGATGAAGGAGTGGCGCTTGGTCTGCT
>CAZVSA010000006.1:0-17813 GCA_964629955.1 uncultured Luteolibacter sp.
GCGTTCCCGGCGAAGCCCCCGGCGCGAAGATGGAATCGATGCCGGAGCTGGCCACGTTGCCGGTGATCGAGCCGGTGCCGGTGATGGTCTGGCCGAAAGCCACCGCCCATGGGATTTGGCTGGAGGAGACGTCGAGAACCGCACCTGCCTGAATGTCGAGGGTGGTGCTGGCGGCGATCGATCCGGATGCGCCCAGAGCCACGGTACCCTGCTGGATCACGGTGGAGCCGGTGTAATCGTTGTTTCCGGAAAGGGTCAGCGTCGCCGCTCCGGTTTTGAGAATTCCTCCATCGCCGCTGACGGTGTTGGTCAGGTGGAGGTTGCTGCCGGTGTTGATCGTGGCCGTGCCGCTGAGACCGATGGCGGAATCGACCTGGAAGTTGTCGCCCGATCCCACGACCTGGAGAGTCGCGGAGTCGATGTTGATGTCCTTCGTGATCGTGGTGAGCGGATTGCCGGTTTGATTGTAGTTTTCCATCAAAACCGTGGCACCGGGATTGATGTCGAGGGAACCGGCGCCGCCGATCGCATTGCGGGTGAGGTTCAACTGGCCCTGGTTGACGTGGATGCTGCCATCGGAGGTAATCACCGAATCGACGAAGGCGATGGTGTTGTTCCCGGTCTTGGTGAGGGTGTGGCCATCGAGATCGAGCGAACCGCCCAGTGAATTATTGCCGGCGGTGGAGCGGAGATCCCAGCGGCCGGTGCCGCCGATCGTGGCGTCCGCGGCGAGGGTGATGTGGCCGAAACCGCTCTGCTGGCCGCCACCGTCATTGACGACGGCTCCGGCTCCGCCCGCCCCGGATCCGGCGATGACCGCGTGGTAATCGCGGTTGGCGCTGTTGCTCCCGTTGAAATCAAGGGTGGCGCCGTCCTCCACGGTGATGATTTGTCCGTTTGCGCCGAGGGCCTGGTTGTTCGTGGTGCGGAGAATTCCCCCGGAGACGGTGACGCCACCGGTGAAGGTGTTCACCCCGCCGAGGGTGGCGGTGCCGGTGCCGCTCTTCGAGAGAGAGGTGCCGCCGGCGATGAAATTGCCGCCCGCGGCGGTGAAGTTGTAGTCGCTGCTGCTGTCGATGGTGATGGAAAACGGGTTGAGCACACCGCTGAGGGCGACGTTCCCCGCACCGGTGTCGCCGAAGGTGACGGCATCGAACTGATAGAATTTCTGATCACCTTCGATCCAATTTGTGGAGTCGTTGACGTCCCAGATCCCTCCGCCGTTCCAAGTGCGGCTTTCGCTGCCCACGGCCAGGGTGATGGCGCTGCCGGTGTCGTTGAAAACGGGGCTGCGGTAGCCTTGCGCGATGGAGGAGTGGACGGCGAAATTGGAGATGTCCCCCGAGGTCAGGCTGCCATAGCTCAGGACGGTGAAGGGAGCGGTGGAAACGGGGGTGGTGGAAAAGTTGACAATGGTGGTTCCGGCGAGCGAGAGGTTTCCGCCGACGTGCAGGCTGCCCGGAGTGGCGGGGTTGATGAGAAGATTGCTGCCGTTGAAGGAGACATCGCCGGCCACCGCGATCTCCCCGGCAAGGGTGGCTCCGGTCCCCACCTGGATATTGCCGCCGAAGTCGCTTCCGATGTTGGTGATGCCGGAGTTGTTTCCGAGATTCAGGTTGCCGGTGAAACCGGAGGCGTCTCCGGTGAGATTCAGTGTTGCGGGAGGAGGGGTGCCGGCGGAAGGGACGGAGGTGCGGGTGACGGTACCGGAGCCGGTCCAGGCTCCGGTAAGGTTGGTGTGGCTGCCGCTGTTGTTCGCCACATTGAGGACGTTCCCCGCACCGTTCCAGGCGATCGCCGAAGCGATGTCCACGATGCCGTTGTGGGTGCTGAGCGTGGCATTGTCGTTCATCACGATGGCCCGCGTGATGTCGAGGGTTCCGGAGTTTCTGTAGATGGCCAGAACGGCGGAGTTGTTGACCTGAAGGTTGCCGCTTCCCCCGACGGAAAGCAAATGGCTCTGTCCGGCGTTGAACTTGAGCGAACCCTGATTGACAACGATGTTGCCGCTTCCCGTGGCGTTGATGCCGGCGAAGACCATCTGGCCGGCGCCTTCCTTGGTGAGGTTCCCGTTGAGGGTGAGGGAGCCGCGATCCGGATGCCCGGCGGTGTTCTGATTGCTGGTGGCGGTCGCGACTTCGCGGACGTAGATGCCTTGGTCGGTGTTGTGGCTGGCGCTGCCACCCGCCGACCAGACCTGATCGGCGGAAACGATGGTGTGGCCGTACAAATTGAGATTGGAACCGGTGAACGCGCCATTTGCGATGATCCCACCGGCGATGGTCACGTTGTTTGCGGCTCCGGTGCGGAACGAGAAATTGCCGGTGCGGGTGCCCGTGTCTCCGAACGTCAGGGAGCCGATGGATTGGGATCCGGTCAAAGTAATTCCGTTGGCGGTGCTGTCGGCGATGATGATGTTGTCGCCGGGACCGGGAATTCCGGGAGACCAGTTCGCCGGGTTGTTCCAATCGGTGCCGGTGGCGCCGCTCCAGGTGGACTGGGCGGCGGCGGGAAGGCTGAGGGCGACAAGGATGGCGAACGCGCCGTGTGCTCCGGCGAAGCGGGTTTTGGGTTTCATGGCTGAGGGTTTTGGGAAGAGGGCTTTTCCAGATCAATGTGCAAAAACGGACCCTTTTCTTTCCGGAAAAATCCGGAAATGAGGGCATACTCCATTCCGTTCCAGCCTCTTGGCGGAGTCAACGAAAAAACAAGGTTTCTTCAGGGCCTCCACGCCGGGTTCCGGGGTTCCTTTTGGGAAAACGTGAAATGTGGGATGCCCGCGCTCTCCTTTTCCGCATCAGATCCTGCGGCGGCGGAAGGCCAACAGCAGCCCGAGACCGCTTAGCAGGGATGCCGAAGGCTCGGGGACGAACCGGACCAGGAGCCTGTCGCCTTCAATCAGCCATCCCCCGGTTCCGAAGTCCTCATCCAGCGTGAGCCCGGAGGGCAGGGTGCCCGCAAAAAGATCGCCGTAATCAAGGCCCGCGGAGTCGCCGAACTCGAACAGGGTGTATGCGGTTTGCACCGCCAGGCCACCGGCATCCGAGAAGTGGAACACCAGTGCGTTTTCCGCATCGCTGCCGGTGAGAGTGCCGCCCACAACGATCAGATCGGAATCCGTCCCGAGTTCGAAGTTGAATGTGGCTCCCGCGCTCAAATCCAGATTTCCATTGAAGGTCAGCGTTCCCGGCGAAGCCCCCGGCGCGAAGATGGAATCGATGCCGGAGCTGGCCACCGTGCCGATGATCGAGCCGGTGCCGGTGATGGTCTGGCCGGTGGCCACCGCCCATGAGGATTGGCTGGAGACATCGAGAACCGCACCTTCCCGGATATCGATGGTGCTGCTGGAGGCGATCGAGCCGGATGCGCCGAGAGCCACGGTGCCTTCCTCGATCACGGTGGAGCCGGTGTAGGTGTTCGCTCCCCTCAGGATGAGAGTGCCCTCGCCGGTTTTCCGGATGGAACCCGTGGTGCCGGAGGTTTCGGAGATGGCCACGGCCGTGTCGAAGGTGGTGACGCTGGAGCTGCCCTCGATGTTGAATTCATGGCTGTGTGCACCGGCACCACTGAGCACAAAGAGGCGCTGGCCGGTCCCGCTGCTCACTCCCGTCACCAGCCAGGTCTCGCCCGTTCCCTGGAAGTCGCCTTGCAGGTTCAGGGTGGCGGTGAAGTCGGAGGCGTTTGCCTGGCCGATGGCGAAATAGGCGTTGTCCAGGCTCATCCGTGTGCCGACGTTGAGCGTGGTATGATTGCTGCCGGTGCCCAGGGAGTAGTTGTTCTGGTTCCCCGTTCCCAGCTTCTCCAGGTTGCCGGTGATGCGGAAGGCGTCCGTGACGGTGAGGTTGGCCCCGGAGCCGGGGTTGAAAGTTCCCTGGGTTCCGCTGACGTTGATGATCAGACTCTTGAAGGTTTCCGTGGGGGTGGCGGTGATCGAACCACCGCCGTTCATGGTGATGGTGGTGGTGTCCGCGATCTGGTTTCCCCGGCCGCCGCTCCAGTTCAGGGCGCCGCCGGTGAGGGTGATGTCTCCGGCGATGGCGGTGGTTCCGGCCGCTTTGTTCAAATGGAGCGTTCCGCTGCTGATCGTGGTGGTTCCGGTGTAGGTATTGGCCGTGGTGTCCGTTGCGCCGCTTCCGATATTGCCGGTGCCGCCGCCCGCCATCCTGAGGCCGTGACCACCGGAAATGGGGCCGGTCAGGTTCATCGTGCCGGCGTTCAGGATCAGGTCCCCGCCGGTGAGAAGGATGTTTCCGGAGATCGTGCCGTTGGTCATTGTCGCCGTGACCACGGCACCGTTGGGGTTCGTGACGGTGACCTCCCCTGAGATTGCGCCGCCGTCCAGAAACCGGATCGCGCCATTGGTGTTTGTGCCCGTGCCCTCGCCGAGCCCGATGCCTCCGAGGATGAAATCATTCGCGACGGTGACGCCGTTGAGGCGCGCCTGTCCGCCCCCGGTGACGTTGACAGCTTCCGTGCTGAAGGACTGGGCGTTCTGTGCCTCCAGGATGCCGAGCGAAATGGCGGTCCCCCCCGTGTAGGTGTTGGCCTTGGTGAAGACGGCGGCGCCGGCGTTGAATTTGCTCAGTCCGGAGCTGCCGATGATTACGGCGTCGATGGTGTGGGTAAAGGCGGTGGGGGAGGTGTTCGGAGCCAGTTCCGCCAAGGTCAGGGTGTACGCCGCGTTGCCGCCATCGGTAATGAAGAGGTTGGTGTTGAAACTTCCTCCAAGGTCGATTTTTTGGGCGGTGATGGCTTCTCCGAGAGTCAGGGTCAGCGTGGTGGGGGCGGTGCCGCCGGTGCCGGATTTGAATTGGGCGATGGAGTCGGTGGCGTTGATCCATGTGGCGGTGGCGTTGCCGTTGACGGTGTTGCCGGGAATCCAGGTGACTGTCGTGGAGTCCCACACGGAGCCGCTGGCAGGGCCGTATTGCGCGTTCGCCGAAGCGGGTTCTCCATCCCATGAGAAATCGGCGGCGAAGAGGGTTCCCGAGGAACCCAGGAAAAGGGTGGCGGAGGGAAGGCTGAGCGCGACAAGAACGGAGAATACGCCGTGCGGCCCGGTAACGCGGGTTTTGGGTTTCATTGCTGCGGGGTTTGGGGAGATGGGTTTTCCCTATGCGCGGACCGGGCTGTTTCCAGTCCGGAAATCCATGGGGAGTGATTCATGCCGTTCCAAATCCCCGCCCGAGTCAATGAAAAACGCGCTTTTTCAGAACCTCCCAAGCCACACCCGGCGCGGGGCTCAATCCTCGCAAGCGTGCTGGAGACCAACCCCGCCGCGGTCCCAGCCGAGGGTGAAATCGTGGATCTCGCGAAGGAGCGCCTCGCAGCGTTTGTCCCACTTTTCGCTGCCGCGCAGGATGAGCGACGCCTCGCGCAGCCCGGTGAAGCGGATTTCCTCGGCACCGGCTTGCTTCAGCTCGGCGAGTTCGTGGCGGAGGGTGTGGAAGAAAACGAGCTCGAAGCCGTTGCCCGCCTCCATGGCGGCGTGGACGAGGGAAACGGTGACAGGCGGCGCGAGGGGGCGGAGCTGGTCGGCGATCCGCTTGCAGCCGATTTTCACCAGCATCCGGCGCACGCGCTCGAAGAGATCCTCAAGGTGCAGCAGCTTGAGAGGGCATTTGGTTTCCAGATAGAGGGTGATGCCGCTGCGGATGTCCTGGACGAAGGGGAAGTCCCGGTGATCGGCGGCGATGGCCGCGCGGCGGATGGCGTCGTCCAGCCAGGCGGTGTCATAGTCGATCACCTGATGGCGGCCGACTTGCAGGGCGGGGCGATTGCCGATGAGGGAGATCACGGAAACGAAAAGGCGGGCGGAGGAGGTTCGGGGCGGCTCAGTCTTTGAACAACCTGCGCTGGAAAGGATCGCGCGCGGCGCGGTTGGAGAGGGATTGGATTTCCTGGATGAACTCGTTGACGTTCTCGAACTGTCGGTACACCGACACGTAGCGCACGTAGGCGACGGGATCGATCTGGTGGAGCTTGTCCATCACCTTCCCGCCGATGATGCCGGAGGGAACTTCGCTGAGGTGGTCCTTGTGAAGGTCGGTGAGGATCTCCTCCACGGCGCGGTCCAGCCGGTCCATGGGAACGGGGCGCTTCTCGCAGGCTTTGATGAGACCGCTCATGAGTTTCTCCCGGTTCAGCGCCTCGCGGGTGCCATCGCGTTTCACCACGCGAAGCTCCGTGCGCTCGATCTGCTCGTAGGTGGTGTAGCGGTAGGTGCATTGCAGGCATTCGCGCCGCCGCCGGATCGACGTCCCATCCTTCGATGGCCGGGAATCGAGGACTTTGTCTTTGAGGGAACCGCATTGGACGCAACGCATGGAAAGGAATCGAAAACGACAGGCGGCAGCATGATCACCACCAGTGGTGGCGTCAATCCGAAAACTACGGCATATTTAGTAGCGAGGATCGGATAGTACGGTTCACCATACCATTCGGATAAAAAATTCGCGTGGAGCGTTGCGATTGGGATGGCTGTTTTGAAAAACGCGGACCGGACGGGTGATTTCCCATCCTCCCGGTCCGGAGAATTGGTGAAGATTTTTGTCCGTTTTCCGCCGCGGTAGGACAGATGATTTCAGAAGATGAAGGGAATGGATTTCAACGACACCGGGTTGCTGGGGAAATGGCTGGAGGAAAGGAACGAGGCGGCGTTCCGCGTGTTGGTGGAGAGGTATGCGGGGCTGGTGCATATGGCGGCCAAACGGGTTTGCGGGGATGGAGCGATGGCGGCGGAGGTTTCGCAGTTGGCATTCATCCTGTTGGCAAAAAGGGCGGAGTCGTTGAGGAAGAGGGCTTCGCTGGCGGGGTGGCTTCATCTGACTGCGGTGCTGCAGGCGAAGAATTTGATGAAGCATCGCCGCCGGGAGTTCCTGAAACGCGAACGATACGTCGATGATATGAAAACGGAACCTTCCGGCGACGCCGTGAGTGAATGGGAGGAGTGGCGGCCGGTGATCGACGATGCGCTGACGGAGTTGCCGGAGAAGGACCGGGAGGCGTTGTTGCTGCATTTCTACCGGGCGATGGAGGTGCGGGAAGTGGCGATGTCTCTGGGAATCGGGCCGGATGCGGCGCGGAAGCGGATTCAGCGGGCGATGGAGAAGTTGAAGGGGAAATTGGTGCGGCGGGGTTGCCGGATGGGAGGCACGTTTTCGGCGGCGATTGCGGCGGGGTTGGCGGGGGATGCGCAGGCGGCGGGGTTGCCGGTGGCGTCGATTTCGATGAAGGCGACGGCTGCTGCGGGGGCGGGTTGGGGAGCGGGATTGGGCGCATCGACAGCGGTTTTTATGAAAGCATCATCATTTGTTCCTCCTGTAATGGCGCTCGTGGTCGCGGGCATGTGGATCGCTCCGAAGAGGGAGGCGGTTGCCTCGGCCGAGCGAAAGTATCTTTCACTGGAGGCGGGAAGCGGAGAGCGGGAGCGTCTGCAAGCGGACCGGAGGATAGGGAGAACCGTGCGGATCAGCCACGGAAACACCGGGAGCAGATTGATCGACTGGGAGGCGATCGCGATGGCGGAGATGGATGAGGAGAACAGCGGCAGGGTTCGCAATTTCACCGGCATCGAGCGGATGATGTTGGAGCGGCGTCTGGAAGCGATGACGGGAGACGAGCTGATGAACGAGTTGGAGAGGATCGACGGGATGGATGTTTCCGATGAGGCGAGGGGGAAGATGCGGAACCGGCTTTATCACATCATCGCGAGGAAGGATCCCGCGTTTGCGCTGGTCCGCCTGGAGAGATGGCTGGGGAGCGGAAGAACCGTGGGGTTCGCATTGACGGGTGCGTTGAAAGCGTATGCGAAGGAGCATCCGGCGGCGGCTGAGGCATGGCTGGATCGCCAGATCGCGGAAGGGCGGTTGGAAGTGAAGCGGCTGGATGGGAGAAACTGGGATCGGGACCGGTTCGAGGGGGCATTGCTCCAGGTGGGGTTGGGTTCCTTTCCGGAGAAAGTGGCGGCGCGCTTGCGGGAGATGGGAGCGAAGGACCGGCTGGCGGTTTTGGGAGCGCTTCCGCCGAGATTTCCGAAGGAAGAGCAGGTGGCTTACGCGAAGTGGTGGACGAGGCGGACCAGGCACGAATGATCGCAAGGTTGGGATTGGTGCTGAACGAGGATTTCCGATGGGTGGATGATTATCTGGAACGGATCGGAGCAACGGATGTTGAACGGACGGCGACTTATGAAAGGGCGTTGAATCATTCGCTGATGAATACTTCCTTCAACCGGAAGCTGACGTCGGCGGAGGTGGTGAAATCATGGAACTGGATCGAGAAAAAGATGCCGGAATCGAGAGACCGGCTTGTGGGGGAGGCGCTGGGCAACGCTTGGTCGGACGGCAGTCCGACGGGCTTCGAAGACGTGGCGAAGCTGGTGCTTCAGTTGCACAAGGTCTCGGAGAGTGACGATGTGCTCGCCGCGTTTCTCAAAAGCAAGGGTGCGGCGAGGATGAAGGAGCGTTCGAGGGAGATGGCGGAGATGATTTCCGACGAACATCTGAAAGCGGAAGTGATGGAGGTGTTGAAATGAGCGGAGTGGGAAAAGAGATGAGAGTTTCCTTGATCGTCACTGGTGTGATCGCAGTAGTGGCCGTGGCCCTCGGAACGAGAGAGGACAAGAAGCTCCGGGAAGTGGAAAAGCGCATGGAAATGGCACAGGCCGGAATGGAGAAGAAAGGGATTCCGGAAAACGGCAAGCGGGATGAAACGGCGGAAACAGGGCGCGATGAGGAGATCAGGCGCTCGGGGAAGGCATTGATCGGGTGGTTGGCGACGTTCCGGAATGCGGAGAAACCGCATGAGCCGGTGGGCGGGAGGGAAGCGCTGGCACCGATGTATGATCGTCTGGGTCGCCTTACTTCCGGGGAGGCAATGTTTGTTCTCAATGAGTATCTCGAAGGAAGGGGAATGGACGGGTTTCCCGGGCCATTGCTTTTCAACCTGTGCCTGACAAAGCTGGCGACGGATGATCCGCTGGAAGCGATCCGCTTTTTCGACGAGTTCAGGAAGAAGTGGAAGGATTGGGTGGTGTTGAGGGAAATGGGAACCCAGGTGATCGGTGATGCGGTGGTCGCGATGGCAAAGGATGATCCGGACAACGCGGTGGAATGGCTGCGGGCCAACGGCAAGAATTTCGATGGGCAGATCTCCGAACATACGAAGCGGGTGATGTTGTTCCACGTCGCAAGAAAGGATCCGGTGAAGGCGTTCGGCTTGGTGGGGGAGCTGGAGATGGGCAAAACGGGCGAGGCGGTGGCGGCGATCGTCCGCGCCGCGAGAACGAACGAGGAGAGGACGGGAATGCTCGCGGCGCTCAGGGGGTATGAGAAAGGGCTTTCCGATGAAGGGGTGAAGAGCGAGGTGTCGGCGCAGGCTTTCGGAGCGTTCGGCGAGCGGTTGTCGACGGAGGGAGTGGATGCGGTGGAGCGATGGGTGGATGCGGCGAAACTCGGGCAGGATGAGATCGATGGATTGGTGATAGGTATTGTGGGGAAGAGGGACCTCGGCGAGCCGGGACCCTGGATCGACTGGATCGGGAAAACGATGTCTCCGGAGAAAGCGGACGGCCATGTCCGGGAGTTGTTCTCGTCATGGACGGAGGCGGACTATCAGACGGCGGGACGGTGGCTGGTGGCGATGCGTCCGGGGGAAGTGCAGGAGATGGCTGTGCAGGCTTACGCCGAAAAGGCGGCGAATTGCGACCCGGAGACAGCAGGACAGTGGGCGGAAACGTTGCCCTCAGGAAAACGCCGCGAGGAAACGATCCGGAAGGTATACGAGAACTGGCCGAAGGATGATCCGGAGGATGCGGAAGCGGCGGAGGCCTTCGCGAGGCGGAATGGGATCGGGTAATACGAATTTCAGAGATTCATCCGACTCACCGAGGTGAATGAATCGAGTCGGAGATCCCCCTAAAGAGGGATCGGAGCATGAATTTTTTCAATGCCTTCATCGGAGCGTCTCCGATACAACATCCGGACCCGCGGCATGAGAATTGGAACCCCGCTCTTCAGCTTCTTCCTCGGCGTCGTCTCCGCCGCACCCGAAGAGCGCCCCGTCCGTGAGATCCAGGCCGCGGCCATGGCGGAGGGATTTCAAGGTGCGGACGTGGGGGTGAAAGGAGTGGTAACGTGGGCGGATGAGGCCGCTGGAAGTTACTTCTTCCTTCAGGACGGCAGCGGCGGCATCCAACTGAACTACGAGCAAGCCCCCGGACCGAAAGTGGGCGACCTCCTTCTCGCCCATGGCCGCTTGAGCCGCGGAACCTTCGCCCCGTTGATCGAAGAAGCCACCTTTGTGCGCCTCGGCCAGGGCCAGTTGCCGAAGGCGACGTTCGCCTCCGGCGGCGGCTTGCTCAATGGCTCCTTCAACTGCGAACGGATCGAAACCGACGGCTGGATTCGCGTGGCGGAAATCGTGGATTCCGACACCTTGGTGGCCGTGCTCGATTCAGGGGCATCGCGGATCAGCTTCCGCGTGAGCAATGTGCGGGGCATCGATCCAGCGTCCCTCATCGCGGCCAAGGCCCGGGTTCGCGGAGTTGCCAGCCCGATACGATCGCGTGGGACGAGCGGGCAACTGGTGGAAGTGCAGGTGCTGGTTTCCCGGATGGAGGATCTGTTCCTCGTGCAACGCGAAATGGAATCGCCTTGGGAAAATCCACCCACCCCGCTCCGGACGGCTTTCAAATACCACCCGGGTCAGACACGCGGCGACCGGTTGCAGGTCCGGGGCAAAGTGGTGCATGTGGCCGGTGGGATTGCCTGGCTGCATGACGGCGATGCCGGGCTGGCGATTCAAGGGAAGGACGCCGGCGCCCTCAAACCGGGCGATCAGGTATTGGCGGTGGGTTTCAGGGATCTGGAAAATTTCCTGCCGGTGCTTTCGGACGTAGTCCTGCGGACGGACAGCGGTCCGGAGATCGTCTTGCGCCCCAAGGAACTTCCGGCCTGGAAACTCCAGGACGGATTTCATCACGCGGATCACGTCTCGGTGTCGGGTTATTTGTTGGACAGGATCGAAACACCAACCGGAAGCGGAGGGCGGCATCTGGTATTGGCGCTCCAATCCCCGCGCGGGATGTTCACCGCTGAACTGGATTCCGCGTCGGCCCTTCCGGCATTTGAACCAGGCAGCCTCTTGCGCGTCGCCGGAATCTGCGTGGTTCGGACGGACGCGGCGGGAGACCCGGTGGGATTCAAGATGGAATTGCCGGATGCGGCATCGATCACGGTCCTTGAGCCCGCGCCTTTTTTTACGGTGAGACGCATGCTCATCCTGCTGAGCCTGATGCTCGGCGTCCTGTTGGCGGCGGCTGTGGCGGGATTTTTCCTCGCGCGGAGAAACGCAAGCCTGCGGGCCGAAGTGAGGGAGCGCCAGGCGGTCGCCTCGGAGCGTGGACGCCTGGCGAGAGACCTGCATGATACGTTGGAGCAAGGGTTGACCGGTATCCAATTGCAGATCCACGGCATTGGACTCTCGTTGAAGGAAGCGCCACCCCAAACCCGCGACCGGCTGGCGGCGATGCGTCAGATGGTGCGGCAGTGCCACACTGAAGTCCGGCAATCGATCTGGGATCTGCGGGCCGAGGCGCTCGATCATTTCGATCTGGGCGAGGCATTGCAGCGCATGGCTCAATCCTTGTTCCTTGGCTCCGGCATCCGGGTGAGTTTCAGGCAACAGCGCGGAGTGAAAAAGATTCCCGGTTTGATCTCCGACAACCTGCTGCGGATCGGACAAGAGGCGATGACCAACGTGCTCAAGCACTCCCGGGCCGGCATCATCGGCATCGAACTGATCGCAACCGAAGAAGCCGTTTCCCTGACCGTCGATGATGATGGCCGCGGCCTTGCGGATCGTGATATGAACGACGGAGCCGGCGGACATTTCGGACTCGTCGGAATGGATGAGCGCGCGGAACGCATCGGCGGGAAGCTCAGCATCGGAGACCGTCCCGGCGGTGGCACCGTCGTCCGCATCGAGGTGCCGCTTCCATCCGCCGCAACCCGTTCCAACCCATCACCATGAAAGCCCCATTCAAAATCCTCGTTGTGGACGATCACTTCGTCGTCCGTGCCGGACTGCGTGACATCCTTCAACACGAGCCCGACCTGCTGGTGGTGGGCGAAGCGTCCAATGGGCATGAAGCGGTGGAGGCTTACTCAAGGCTGCTGCCCGATGTCACCGTGCTCGACCTGCGCATGCCGGTCTGCGGCGGAGTGGAAGCGATCCGGCTGATCCGGGCGAAACACCCCGATGCGCGTATTCTGGTGCTCAGCAGTTTCGACGGAGACGAAGACATTCACTCCGCCATTTCCGCAGGGGCGATGGGTTACCTGCTGAAACACAGTTCCGGCGATCAGATCACTCCGGCGGTACGTGCCTTGCTCAAGGGAAAACGCTGGATTCCACTGGAAATCGCCGGCCACCTCGCCTCGCGGGAACGCAGCGAGATCCTCTCCGAACGCGAACGGGAAATTGTCCGTCTGCTGGTGCTGGGCGAGGCGAACAAGCAGATCGGCGACGCGCTGGGCATCACCGAACTGACCGTGAAATCACACATGAAGAATATTCTGGCGAAGCTCCAGGTGCGCGACCGGACGGAAGCCGTCACGGTCGCACTGCGGCGCGGCATCGTGCATCTGCCGGACGCCTGAGGGAGTGAGCGCGGGATGGCCCGCGCCTGCCAGAAATGGGGATCCTGATTTTGTGGGATTTAATTCCGTATGAAGTCCCGGCGGCGAAGAAAGGCAAGCATGGCGAGCCCGCCAGTCATCACGATCGCCGTCCCGGGCTCGGGCACGGGCACGGTCGCAACGACATCGCCCAGCGAGGTGCCCCAGCGAAGTTCATCATAGACGACCGTCTGGAGTGCCGACGAGCCTGACGCGTTCGATACCGCGAATTGATAGAAACCACCGGGGCCGAAGTCGGCCTGCGTGCTGGAAGACGCGGTCTGGCTCGCCAGACCGTAGGTCCCGAGATTCGTCTCAAGACCGCCACCGAGATTCAACCAGTCGTCGTACCCGGCGAGATCGAAGATCCACAATGTGGCCGTTCCTCCACCCGCCGTGCCGACATTGGTGTATTGGGAAAGCATCAGGTAAGTGGTGTCCACCGTCAGGTTCGTGCCACCGGTCGTGGTGACGACGCTGTCGTATGAGATGCCGGTGGATAAATTGCTGAAATTGTCTGCGAGCGAATTGAACCTGTTGTTACTACCTGAGGTTTGAGCATCCGACACCCTGGCCTGCGCGGTAGGGCCGTTGGTGGTGCCCTTCGTCGTGAAGTTCACGAGGTAACTGCTCCACAAGGTGCCGGTTTGGGCTGGCAGGTCGATCGCCGCGCCGACGACGCTGCTGGTGGTGCCTGTCGCGGCGGAAAGCCTGACCGCTCCACCAGACACAGGAAGATGGTTCGCGCCGAATGTCAGTCCGGTCGTCGCATACACGCTGCTGCCGGTTCCCGAGCCGCCCACCGCATAGTTACCGCTCAAGCCGGTGGCCGAGGTGGCCACGCCATTCATCGTGGTGCCGTCGGTGAGCGCGTAGTCGTAGCCTTCATGGATCAATAGGGCGGCATTGCCCGCACAAGTGCCCGCTAACATTGCAAGTATCGGGAATAGAGTCCTGGATCGTTTCATAGGTTTTCAGGGTTGATGGAGTTTCAATGAGCGTGCCGATCCGCCGGGGAAGTTTCCGCCATCGGCCATTGGCACGATTCACTGTCACCAGTGCGAGACTGCCCGTCATCCCACTTTAGAGGTATCCGCACAATCGGATTCCAATACCCCCAAAGAGGGATGCGGCGGCAGGCCTCCCGTCCGATGTTTCCGGCAGATAAACCCACCGTCCATGAGATCAAGACATCTGTTTCCGCCCACCCTTGCGCTCGCCGCTCTCGCGCTGCCGGCCACCGCCGCGCCGGTCGCTTACGAACCCTTCGATTATGCCCCGGGGTCCGATTTGATCGGCCGGAGCGGGGGCAGCGGCTGGACCGAGGCATGGCGCCACCGCAGTCCCTCGCCCGGCGTCAGCCCTCGGATCGTCGCCGACAGCCTGAGCTACACCGATGTGACCGGCGGTTCGCTCATTACCTCCGGCGGTTCGCTCGACACCCAAAACGGAACCGCAACCTCCATCGCCTTCCGCGGGATCGACCGGCGCACCACCGAAACGTGGATTTCGTTTCTCATGCTCCCGACCGCAAACGGGGATTTCGTGGGTTTGACGGTCTTTGACGGCGGAGACGACAATGCCGCCAACTCCCGCTTCGGCGTGGAACAACGCCAACTCGGACAACGGTCCGTGACACTGGTCAACTCCGAGCCTGTGCCAGGTGCCTCCATTCTCGCACCAACCTACACAGCGCCGGCGGGCGAAACGATCTTCGTGGTGATCCGCATGACTCCGGGAGAAGGAACCGGCGGACAGGACCGGCTGGACGTCTTCTACAATCCGCTGCTCGGGCATACCCCGACCACTCCGGCAGGCACGCTTTCGATCGTGCCGGGTGGTTTCGACCGCGTGCGGATCGCCGCCACCAACGGCCGGTCGGCCGGCTACGATGAAGTCCGCATCGGCGACTCCTATGCCGATGTGGCTCCGTTTGATGCCGCCGTCGAAGAGCCGGGGCCGGATGGCCTCACCCCGGGCCAGCGGGCGATTCTGGGGCTGGATCCCGGAATTCCCCACACGGCATTGGCGGAGGCGATCCGGGCCAATCCCGGGTTTCTCGGGTTGTTCCGCCGCGAGCAATTTCTCGACCAGCCGGGAGCCTTCGTCATGGAAGCTCCCGGGTCCGGTCCGGTTCCGTTTTCATTCCGCATCCGCGGGAGCATCGATCTGGAGGAGTGGACGACGTTGGAAACCATCGCCCGACCCACCACCCCACCGGATGGAAAATCGTTTTTCAGAGTCACCTTCGGAGACCGCTGATCCCATCACCCTTTTACCAGACCCTCACATGAAGCGTTTCTCCTGCATTTTTTTCCCGCTCACTCTCAGCGCCCTCACCGCCACCAGCGCGGAAACCTACGACATCGTGGTGTACGGCGGCACTTCCGGCGGCGTCGCGGCCGCCGTGCAAGCCGCACGCGATGGCAGGTCGGTGGTCTTGATTTCACCGACGACCCATCTCGGCGGCCTGACCACCAGCGGGCTCGGCTGGACCGATCTTGGCAGGAGTTCCATCCTCGGCGGGATCAGCCGCGAGTTCTATCACCGGCTCTACCTGCACTACCAGGACGATGCCGCGTGGAACTGGCAGACGCGCGCCAGCTACGGCAATTCGGGGCAGGGCGGTCCCGCTTTCAATCACACCACGCAGATCGCCTCGGTCTTCGAGCCGAAGGTGGCGAAGGCGATCTTCGACCAATTCATCGCCGAGGAGGAAGTGCCCGTCATCACCGGCAGGCTCGATCTCGAAGATGGCGTGGTGATGGACGGGGAAAAGATCAGCCGCCTGAAACTGGAGGATGGCCGCGAGTTCGCCGGGAAAATGTTCATCGACGCCAGCTACGAGGGCGACCTGTTGCCCGGCGCGGGCGTCACCTTCACCATCGGCCGCGAGGCGAACGCACAGTATGGCGAAACCATCAGCGGCATCCAGGTCGGTCGCTCGACAGGGAACCAGCTGCCCAACGGCATCGACCCCTACATCGAGCCGGGCAACCCGGAAAGCGGCCTGCTCCCTGGCGTGAACCCCGATCCCGGCGGTGCGGACGGCAGCGCCGACGAACGGCTCCAGGCGTTTTGCTTCCGCATGGTCCTCACCAACGTCGCGGAGAACCGCGTCCCGATTTCCCAGCCGCCGGGTTACGACGAGGCGGACTACGAACTCCTCTTCCGCGCCATTGAGATGGGGAATCAGACTTCCGGTTTCTTCAAACTCGACCTCATGCCGAACCGCAAGACCGACTCGAACAACACCGGCGGCATCTCCACCGATTTCATCGGCAAAAACCACGGCCCCGGCTGGAACTGGGCGACCCTCGACCACGACCAGCGGCTCGCCCTCGCCAAGGAGCACGAGAACTGGCAGCGCGGCCTCGTCTGGACGCTCCAGAATCACTCCCGCGTCCCGCAACCGATCCGCAACAACCACTCGCAATGGGGCCTGCCCGCCGATGAGTTCACCGACAACAACAACTGGCCGTGGCAGATCTACGTCCGCGAGGCGCGGCGCATGGTCTCCGACCACGTGATGACCCAGCACCATTGCAGCGGCGCCGTCATCGTGCCGGATTCCGTCGGTCTCGCCGCCTATACGATGGATTCCCACAACGTGCAGCGCCACGTCAGAAACGGCATGGTCAAGAACGAAGGCGACGTGCAGGTGACCATACCCGGAGCCTATCCCGTTTCCTACCGCTCCATCGTCCCCAAACAGGGAGAGTGCGAAAACCTTCTGGTGCCTTGGAGCCTTTCCTCATCGCACATGGCCTTCGGCTCGATCCGCATGGAGCCGGTGTTCATGATCCTTTCCCAGTCCGCGGCGATCGCCGCCGGCATCGCGCTGGATGAGGACTCTTCCGTGCAACAGATCGGCTACGCCACGCTGCGGCCACGGCTGCTGGAAGCAGGTCAGGCTTTGGGCGAAGTTCCCGCCGAGCAACCGACTTCGATCATCGACAACTCGGATGAGGCCTTCGTCGTCATCACCGGAGAATGGACCGCCAGTAACTCCATTCCGGGTTTCACCGGGCCGGACTACCTTCATGACGGCAGTACCGGCGATGGCACCAGGAGTGTCTTTTTCCGGGCACCGGCCGACCTTTCCGGCATGCAGCGAGTCAGCCTCCGCTGGACTTCCTCCGCCAACCGCGCCACAAACGTGCGGGTGGAGATCCGCCACCGCGATGGGACCAGCCTGCGTACGGTGAACCAGCAGCAAAACGGCAGCGTGTGGAATGCCATCGGTGAGTTCCCGTTCACCGGTGCGGAGACCGAGGGAATTCTGATCAGCAACCTGGGCGCGAACGGTTTTGTGATCGCGGATTCCGTCGGCTTCCTTCCGGTGGATCCAGCCGCCGGCGGGGATACCGACGGGGATGGCATCAGCGATGCCCGGGAATTGATTCTCGGCATGGATCCCTACACTTCCGACGCCCCGTTCATCGCCGCCGTGAGAGCGAACGCCGGATTTTTCGATCTTCATTCGGTGGAGGAAATTTTCGAGATGCACCTGACCCAGCCGGTCTTCCGGGCCGGCGCGTCCTCGCTCGATTTCGATCTGCTAGAATGGAACCCCGAAGGCGGCTGGGATCTCCGCGAGGAATTCTCGGTGCCCGTCGAAACTACCGGAAGCCGCCGTTTTTTCCGGGTGGAGGCACCATAATCCGCGGCCCACGAATTTCCGCGACCCCCACGTCTCCGCGTTTCGATGGATTCCGCCTGATCAGCGGATTGCATTGGCCTATCGCCTCCACTCCATCGGGCCTGAGCCGAAAACCGATCCTACCAATGCGGGGCGAAAAGATCCGCCGGCCATCCCGGGATGTTTCTCAGAATCCAGAAGGCAACGATCATCCCCAGAAGGATGTAGCCCGTCCGGGCCGTCAGGCGCATGGCGTCGATCCATTCCGGCAATGGGCTCATGAACCTCCGTGCAAGGGCGATGCCGGAGAAAAACATCGCGAGGATCAACCCGGTGAGGAAAAGCGGATTCATTTTCCACGAAGCCGGAACGTCCCCTTTCAAAAAAGCGAAGAACGCCCGTGTGCCTCCGCAGCCGGCACAGTAAAGCCCGGTCGCCCTCTGGAAAAAACATCCGGGGGAGAAGGAACGGATCGACGATTCCAATTCGAG
>CAZVSA010000006.1:17823-23901 GCA_964629955.1 uncultured Luteolibacter sp.
CGAGGAGAACCACCCGGCCCAGCACCAGAAGAGCCGCTCCCAGCGCCACGGCCAACGGCCAGAAATGCCCGGAGGGAAAAGATCTGCCGGACCTTCCCTCCATGTCTTCACTTGTTCATTTCCTGCAACACACCGGACGCGATTCCGAACACGAATGCAAAAATCGTGAAAACGACACCGAGCCCGATGCCGATCCATCCCATGATGACGCCCGCTTTCGCTTTGCCGAGATCGGGGGCGAGCGCCGGATTGCCCTGGGCTTCTTTTTTGATCTGGTCGCCGAAAACGATCGCCAGGATGCCGCAAGGGAGCGTGACCATGATTCCGTAGCAACCGCACAAGGCGAAAACGAGAGCCACGATTCCCAGCACCATGGAAGCGGTGGCCTTTCCGCTTCCCGGCACCGGAGCACCGGGATAGGCCTGCGGCACCGGATTGGCTGCCGGAGATGCATACGGGGTCTGTGTTGTTTCCGCGGAAGCCGTCACCGCAAGTTCCCGAACCTGCGACGCGGGAATCCAATCCGCCATGCCCTCCTTCCACACGAGATCCGAGGGAGAAACCTCGCCCGAGGCGAGTTTGGACAGCAGTTCATCCCGTGTGACGGGCCCCTGCTGGGTGCGGTTCCTGGAGTAGTACCACTGCATGGTCGTTGGTTGGCGGCCAGCATAGGTCCGCGCCGGGATCTGCCAAGGGAATCCGGCGGAGGAGAAAAATTCCCGGGAGGGTGGATCAGATCGACACTTCGCTTCCCGGAGGGTCGCCCGGCTCGTGAAGGGCGTGGGCCGCTTTCAGTCCGGCGGTCTTGTGCGTGACGCGGGTGACGATCCGCATCACGACCACGAAGAACACGGGAACGAGGAAAATCGCGAGCAACGTGCCGGAAATCATGCCACCGGCGACGCCGGTGCCGATCGCGTTCTGGCTGGCGGAGCCCGCTCCGGTGCTGATCACCAGCGGCGTCACACCGAGCACGAAGGCCATCGAGGTCATCAGGATCGGGCGCAGGCGCAGCTTCACCGCTTCAAGAGTGGCTTCGACAAGGCTTTTCCCCTCCTTCATCAGATCGAGGGCGAACTCGATGATAAGGATCGCGTTCTTCGTCGAGAGTCCGACGGTGGTGAGCAGGCCGACCTTGAAATACACATCGTTCTCAAGTCCGCGGTACGAAGCGGCCAGAAGCGCGCCGATGATCCCGAGCGGCACCACCAGAATGACGGCGGCGGGGACCGACCAGCTTTCATACAAAGCGGCGAGGCAGAGGAAAACCACCAGCACCGAGAGGGCGTAAAGCATGGGTGCCTGGTTTCCGGAAATCCGTTCTTCGAGCGATTGCCCGGACCATTCGTAGCCGAGGCCGGGAGGCAGCTTGGCGGCCATTTCCTCCATCGCCAGCATGGCGTCGCCGGAACTCAGCCCGGGAGCGGCGCTGCCCTGGAGGTTGATCGCCGGGATGCCGTTGTAGCGCTGGAGCTGCGGGGAGCCGTAGGACCATTCGACGCTCGTGACGGAGGAAAGCGGCACCATCCCCCCGTTCCGGTTGCGGACGAACACCTTGCCGATGTCCTCCGGCGTCATGCGGAACTGCGCGTCGAGCTGGACCATCACGCGCTGCACCCGCGAGCCGTTGACGAAGTTGTTGATGTAAGCGGAGCCAAAGGCGGTTTGCATCGTCGTGTTGATGTCCGCCAGCGAGACACCGAGAGCGCTTGCCTTGTCCTGATCGAGCTCGATCTTCAACTGGGCCGCATCGGAAAGCCCGAGCGGGCGCACCATCGCGAGCCGCGGTTCCTCCGCCGCCATGCCGAGAAGCTGGCCCTGCGCGGCCATCAGCGCTTCGTGGCCCACTCCGCCGAGATCCTGAAGCCAGAAATCGAAACCGGAGGAAGTCCCCAGCTCGGGGATCGCCGCCGGGTTCAGCGGGAAAACCATGGCGTCCTTGATCTGGCTGAACGCACCGAACGCGCGGCCGATCACCGCCTGCACGCGGTGTTCCTCGCCCTTCCGTTCCTCCCACGGCTTGAGGCGGATGAATGCGAGGCCGGAGTTCTGCGCCCGGCCGGCGAAGCTGAAACCCGCCACGGTGAAGTAGTGTTCCACTTCCGGCTGCTGGGCGAGGTATTCCTCCGCCTCGCGGAGCACATCCTGCGTGCGCTCGTCCGTGGCGCCATCCGGCAAAGTGAAGAGCGTGATGAAATAGCCCTGATCCTCCTCCGGCAGGAAGGACGATGGCATTTTGTTATACAAATGCACCACGCCTCCGCAGACGACGAGGAATGCAAGAATGCCCACGACCGTCCGCTTCACCAGGAAGCCGACCCATTTCTGATAGCGGCGGGTAGCGCGGTCGAAGGTCCGGTTGAACCAACCGAAGAAACCCCTTTTCTCGTGATGGTGTCCGGCTTTCACCTGCTTGAGCATCGTCGCGCAAAGCGCGGGTGTGAGCGTCATCGCCAGCAGGATGGAGAACAGCATGCACGACACCATCGACATGGTGAACTGCCGGTAAATGGTGCCCACCGAGCCGCCGAAGAACGCCATCGGCACGAAGACCGCCGTCAGCACCAGCGTGATGCCGATGAGCGCGCCGGTGATCTGGCCCATCGCCTTGCGGGTGGCTTCCCGGGGCGGCAGCCCTTCCTCTGACATGATGCGCTCCACGTTCTCCACCACCACGATGGCGTCATCCACCAGGATGCCGATCGCCAGCACCATGCCGAACATGGTCAGCACGTTGATGGAGAAACCGAAGGCCATCATCAGCCCGCAGGTGCCTAACAGCGCCACCGGAACCACCAGCGTGGGAATGAGCGTGGCCCGGAAGTTCTGCAGGAACAGATACATCACGAGGAACACCAGGATGACGGCTTCCACGAGGGTGTGGAGCACGGTCTTGACGGAGATCCGGACGAAGGTGGAGGTGTCCAGCGGGAAGTCGACGCGGACGCCGGGCGGAAAGAACTACTGCAGGCGGTCGATTTCGGCGCGGACGGCATTCGCGGTATCCAGCGCGTTCGCCGAGGGGGCGAGTTTCACCGCCGCCGCGGACGTGGGCCGCCCGTCGATGTTCGCCTTGATCGAGTATTCCTGCCCGCCCAGCTCGACACGGGCGACGTCCTTCAGATACACCCGCGATCCGTCGGTGTTGACGCGGAGCACGATGTTCTCGAACTCCTCCACCTCGCGCAGCGTGGAGCGCCCCTGCAGGATCACGTTGATCTGCTGGCCCTCCACCGCCGGAAGCTGGCCGATCTGGCCCACCGGCACCTGGGTGTTCTGCGTGGCGATCGCCGCGTTGATGTCCCCCGGCGTGAGGTTGTAGCTCACGAGCTTGTCAGGATCCAGCCACACGCGCATCGCATACTGGGTGCCGAACTGGATCACTTCGCCGACGCCCTGCACCCGGCGCAAAGGATCGAGCACGCTCGCCGCGAGATAGTTTCCGAGCGCGATGGCATCCATGCTGCCGTCGTCGGTCGTCAGCGCGACGAACATCATGTAGTTCCGCGTCGCCTTCGCGACCACGACGCCCTGCTGCTGCACGGTCTGCGGCAGGCTGGGCGTGGCGAGCTGCACCTTGTTCTGCACCTGCACCTGCGCCACATCGGCATCGGTGCCCGGCTCGAAATACAGGGTGATGATCGACGTGCCGTTCGCGTCGCTGGCGGACGTCATGTAGAGCAGGTTGTCGATGCCGTTGAGCTGCTGCTCGATGACGGAGGTGACGGTGTCGCTCAAGGTCTCCGCGGAGGCGCCCGAGTAGTTCGAGGTGATCGAGATCGATGGCGGTGCCACCGCCGGATATTGGGCGACGGGGAGCTGCGTGATCGAGATGATCCCGAGCAGGGAGATGAGGATGGACACAACCCACGCGAAAACGGGGCGGTCGATGAAAAATCGGGCCATATCAGGTGAAAATTAACGTTGTTCTCCGGCGTCCTCCGGAGAGGAGTCTTCGTTCTTCCCGACAAAGAGCGCCGGAATCACGGGAGCGCCGGGCTGCACCTTCAGGTGGCCCTCCATGATGACGCGCTCGCCCGCTTTCAAACCGGATGCGATCACCCATTTGCCGTCGATCGCGGCGTCGGTGTCGATGACCCGCACTTCGACATGATCCGTGTCGTCGATGAGGAGCACGCTCCCTTTTCCGCCCTGAAGACGGGTGACCGCCCGCTGCGGCACGGTGACGACATCGGCTCTCACCCCCTGGACAAACCTCGCGCGGGCGAACATCCCGGGAAGCAGCACCTGCCCTTCGTTGGGAAACTCCGCGCGGAGAGTGACCATGCCGGTCGTTTCATCCACGGCCACTTCGGAAAAAAGGATGCGGCCTTTTTTCTCGTATTCGGAGCCATCATCGAGAATCAGCGTGACGGCGGCCTGCTCGGGAGAAGCCGCGCCCAGCGCGCCGGATGCAATGGCACGCTTCAGCGCGATGAGTTCCGAGGTTGATTGCGTGAAGTCGAAGTAAATGGGATCGAGCTGCTGGATCACGGCCAGGCGGGTGGCCGCGCCCTGCCCCACCAGTTGTCCCTCGGTGATCTCCGCACGGCCAATGCGGCCGCTGATGGGAGCCGTGACGGTGGCGTAGCCGAGATTGAGATCCGCGGTGGCCAGCGCCGCGTTCGCGGCAAGCACGTCGGCCTCGGCGATTTTCACCGCCGCCTCGGCATCATCCACATCCTGTTTGCTGACGGACCGGGAAGCCGCGAGATCCTGGAAGCGTTTTGCGGTGGAGGCCGCCTGGCTTCTCACCGCTTCCGCACGGGCGAGCGCCGCCTCCGCGCTTGCCTTCGCGGCCTCAAGCGGCAGTGGATCGATCTGGAAAAGAACATCCCCGGCTTTCACTTCCGCGCCTTCCGTGAAGGTTCGCTCCAACAGGATGCCCGCCACACGCGCCCGGACCTCCGAAACGCGAACGGCTGCGATCCTTCCCGGATACTCGCGGGTGATGCTGATGGTTTCGGACTTCGCCGGCTGGAACGTCACTTCCGCGGGAGGGAAGGACGGGGGGCCCTGATCTCCCTTTTTCCCACACGAGGTGAGAACAACGGGGAAGGTGGTGAGAGCGATCAACGATCGCAGCAACAAAGGTGCGGGTGACATGAAAATAAAAAGAGTAGTCTGTTAGGAAAATCACCATTGGCCGCCGAGGGCCTTGATGAGAGAGACGGAAACCGCGAGACGCTCGGCGCGGATGGCGTTCACGCGGCGCTCGGCGTCGAGGCGGGTGCGCTCGGCATCCACCACATCGAGGAAATTGACGAGACCCGCCTCGAAGCGCTTCGAGGAGAGATCGTAGGTGTTCCGCGCGGAGGCCAGCGCCTCCTCCTGGGCCTTCTGGCGGCGCGCGAGAATCGCGGAACTCTGGAGGGCGGTCTCCACCTCTCCCATCGCGGAAAGAACACTCTGCCGGTATTCCGCGCTCACCGCCTCGTGGGCTGCCACCGCGGCATCCCGCTGATGGCGGAGCAATTTCTGCGCGCTGAGCGGCACCGTCATGCGCGGGCCGAGCGACCATACGAGCGCGTTGGACTTGAACAACTGGCCGAGCGAATTCGAGTCGAGCCCGGTCGAAGCGTTCAAGGAAATGGATGGATAAAACATCGCCTCGGCCACGCCGATCTCGGCGTTCGCCGCCGCCACGCGGTATTCCGCCGCACGGATGTCCGGACGCTGGCGCAGCAGTTCCGACGGAACGCTCACCGGCACCGCCGGAGGCTTCGGCAGCGCGGTTTTCTCCGCGACATTCGATCCGGTGGCCGCCGCACCCGCGAGAACCGCAAGCGCGTTCACCAACCCGGCGCGCTCCCGGTCCAGGCCGATCCGGTCCGATTCCGCCGTGGAAACTTCGGTTTCCGCCCTGGAAAGATCAAGCCCGCTGATCGCGCCCTCCTCCTGCTGGCGGGTGATCAATTTGAGCGCCTCGCGCCGCAAATTCACGGTCTGCGAAAGCAACTCGCGATCCGCGTCCACCGCACGCAGCGCCCAATACATCTGCGCCACCTCCCCGGCGATGCTCAAACGCAGCGCGTTCATGGATTCCTCCGCCGCTCCCTCGGACGCACGGGCCGATTC
>CAZVSA010000006.1:23911-38044 GCA_964629955.1 uncultured Luteolibacter sp.
GATGCCTGGGGCAAGGTCCGCAGGCATCGAATTCGTAGGCAAAATCCACCGGCACGCTGAAATTGTTCTCCAAATTCGCCCCCCCTTCTCCGGACCCGCGGAAACGCGACTTCGAGCGATCCGCGGACGCGCCCAGATCGACCGCGGGAAAATATCGCGATCTCGCCGCCCTGCTCATCGCACGCGCCTGGGAAAGCCTGGCCGCCGCCGCAACGATGTCCTGATTGTTCGCCAACGAACGCTCGACGAGCGAATTGAGCGTGGAATCCCCGTAAAGCCTCCACCACGAACGCGGCTTCGGAAAAGTATCGGGCGACTGCCTCTTCCAGTTCACTCCCCCGCTGGAAAACGACGCGGGAAGATCCATGGTTGGCGTTTGATGCTCTGGCCCCACCGGAGCACAGGAAAAAAGAAACATCGACAACGCGGAACACGGGACGAGCCCTCGAATGGCGGCACTTGCTTGCATGCGGGTGGCGGATTCAACTCCATTTTCGCTTGCATGCAAGTGATTACTTGCAAAATTATCCGGCATGTCCGCCGCGCGTTTGAAACAGTCTGCCACACCAGCGACCGGGAATACCCGGTGCCGCCTGATGGAAGCGGCGCGCGTGGAGTTCAGCGAGAAGGGCATCGAATGCGCCACCACCAGAGGCATCGCCGAACGCGCCGGCTGCAATGAAGTGACCCTGTTCCGCCACTTTGAATCGAAGAAAAAGCTCCTCGCCGCGGTGGTGGCGGAGACCTCGGACGAGTTCCGCGCCCTGTGCGAATCCCCCGGCAAAATGAGCGGCTGCTTGAGAGAGGATCTGGAACGCTACGCCCGGGTTTACAACGAATCCCTCGAACGCTGCGAAGGCATGGCCAGAGCCCTCATCGGCGAAGGACAACGCCGCCCCAACCTGGCCAAGGAACTCATCGGCGATGTGCTCGAACCCTTCCACCGCAGCATTTCGGACTATCTGGTTGCCCGAATGAAAAGCGGCTCCGTCCGCAAGGATCTGAACGCCCCCGCCTTCGCGGAAATCTTCACCGCCGCGTTGTTCGGAGCCATGCTGCGGAGAACCTCCAATCTGTCCAAACTCGGGCGGGAAGACTGGATCCGCGAAACCGTGGAGCTGCTGGTCCACGGCATCGAGAGCGATCCGTAATCTTCCCGGCCAATCCTCTCGACCAGAGTTATTGAACCGTGGCGCGAGCATTCTGCCAAAAGTGTTCTGAGAATCGTGGCTGCAACGCCAGAGGCGGATTTCCATCCGGTAGGGATGGACCGCCGGGCCGTCCCACTTTTTCCCGATTTGCCATGGCTCTTACCCCGGCCATTCCCCCTTCCCCGCCAATGGATGCCCCACCCGCTGCGGAGAGACAGTCACGGCGCGCCCGGCGGTCGCGCCCTACCCTGCCAGGAGACGCGGGTGAGTCATCGCACCTGCCCTCGAAGCACGGGCTCACGAGTTGGAATCATTTTCGGAACACTTTTGGCATTCTGCCCGCCGCCGTTTCCATTGCAACAGGATGCCCATCCAAACCGGCGTTCGCACCTGAAGCAAATCATCACGCATCGCATCATTCGATCAGAGCATCCGTCGAGTCAATCTTCAGGCGACGGATCGTCCTCCTCCGCCCGGCTTTCGATCGCCCCGCTCCATCCCCGTTCCTGATCGTAGGAAACCACGGCATCCACCTCATCGGGCATGTCAATCCGCGCCCGCAGATCGAACGTATCCTCCTCGCTCAGGGAGATCCAATACCCGAGATGGTTGGAAAAAACCTGCGACGCATCGTCCCGCGATCCTTTTTCGTCCGCGATCGCGCCATATTGTTTGATCCTTTCTTCCTCGAATGGCGGCTCGACCGCCTCTCCGTTCCGCAGGATCTCGACGGACCCCGCCCATGCCTCGACCCCCACGAGAAGAATCCTGTCATCCTCGAAATCCTCGACGATCCCTAACAGAACCTTGCCGTTGCTTTCATAGACGGGGATCTCGTGGTCGGGAAAGCGGTCGCGGAGCGTTTCAAGATACCTCGCGTCATCGCTCAGCGCATCGTGGGGAAACGGATTTCCCGTAGATGAATACAGAGCCACCGGCTTCTCGCAGCCTGCCAGAGCCAGCCCCGCCGCCAACAGGATCATCCGTGGAGTTGCCGTTTTCATCATCAGAACCTCAGATTGGAACAAGAGGTGGCAAATGGAAACCATTTCTCCCGGGGAATGGCAAGACCCCGGCGCAAACCCCCAGTCCCTCACTCCCCCGTTTCTTCCGCATCCATCACCCCGGAGCGGAAAACGGGGCGGAAGGGAGTCCGCCGCTTGATTTGATCGCACTCCTTCGCCAGCACGTTGATCGCCCGGACCAACTGCCGGTCCACTCCCCGGACCGTCTCGGCGGGCTCTTCCCGGACTTCATGATCCGGCTTCGCTCCGTTGAGTTCGTAGTCCTCGCCCGTATCCGGATGGAACCATCCCCGGAACGGAATCGACAACCTTCCCAGATCCAGCACGGGCTCGCGGACGGTGGAAATCACGCCACCCGCCGTGGAGACCCCGACCAATTGGCCGCGGCCCAGGGTCTTGATCGCATGGGCGAAAACCTCCGCGTTTGAATAGGAATTTTCGTTGCACACCACCACGATCGGCTTGTCCCAGGAGGTGTAAACCGTCCGGTAGCTCGGATAACCCAAATCCCCGCCGGGAGCCAGGGTGTTCGCATGACGCGGCTGGGTGAGGATCGTCAGCAGATGATCCGCGATGAAGCCCCCGGTATTGTCCCGGATGTCGATGACCAAACCCTCGCGGCCATGCCCCGCATCGAACACCTGGCGCTGGAACTCGTCGAACTGCTCCTGATACATCCGGTCGATGTGGATATAGCCGATCCGGCCATCCGACTCCCTTTCCACCAGAGCCCGGTTTCGCCGCAGCCTCGACGCGGTGGCGAGCGCCCGGGCCTCCGAATGACGGATCGGCTCGATCGTGTGGGCATGCTCGGCACCGTCCGCATGACGAACCAGAATCCGCACCGGATCTTCCAATCTCCCGTTGAGCAAACGGATCCAATCCGTCCCCTCTTCCACCGGCTGATCGTCGATTTTCAAAATCCGGTCGCCCGCGCCGATCAACGGCTCGGCAACCTCCGCCGGACCGCCCGGCAAAACCTCCGCCACCTCCAGACCTCCCCCGCCCGCGGCGAGACGCAGGCCCAAATGCCGCGTCACTTCCAGCTCCGCCCCCGGAGCCCTCCACAGCGCGGGCCAGGAATCCGCCGCAAATCCAAGATGGGACGCGTTCAACTCCCCCACCATCATCTCCACCGCCCGCTGGAACGCGCCCGAATCCGGCGCGCCCGCGACGACATCCTCGTATTTTTTCCGCACGGCCTTCCAGTCGAGCCCGTTGAGCGAGGGATCGTAAAACCTCCCGCCAACCGTCCGCCAGATCATCCGGAATCCCATCCGCTGATGCGCCTCCCTGTCCCGCAGCCATACCGCCGACACCGGATACGTCGTCAGTTCCCGGCCCGTCCACTTCGCCGGCGTGCGGTTCACGATCCAATACAAAACCCCGCCCTTTTCCGCGCGGACCGGCCTGCCTCTCCTTCCCGTCACCTCGCCCGCCTTGTCATCGCGCCTCAAGCCCACCCGGAACAACTTTCCACTATCCGCGCTTCCACTCTGGAACATCACGAACCGGGAATCCTCGCTCCATATCAGGTTTCCGGGAACCGCTCCCGCAGTGTCCAGCGTGCGGATGCGGTCGCCCAGATTGGCGAAATCAATCCGCAGCGGCCCGTCATCCGGCTTCTTTCCCTCGTCCTTCTCCTCGGAGCTTTTTTCCCCCGCACCGGCCTTGTCGCTCTCTCCGGAGCTTTCCCCCGCGTTTTCGCTCATGCGGTAGAGAGGATCCCGCCGCATGGCCGCCTCCGCGTCGTTCAGGCGGATGTTCCGCGGAGTGCGGCGGTCATCCTCCAAGCGGAGATGGACGAAATGAAGCCCCGTGCGATCCCCCGACCGCTTGCCCAAAAACGCGATTTTCCTCCCGTCGGGCGACCACCGGGGAGACGATTCATATCCCGGATGCCGGGAAAGATTGAACGGCTCCCTGCCGCCATCCGCCGCCACCAGATGGATGTCCCGGTTGAAATCCCCATCCTGCGCGGAAACCACCAGCCATTGCCCGCACGGCGACCAATCGAATTCCACCGTCGTCGCCGCCTCCATCAGCACCTTCCCGTCCGCTCCGTCGATGCCGCACACCCGCAGCGTTCCCGGCAGGAAATGACAGGCCAGACGCTCGCCGCACGGGCTCAGCGCGAACCCCGTGGCCACCTTCGCACACTCCGTCACCGCCTCGTGCCGGGGAGCCCCCGAACGCCACCAAAACTTCTCCGGAGCCTCCCGGCTCATCCTCCACACCTCCACGCCGATTCCATCATCCCGGAGGTAATACACGAAATTCCCGTCCGACGAAAACCGCGGATGGCTGCAATGCACCTCCTCCGGAGTGAGCCGGAGCGGCTTTCGCATCACCGTGTCCATCGCCCACACCGCCCCATCCTCGGCGAACACGATTTCCAGTCCGCTGGAAGAAAAATCCGCGTCATCCGTCCCCCGGACACGCCTCGTTTCCCCCTTCTCCGTCAGAAAATCCTCCGTGTGCCAGACCTCCAGCTTCCGCGGCTCCTCCCCGTTTTTCCGCATCCAAAGATCGAAACCGCGGGAAAGCACCATCGCCCCCCCATCCGCGGAAAGCCCGTACGAATGCACCCCATCCCCCTGGAAAAACGTCTCCTGCCTGTCCGCCCCCGAGGCCAGATCCCGGTGCCAGACATTGAAGGTGCCGTCCCTCTCGGAAAGATAGCGGAAACCCTTTCCATCCCCATCCCACTCCGGCTGGCGGGCGGACGTCTCCTCATCCACCATCCTCGTCATCGAGCCGTTCCCGCGGTCATAAAGCCAGATCCTCGCGGAACGGCTCCCCCGGTATCCCTTCCTGCGGACGACCTCCCCGCCACGGCACAGCAGAATCCTCCGGCCATCCGGATGAATGCTCGCATCGTAACCTTTTTCATCGAACAGCACCCGCTCCGGCCGCTCCCCCGCGAGATCCACCTCCAGCAAGCGGAACGGAGCCACCCCCGCATGATCTCTCAAACCCCTCACCAGCGCCGTCCGCCCGTCCGGGTGCAAGTCCTCCAGCAGCGAAGCCTCGCTGTGAAACGTATGCCTCGCCACCGCCCCTCCTCCTACCGGCACGGAAAACAACTGCCGCTCCCCCTCCCGGGTGCTCGTGAAATAAAGCGTGCGCCCGTCCGCCGAAAACCTCGGCTGCCCGTCGAACGCCGGATGATTCGTCAACCGGCCCGCCCGCCGTCCGCGGAAACCTCCCAGATGTCGCGGGCCCACTCGAAAACCACCTTCCCTCCGTCGGGCGACAATGCGGGAGAAACCGCCAGTCGTATGCGTTCCGCCCCTTCGGGGATTTCCCCCGAAACAGCCGGCAACGACAAAAAGCAAGCGATCAGAAATGAAATCCGCAAACGCATCGAAGCAGATAAGGCAATGATCCCGCCCATCTTTCAACCAATCTCGTGCAGAGCGTGATGTGAGAGGACGCCATGATCGGCTTCGCATCCAGCGGCGGGAAAGGCGGGGAGAGATTTCTTTGGAAACGTGGCAGTGGCGTCCCGCTGCCGTTGGAACAGAGCGCCATCCGGCAAAGACTTTTGGCAAACGGTTTGCATTATCTTAACTATTTCTTCCATCCCATTCCAGAGGAGCAAGGGAGTTCTCTTTTTCGATCATACTATGATGTTAAATGCTCCAAGGATCAGGCACCGGCGGAACGCCGGGATCGGAGCACCACACCCCGATGCCATCCAATTGAACTGCTTCATGCGCGGACTACCCGCCATTATGGTAAAAAGCCATCCCTTTGTCCGGCTATTCAAATCATGGTGATTCCGAATAACTGTCGCGTTCGGACCTACGGAGCCCATGCCGCACTCTGCGGATTTTATCGCATATCCTCGCGGACGTTGTAATTTGCGTCCGGTGCTGTTCAGAAGCACCGGAAAATTCATGGCCACTTTCTCCATACGCCCTTACCGGCCGGAAGACCTCACCGGGTTATACGAAGCCGCCGACGAATCCCGCGAACACATCGCCCGCTGGATGGGTTGGATGACGCCGGACTACTCCCTCGAAGACGCGCGGAAATGGATCGAACATGCGGTCGCTTCCTGGGAGCGGAAGGAGCAATACGAACATCTCATCATCGACTCCGCGGACGGATCGATCGCCGGTTCCTGCGGGCTCAATCATCTGAACCCGGTCAACGGAGTCTGCAATCTCGGCTACTGGGTCCGCGCCTCGCGGATCGGCCGGGGCGCGGCGCGCCAGGCGACGCTTTTGCTGCGGGATTTCGGATTCGGCGCCCTGGGGTTGAATCGCCTGGAAATCGTGGTGGCGGAGGGGAATGCCTTCAGCCGGGCGGTTGCGGAAAGCACCGGAGCCGTTTATGAAGGCATTCTGGGCCTCCGCCTCAAAGTCGGCGACATCGCCCACGACGCGCACATGTACGCGTTTCTCAACCCCGCCGCCCGGCGGGCTGTGGAAAAACCCGCTCACATGCAATCCGCCCCGGCCGACCCCGGGCAATGCTAATTCTTTTGCAATCAACGACAGGCAATCTGAAATTTCTCCGGAAAATCCCGTTATACTACGAATCCTTGTTTCTGCTGGAAGAATTTGCTTGAAGAATTTACATTGTAACCACTCTTTATTCAAATATATTTGCCGATACAGAAAAACCCACACTCATCCATCATCGGCAAAACCCCAGGAACCTCATGAAATCGATTTCGCAATCTCTGCAAGGCAAGGCGGAACGAAACACCATTGCATCACCGGAAGCGGGCGCTTCGCACCCGCCGTCCGGTCGCAAGGGCTTCGCCCTCGTCGTGACCTTGTCCCTGATGATTCTGCTGACGGTCATCGCCATCGGGCTGCTCTCCCTGTCCACCATCTCTCTCCGCGCCTCCACACACGGCAGCGCGGCGGCGGTCGCGCAGGCGAACGCGAGGCTCGCCCTGATGATGGCCGTGGGCGAGCTGCAAAGGACGGCGGGCCCGGACCAGCGGATCACCGCTCCCGCCAACCTCGTCAACCCGAACGCACCGGCGGGAGTCACCGGCGTATGGAATTCGTGGAACCTCGGCCTGGAGCAGACCCCGAACTATTCCGCCGTGAAATCGGGCGGAAATTTCCACGGCTACCTGATGTCGGACGCCAACCCCGGATCTTCACACGATCCGGGAACCGTCCCCGCGGACGCCCGGGACGCAAAGCTTCTCGTCGGTCCCGGAACCGTGGGCACGAACAACGCAAGCAATGAAATCAGCGCTCCTCCGATCCCCATCGCCGGAAAACGCGGCGGAGCATCCACGGGGGACATCGCATGGGTGACGATGGACGAGGGGGTGAAAAGCCGCATCGACCTCGAACCCTCCGCAAATTCATCGAACCTCGCCGACCTCATCACGCAGATCGGCTCCCCCGCGCGCAACGACTTCGGGCACGCGGACGGAATGGGCTTCCTTGCCAAGGATGACAGCTACCTGCGGCAGACCCTGCCCAAACTCGTAAGCCTCGGGGAGGCCGGCCTGGAATCCTCTCCGGACGCCGTTGCCAAGTATTTCCACGATTTCACCGTCTCCTCCCACTCCCTGCAAACCGACGTCGCGCGGGGAGGGCTGAAAACCGATCTGAGCGTTCTCTTCGACGGAACCTACGGGGCCGCCCTGCCGTCCGCTTACAACAAGTTCGTCTACTCCGATACCAACACCGCCTATCAGGCAACGGCGACAATCCCCTCGCCCGATTTCCAATGGGGCCTGTTCGCCAACTACTCGCGGCTCTACCGCCTTTCCACCGCCGCCGACAATCCGCAGACCGGCCTGAGAGCCAGGCTGCCCTCCCCCTTCCCCTCCAGGCAAATTACCGACACCTCCACCAAGAAAACCCGCCACGAACCCAATATGGCGCAGGTAAGGCAGCCGGTGCTCATGCCGACGGTGGTGAGGGTGGACACGGTGTTCTCCCTGGTTACAAGAAGAGTACACACCTCACAATGGGAGCACCCCACCTATCCCAACCTGCTCCACCTGATGTATCTGCCGGTCATCACGCTCCATAATCCGTACAACGTGCCGCTGCGGGTAACCAATCTGAACGTCGAGTTTTCGGATATTCCCGTAGGCTTCCAGTTCTTCATCAACAACCAACAGGTGACCACATCGCCTCTCATGAGCCTCAACGATTTCTACAATGGGGATACCGGCGGGACCAGGAAAGCGTTCAACATCACTCTTTCAAACAGCCTGAATTCCGCAACCGAGGTGCTCATGGGCCCCGGAGAAACCCGGATTTTCGGGACTCCCTTCCCTCCCAACCACACCTGGCAAATCGAGAGAGTCGCGAATGGCAATCGGGCTGCCGGAGCCCTGATGTTCGACTACAGCAGCACCATGACCGGCAAGGACCCGAACAATACCCAGCCTATCCGGATGATGTCCGGCCTGATCACCGGCCCCAACGACGGAATCGGTTTCGATGTGGACTGGCTCGCTCCCAACAGGAACCACACCCACACGCCAGCCCACATCGCACGGACGGGAGGCCGGGGGGTGATCAATGTCAGGGATAGCGACAACATCAGGGTCCAGTTCGGGCCGCAAGGGCCTGCGATCGCCCAGGGCACCTTCGAGATCACGCTCAGAATGGGCAGCAGCACCGCCCAGCCCTACTCCAAAACCCAGGTGTTTTATCTGAACAACGCGCGCCTCAAGACGATCATGGAAGAAGGCACCTCCCCGCGTTTTCCGGAGGAGCGCTCCTTCCCGGCCACCTTCCCCGTGCCCGGAACCGCTGCCATCACCGCGGGCAATCTATTTGAGCAGGATCACACGCCGATCAGTGCATACTCCCGCGCCCGTCCCTTCGCCGTCTTCAGCATCGGGGCGAAGACCACGGCGGAATCGCTCACCTCCAGCCGCCCTCTCACCGATACCGGCATCGCCTTCCAGACGGCGACCTGCGACTTCACCACCCGCGAGAGCCAGGGCGCGAGCCCGCTGGAAATGGCCCTCGTGCCGGTCATGCCCGGCAGTGCGGGAGCCATCGAGGTCGGCGGCCCGGACTCGAAGAACGCCTTCTTCTTCGGCGGCCATGGAGAATTGAACGGCACCACAGCCGCCACGTTCTATGAAATTCCCATCACCCCCCTCCAATCCATCGCCCAGCTCCGCCATGCAAACAGCGGGAGCATCGGCAGCATGCCCTACGTGACCTACACCGTCGGGGAATCGCGCGCGCATCCCGCGATCCCATCCTCCGCCCACTTCTTCAAACCCGATGAGTGGCGAACCTTCCTCGATCATTCCTGGCTGGCAAATCACCGGCTTTGGGACAGCTATTGGTTTTCCACTCTGGCCACGCTGCAAGGCATGGCGTACCCGTCCTCCACCTCGCAGAGTGCCCTGGCGAACGCGTTCTTCGCCGGAGAGCAAAAACTCCCCAATCCCCGCAACACCGCCTGGATTCCGCCGGGCCGGACGCCCGGAGAAACCGCCTCCGAAGCAATCAACCCGGATGGTGCCCGGTCCGCCGCCCATATCCTCACGCGGGGAGGATTCAATGTGAACAGCACCTCGGTTCCCGCCTGGGTTTCGGTTCTCTCCGCCTTGGCAAGCAGCGACGTACCGCTCGTTTCCGGCTCCGTCGACAAGGATCCCGACGGCGTCCCCTTCCCCCGGATGCGCCGTCCCACGCTGGGTGCCAGCGGAGAACTCACCGGATGGGAATCGCTCTGGAACAGCTACCGGACCCTCAGCGAAAGCGAGATCAAAGGTCTCGCCGAGCTGATCGTGGAGGAAATCCGGGACCGCGGCCCGTTCCTCTCCATGTCCGAGTTCGTCAACCGCCGCCTGGAAGGTCCGGGCCGTTTCTCCAACGCCGGAGCCATCCAGTCCGCCATCGACCGCAGCAACATCAACCGGATCATGGAAGCGAATTCCAAGCCCGTCGACGAAGAGGAACTCCTCGAATACGGCTGGATGAACCCCGGCGCCGTGACCGGACACACCGGCGCGGGAGCCCCCGGGGAAATCTCCCAGGGCGACATCCTCTCCGCCATCGGCTCGTTCATTTCCGTCCGGTCCGATACCTTCCGCATCCGCGCCTACGGAAATGCCAGGGACGCCAATGGAAAAATCCTCTCCCAGGCATGGTGCGAAGCCATCCTCCAGAGAACCCCCGACTATGTGGATTCATCCGACTCCGCATACCAACCCGCGACCTCAAACGCCAACGAAACCTTCGGTCGCAGGTTCCAGATCATCTCCTTCCGGTGGCTTCCCCAAAACGAGATCTGACATTTCCACGCCTCCCCATGAAACGCCTCCTTTCCGCCGTTCTCCTCACCTCCGCCATTCTCCTGCCAGCGGCGTCCGCCCAGAGTGTCCGCAAGGTCGCCTTCCGCACCCTTTGCCCCGATCATGTCGATGGCATCCGCACCGCCCTCATCCCCACCGCGAAACCGGATGAAACCCAGACAGTCGAGCTTTACATCGACATTTCCCCGATCACCGAAGGGGTTTTCACCTCCGGGGAAGCTTCCTTCTATGCCGAAAAAACCGGGGAAAACGGCCAATCCAAAAGAGTGCTGATCGGGAAAGCGCCGCTTGGAAAATCCAATCGCCAGCTTTTCGTCTTCCTCCCCGGCAAACCCGCGGGAAGCGACCTTCCCTACGCGGTGTACAGCTTCGACGACGACACGGACACCTTCCCCATGGGCCACGTGCGCGCGATCAACGCCTCACCCGTCCCCATCCGCTTCCTTCTCGCCGGAGATCTCACCCCGCAGATTCCGCCCACCCGGCACGCCATGTTCCGGCACTCCAGCAAAGTGAACGAATACAATATGTACTCCGTCGTCACCGAATTCCTCGGCGCGAACAACCAGTGGGTGAAGGGCCAGTCCGTCAGTTGGAAAGCCGCCGAGCAGCGGAGGGAAATCGTCATCACCTCCATCGATCTCCGCTTCAAGCGGCCCGTGGTGCGGCTGTTCACCGACTTCCCGCCATGGATGGAACCGGCCTCCGATGCCGTGCCGTAACGTAGTGGCGATCACCGGTCGCCATCTCTTTTGATTCGGGGACCACACGCGCCCCTGTTAGATGTGGGCGGGACGCCCACGCTCCTTGAGTTCTCACAAACCAAGGATCCCCCGAAACCGCCGGTAGGCCGCTTCCCATTCGTCCGTCCGGTGCGGAGTGAACGCCTTGAACGGAAACGATCGCCGGATGAGATCCCGGCCGGCCTGGAAATCCGGCAGATGCCCCGTGCCCACCATCTGCGTGATCAGGTTCCCGCAGGAAGTGGCTTCCACGGGACCGGCGATCACCCCGATTCCCAGCGCGTCGGCGGTGGCCTGGGTGAGTTCGTCGTTCCGGATGCCGCCACCGCCGACATGTAGGCGGGTGAAATCACGCCCGGTGAGCTTGCGGATTCTTTCAAACACGACCCGGTATTTCAGCGCGAGCGAATCGGTGGCCACCCGCAGCACCGTGCCTTTCCCCTCGGGCACCGCCTGCCCCGTCTTGCGACAATATTCCCGGATCTTGTCCGGCATTCCTCCCGGGCTGGCGAAACAGGGATCGTCCGGATCGATGAACGCGGTGAAGGGTTCCGCCCGGTTGGCGAGTTCCGCCATTTCGCCGTAGTCGAGGCGCTCGCCGTCCAGTTCCCACTGGCGTTTGCACTCCTGGATGAGCCAGAGGCCGCCGATGTTTTTGAGAAAACGCACGGTCCGGTTCACGCCGAGTTCGTTGCAAAAACCGTATCCGAGGGCTTCGGGAGTGGTGATCGGTTCGCGGGTCTCGACCCCCATGATCGACCACGTGCCGGAGGACAACCAGAGGTTTTCCCGCTCCTCCAGCGGAATCCCCGCGACGGCCGCCGCCGTGTCATGCGATGCCGTGGCCACCACCGGAATTCCCGCCCGGCCGATGAAGGATGCCACCTCCTCCCGGATCGGACCGAGCACCGTGCCGGGCGCGACGATCCCGCCGAAAAGTTTCTCCGGCAGCCCGAGCGCACGGATCACATCCCACGACCATTCGCCCGTCCGCGGGTCGAGCAGTTGCGAGGTCGAGGCGTTCGTGCGCTCCACCGCCGGATTGCCGGTCAGCCAGTAGGCGAGCAGGTCGGGAATGAACAGCAGGCGGTCGGAAGCCGCCAGCGCGGGACCACCTTTTTTCAGCTCCGCGAGGAGGTGCAGCGAGCTGTTGTAGAAATTCGTCTTGATGCCCGTTTTCGCGAAAATCTCCGCCTCGGGCATCCACCGGTGCATCTCGTCCGCCATGCCCTCGAAGCGCGGATCCCGGTATTGGTGGGGCAGGCCCAGCAGCTCGCCGTTCGGAGCGAGAAGCCCGAAATCGCACCCCCAGGTATCGATGCCGATCGAGACGATTTTCTCCCCATGGCGCTCCACCGCCCGCCGCAGGCCTTCCAGAATTTCCCGGTAAAGTCCCAGCACGTTCCAGAACGACCCGCCGGGCAGATCCGTTCCCGGATTCTCGAAGCGATGGATCTCCTCCAGTTCGAGGGTTTGGAAATCCGTTTTCGCCGCGATGACACGACCGCTTCCCGCCCCCAGATCCACCGCGATAAATACCTGATGCTCCGCCATAAATTGATTTTCCCGCTCGGTTCGACTGATACGCCCGCCCTTTCCCTCACTTTGCAAAATGCAGCTCGTAGGGAGCCCCCTTCAGGTGGGTTTGCACATAGGCCTTCCCTTCCTTGTCCGTCACCAGCGCGTCGAACTCCCCGGGTTTCGCGAAAAAGTGATCCGTGGAAAGCCCCAGCTTCGTGTGATCGAGCAACGCGCACGACCACTCCGCATGCTCCAGCATGAGGCGTTTCAGGCCCGCCTGGTGCGGGTTCGGCTCCCCCACGCCGTGCCGGGGGTGAAAGCCTCCCCCGGAGAAAAAGTAACGGTCGATCCGCAGCGTCCGCAGGGCCATTTCCGTCAGCAACCCGTGGAAGCGCCTCCCCCTCCGGTCATGGATGCCTCCCAGCTGGATCAGCTCGATGTCCTCCCGCGTCGCCAGCCGCTCCACCACCGGCAGCGAGTATGTCACCACCCGCAAACTCATGTCCGACGGAATCTGGGAGGCGAATGCCAGCGCCGTGGAACTCGCATCCAGCAGCAGCGTCTCCCCGTTGCCGACCAGCCGCGCCGCCTCGCGGGCGATGCGGATTTTTTCCTCCCCCTGCCGCGCCTCGCGCTCGGCATGCGGGGCCTCCACGATCATCACCGTCATGTCCATCGCCCCGCCATGCGTCCGGATCAGGCGGCCTTTTCCGGCAAGCAGCTCCAGATCGCGCCGGATCGTTTCCTCCGTCACCCCCAGCTCCCGCCCCAGCGAGGTCGTTTTGACGGTTCCTTCTTTCCGTGTCAGTTCCAGAATCCGGCGGTGGCGTTCAGCGGCAAGCATGTGTGTTTTTGTGGGATTTTGCTTGATAGGTTCCGTTTTCCGTCTCATTCCGGGCTTCGTCAATCCAAATCCATACCCCCATGAGCCAACCCGAAGCTTTCAAGCACGTAAACAATTGTTGGGACGACGACCAGGCGTCCGCTCTGGATCCGGTGGGCCGCCTTGTTTACCGCTCGAACATCCTCGGCGGCGACCAGCGTATCACCAACACCGGCGGCGGCAACACCTCTTCCAAGATCGTGGAAAAGGATCCGCTCACCGGAAAAGACACCGAAGTGCTCTGGGTCAAGGGTTCCGGCGGAGACCTCCGCACCAGCAAACGCGAGAATTTCTCCTCCCTCTATCAGGACAAGCTCATCGCCATGCAGGATCTCTACGCATCCCGTCCGGAAAAGGGCCTCAAGACCCCCGCGGAAGACGAAATGGTGGGCATGTATTTCCACACCACCTTCAATCTCAACCCGCGCGCCTCGTCCATCGACACTCCGCTGCATTCCTTTCTGAGCGGAAAACACGTCGATCACATGCACCCCAACGCGATCATCTCCATCGCCGCGTCCAGGAACTGCGAGGC
>CAZVSA010000007.1:0-1779 GCA_964629955.1 uncultured Luteolibacter sp.
GCTTCTTTTGCCATGGTGGTTGTTGTTCTGCTTGAGACTATTGGAAATGATCGTGGTCGCCCTGGAGCTCGCGGGGGGAATTGAACCCCCGACCTCATCCTTACCAAGGATGCGCTCTACCCCTGAGCTACGCGAGCAATGTCATATGGTCTGTTGCTTTCCTTGATCCGACAAAAACACCGCGACCTGTCTCGAGATACGGGACTGGGCGCGGCACCCCTGACTGGTTGTGGGGAAGAGCGGGCGGACCTTATCAGAGCCGACCCCTCTGTCAAAAAAAATATGGTAGAATCTAAAATTTTCAATAATACTCTGATAACGAGCGATTTACAAAAATCACTCCCCACCCGGAACTCATTCGGGAAGTTCGCGCCGGGCATGAAATGTGGAACCACCTGGAACGAAACGCTCCGGAGTCGTGGCGGCGATATTCCGCCACAGGCCGTGGCGGTGGAATCGGGACGTGATTTTCCAAACCGGTTGGGGTTGCGGACGACGCGCTTGAGGCTACTCTCCCGGCATGTTCCTTGAAACACTCGTTCTCGCCCAACAGACAACCCCCTCCCCTCTCGGGATTTCCCCCGTGTATTGGGTCATCATCGGAGCGACGATGCTTGTCAGCTTCCTCGTCAGCAACACCCTCAAGCGCCGCTTCACCGAATACTCCGGCATCCCCATCCGCATGACGGGCGCCCAGGTGGCCGAGGCGATGCTCCGCCAGAACGGCCTCACGGACGTCCGCGTGATCAGCACCCCCGGCAAACTCACGGACCACTACAACCCGATGGACAAAACCGTGAATCTCAGCGAGCCGGTCTATCACATGAACTCCGTGGCCGCCGCCGCCGTGGCCGCGCACGAATGCGGCCACGCCCTCCAGCACAAGCAGGCGTACGCATGGCTCACCTTCCGCTCGAAAATGGTGCCCGCGGTCCAGCTTTCCAGCAAGCTGCTCAACTACGTCATGATCGCGAGCATCGCCGGGATGTACTTCCTCGGGCCCGCCACCATCTGGATTTACGTCGCGCTCTTCTCCGTGACCACGCTCTTCTCCATCGTCACCCTGCCCGTCGAGTTCGACGCGAGCAAGCGCGCGCTCGTCTGGCTGGAAAGCAGCGGCCTTGCCGCCAGCATGGAGCACGGCAAAGCCAAAAACGCCCTGTTCTGGGCGGCCATGACCTATGTGGTCGCGGCCCTCGGCTCGATCGCCCAGCTCGCCTACTTCCTCATGATCGCCCTCAGCCGCCGCGACTAAAAGGCCGGGAAACGACGCGGAAACGGCCGCAACCACCTCATGGGAGCCGGAACATCGATTCCGGCTCCTTTTCCATGACCAGCACGGGCATTTATGGACACCTCCTCACTCATCCTTCTCGCCGGAGGCCTCGGAATGTTTCTCCTCGGCATCCATCACCTGGTGGAAGGATTGAAGGGCTGCGCAGGAAACGCGCTGAGGCAAACGCTGGAAACCCTGGTTTCCGGCAAATGGAGCGGAATGCTCTCCGGGGCGGTATTCACCGCCGTGGTGCAATCCTCCAGCGCCGCCACCCTCACCGTCATCGGATTCGTCAGCGCGGGCCTGGTGACCTTTTCCCAGGCGGTGGCGGTCGTGGTGGGCGCGAACCTCGGAACCACGGCCACGTTGTGGCTGGTGGCGGTGTTCGGCTTCAAAATGAACATCTCCGCGCTCGCCCTGCCCATGCTCGCGGCAGGCTCCTTCCTCTGGCTGCTGGCAAGGGGGAGAACCCGGGCGATGGGAGCCGTGCTCGCCGGATTCGG
>CAZVSA010000007.1:1789-7305 GCA_964629955.1 uncultured Luteolibacter sp.
ATTCGGCCTCCTTTTCACGGGAATCGACTACCTGCAAAACGGGATGGAGGGAGTAAACTGGAATCTGGAGGGAATCGGCGACGGCCCCGCCGCCCCCTGGCTGCTGGCGGGGATCGGCCTCGTGATGACGGTGGTGATGCAAAGCTCCAGCGCCGCGTCCGCCACCACCCTGGTCGCGATGGCCGCCGGGACGGTGACGCTGGACCAGGCGTTTGCCATGATCATCGGGCAAAACATCGGCACCACGGCCACGGCGGCCATGGCGGCGGTGGGCAGCGGCCTCGCCGTGAAGCGCACCGCATTGGCCCACATTCTCTTCAACCTCATCACCGGCGTGCTGGGGCTGATTTTCCTCCGCCATCTGGGGGACGCCTCGCGCTGGATCGGCGGGCTGATGGACGATCAGGGAGGAATCCTCACCCTGGCGGTGTTCAACACGCTGTCGAAATCCGCGGGAGTCGTGCTGTTTTTCCCATGGCTCGACAGCTTCGCGAAATCCATCGAATGGATGACGGGGCGCGGGGAAGTGTCCGCCATCACGCGGCTCGATTCCACCCTCTCCAAAGCCGGGGGGCCTGTCGCGATGCAAGCCGCCTGGAAGGCATTGGCCGAACTCACCGGCGCCGCGTTCCGTTCCTTGAAAGCACGGCTGGCGGGAACCCCCGTCCCGGCCTCCGAACTCACCGCGGAAATCCAGCATGCGAGGGAATTCATCGGGGAGATCCGTTTTGAAGGCACCGATCCAGGGGAGCAAGCCGGACGCCGCGTGCGGATCTGGCACGCGCTGGACCACCTGTCCCAACTGGCGGAAGACCTGGAACAGCCGCCGGTTCCTGGAACGCTCCGCGGATTCGATGCGGAGATCCGGAGCGCCGCCGGGGCATTGGACGACTGGATTTCCACCACGGGCGGTTCCGCAAGCGTCGCCGCGCTGGAGCAGGCATCGAAACATTTCGCCGCCGTGAGGAAAAACCGCAGGATGGAACTGCTCGAAAGCATCGCGCACGGGAACCTCGGCTCATCCCAGGCCACGACAATGCTGGAACACATCCGCTGGGTGGACGGCGCGATCTACCACGCATGGAGGCTGGCCAACTCCCTGGATCTGTCTGCCGAAGGAGAGCCCGCCGAAGAAGAAGATCGTGAGGAAACCTCGCCCGGCGCCACTTTCATTCCTTGATCTTTTCGACGACTTCGATGGAGCCGATGACCATGCCTTTGTCCACGGCCTTGCACATGTCGTAAATGGTGAGGGCGGCGACGGATACCGCCGTGAGCGCCTCCATCTCGACTCCGGTCTTCGCGGAAACGATCGAGGTGGCGCGGATGGCCACGCCGTCGTCACGGATCTCGAAATCGATATCGACTTTTTCCAACGGCAGCCCGTGGCAGAGGGGAATCAGCTTGTCGGTGATCTTCGCGGCCTGGATGGCGGCGATGCGGGCGACGGTGAGGACATCGCCTTTCGGCAGGGCGCGGTCGCGGAGCGCCTGGATCGTTGCGGGCGCGCAGGCGATGAAACCGGATGCCACGGCGGTGCGGCGCTGGACGGGCTTCGCGCCGACATCGACCATGCGCACGGTGCCCGCGGCGTCGAGATGGGAAAATTGGGGTGAGGACATGACGGGGATTCAGGAAAGATCGAGGAGCAAGGTGGGGAGTGGCCCGCTTCCGGATGCATCCGTGTTCACGCGCACGAGGGCGTTCGCACCGGCGAGCGAGAAGGTGTCGCCGGAAGTGGTCCAGCGTTTGGGGGAGACGGCGAGGTTTCCATCGCGGATGGAAAGCGTGGCGGGCCAGAAAGTGTCGCGCGGGCCGGGGCGGAGGGATTCGCTTCCGGAGGTCTCCAGCGGCAGGAAATTCCAGTGGGGCGGCAGTCCCGCCAGCCGCTCGACCGCCAGCCGGATCGCGATGTGGAAGCAGACGAAATGCGAAACCGGATTGCCCGGAATCACGAAGGCCGCCTGCCTGCCGCGCGTGGCGAAGGTCAGCGGCTTGCCGGGGCGCAGGTTCACGCGGTCGAAGTGGATGGTGAAGCCGAGCCGCCGCAGCGCTCCGGCTCCGAAGTCGTAATCGCCGACGCTGGCTCCGCCGGAGAGCAGCAACAGATCCCATTCGCCTCCGGCGGCGTCCGCGATCGCGGCGGGATCGTCCGCGACCCGGGACGAGCGGAAGGATTCCACGCCAAGCGATTTCAAAAGCCCGGCGAGCAGGGTCGAATTCGTATCGCGGATCTGTCCCGGAGCCGGCGTTTCCTCCGGGGCCACCAGTTCGCTGCCGCTGGCAAGATGACGGATGACGGGGCGCCGGATCACCTTCGGGCGGACGGCTCCCACCTGGGCGAGAATGGAGAGTTCCGCGGCGTTCAGCTTGGTGCCCGCGGGCAGCACGACATCGCCCGGTTTCGCTTCCGAGCCCTTAGGCCGGATGAAGAGGTTTTCGGAAAATCCCCGGATGACGATTTGGTCTCCCTCCCGCTCCACATCCTCCTGCATCACCACGCGTCCGCCTCCGGGAGGGAGCGGCGCGCCGGTGAAGATGCGCACCGCTTCGCCCTTGCCGAGCGCGCGGTCCGGCGTTTTTCCGGCGGGGATTTCTCCGGCCACGCGGAAGGTTCCGGGGGATTCCCCGCCGCCAATGGCGTAGCCGTCCATGGTCGCTAGATCCGCGGGAGGATGGAAGGTTCCGGAGACGAGATCCTCCGCCAATGCCGCGCCGAGTGCGCCGGGCAAACCGCTTTCCACCGCATCCAGCGCGTCCACATGGGAGGCTATGATGCGCCTTGCGTCCTCGACCGAAATCATTGCGAAAAATCCTAAGAGAATCGTGACATCCGGGACAAGAAGAACTTGGGGTTTGTCCGAAATGGAGGATGGCTGTCCCGGCTGTCCCGGCTGTCCCGGCTGTCCCGGCTGTCCCGGCTGTCCCGGTAATCGGGTTTCCAGCCGGATTCTCCGGCCATGGATCCGCCGTGGCAGGCAGGATGCCCGTCTTCCGGAACAGGCTGGAAGCCCGTTCTACGGCGATAGCGGTTGCATCGGTTCGTCGAGCCGATTAGTTTGGGGGCATGAAATACGATGCCTTTTTCGAGAGAAATTCTTCCGTATGCGGGGGACAGCTGGTCGTGCGCGGGACAAGGGTGCCCGTGCGTACGTTGCTGGCGAGCTTGGCGGAAGGGCAGGAGACCGGGGCCATTCTCGCCGCCTTTCCCTCCGTGTCTCCGGAGGCGTTGAGAGCGGTCATCGCCTTCGCCGCGGCTTCCGCGGGAGAGGATATTCCCCTGCCTCCGGCACCGGTTTTCGCATGAGGATCAAGCTGGATGAAAATCTTCCGGTGACCCTTGCCGGGCCGTTGCGACAGCTTGGACACGACACCGATACCGTGCGGGACGAGGGACTTTGCGGCCGGGACGATGGAACCGTATGGGAAGCGGTCCGGAGAGAGGGGCGCTTCCTCATTACACAGGATCTGGATTTTTCCGATACGCGGAAATTTGCGCCGGGCACGCACGCGGGCATTCTGCTGGTGCGGTTGCAAGCGGCGGGTCTCAATGCGCTTGAAGGCCGTATCCTGGGTTTGTTCCAAACGGAAACCGTAGAGGAATGGGCCGGATGCATCGTGGTGGCAACGGACAGGAAACTGCGGATTCGCCGGTCAAGGGTATGACTTTGGCTGAATCCGCTGGGGAGTTTATTTGCCACCTCGGAGAAGCGACCATATTACCAGCAACACCGACACGACAAGCATTACGACGGACACCCGCCATTCGATGAGTCGGCGCTTCGTCAAACGGGCGAGGTAATCGTCCAGCACGCGAAGGCATTCCTCGAATTCCGCCCGTCTGGTTTCATCGCGTGAAGCCGCCTGTTCCCACCGTCTGCGGGCATCCGCGAAACGGTTTTGCCTGACGTGAAGACGGGCGAGCATGTCCAGTTCCGAAGCGCCCGCCGAGCCGGTTCCTTCCGGGCACAGAACCTCTTCGGCTTCCAGCAGGCGGTTGCCGGAGGCCAGTTCGGAGGCCCGTGCGAGGCGCAGACGCTCGTCGAATTCCCTGACGAGTCGCTTGATCTCGGTGCTATTCCGGTTTCCTGGCACGGCTCGTTACATGATGGTGGCTCCGATGCCGCGTTGGGCGCGTTCGGCTTCCTCGCGCGGAAGCAGGTTCCAAAGTTTCCTCACCACATCGGTAAGGCCCTCGATATTGTTCTGTTGCATGTAGCTGCGGCCACGTTCCAGAAGACGCTCGGCGGCTTCCGCATCGGAAAACCGGTTCCGGTCACCCTCCATACGCCTGAACTGGCCGACCCAGAAACCGGGAAGGGAAACCAGAATTTGGCTGTGGAGAGACCACCCTTCTTCGATCCGCTTTGACAGACGCTCCGTCTGCTTCTTCGCAATGATGGATTCAACCAGTTCGGACCAGTCCTCGACCTTGTCCTGATGGTCTCTCGTTCCGTGTTCTCCGGCCAGGGATTTCAGATCTTCCTGCAACTCGCGGGCCTCCGCCACCAGCGCGGGCCATTTGAGTTTCTCTTCGGCAGCGTCCAGTTTGAGCTGAAATTCCAGTAGCCTTGCCTGCGCTTTTTCCGCCGCCGCCGGGTCTCCCTTGGCCGCCCGCGCCGCGTCGTTCAGTTCCCGGTCGGATTCAAGTTGCTCCAGTTCTCCGGTCACGTCGTTTTCTCCCGCGTCGTCCGCTTTCTCTTTCAAGTCGGCCAGCCGGTCCTTTTCGCGCCGGAGGGTTTGCTCGATCTCCGCAGCGTCCGCCTGTGATTTTTCGACATCCATCTGCTTGGTGAAATCTTCGTCCAACAGGGGGAAATACGCCTCCAGAGTCAGGGTTCTGGACTCGCTGATCCTCAGCGTGACCTCCACATCCGCTCCCATCGGAAGATCCCGGCGGATCATGGAGGAGTCGATTTCCAGCATTCCAACGCACCTGTTGCGGTCGGCGCTTTCGTTTTCCCCCTCCACGATGGGGATGACGAATTTCTCGCCCGGCTGGCCAGATTTCAGTGCCACGGTTGTTTTGTAGGACGAACGTTTTTTCTGGGGAAGGCCCATGCCCGCTTTGAAAAACCAGTCCACGGTGTTGTCCGCTTTGCCGAGGCCGATGGATTTCAGCAGCGGCTGTTCCTCGATGACGGCCCCGATGGTATAGACCACATGATCCGGGACGGTCTTTTGCAGCGTGCCCTGGCGATCCGCCAGTTCGATGTGGAAGACGTTCCGGGTACCTTTTTCCGCCAGCAGGTTGGCGAAGAACGCGCCTTCCGCGTTCAGCGGAATCTGGCCGCTTCTCCATTTCGTATCACGGTTCACGAACTCGATGGTGAATCCGCCGGTGGACGCGCCCTCGGGGCAGACCACCTTGCCCGCGATCAAGGGGTCGCTCTCATGGCCCACCGGTTTGTATTTTTCGGAAATGTTGATCTGGAATTCTCCGACGACCGCTTTTTTCCGCAGCTTGACGTCGATCTTCTGGGTTCCGGCAAAGACGGCGGCCCAGCGGGCGACGA
>CAZVSA010000007.1:7315-36901 GCA_964629955.1 uncultured Luteolibacter sp.
CATCGGCGACGAGGGAGGCCCCGCGCTCGAGGAGGCCGATGGCGGTTTCGGATTTTCCGGAGCCGCTCTTGCCGACGATGAGAACGCCGATGCCGCGCATGTCGACCATGCAGGCGTGGATGGTGACGCTGGGGGCGAATTCGTGTTCGAGACGGATGGTGGCGGAGTTGAGAAATTTCATGGTCACCTGTGAGGTGCCGAAGACGGGAATCCGATGCTCGCGGCAGACGGTCATGAGATCATCGTCCAGCGCGGCCCCGCGGGCGACGACGGTCAGGGGATCCTGGCTGAAGTCGATGGGGATTCCGAGTTCCGTCGTAAGGATTTCGCGGAAATAGGGAGCTTTGGTAGGCCCGCCGACCACGATCACCTTCTGCACCGCGTGATGTCCCAGATTCTTCTCCTTGAGAACCCGGCGGCAAATATCCACCGAACGGCCGATGATGGGTTCCGCGACCTCGATCAGATCGCTGCGGCTGAGCACCAGTTCGTCGCATTCCACCGTCTCGCCCGAGTCGTCTTGGAAGACGATGCCGCCGCTGAGAGTTGTCCGCTCTTTGGTGGAAAGCTCGATCTTGGCGGCTTCCACGGCGTGTTTAATGCGGAGCAGATCGAATCTCCATCTCTCCGATCCGCGGGAGAAACCCGGAAGATTGTAATTCGCGGTCAATCGGGGGACGATGACTTTTTCCACCACGGTCCAGTCGATGTCCGAGCCGCCGAGAAAATTGTCCCCGCCATGATGCACGACGTTGATCATGCCTTCCTCCGCCTTGATGAGGGCGGCATCGAAGGTGCCGCCGCCGAAGTCATAGACCAGCCAGTAGGCTTTTTCCGAGTCGATCTGGAATCCATAGGCCAGCGCGGCCGCCACCGGCTCCTGAAGCAACGGGCTGGCGACGAGACCGGCCAGTTCCGCCGCTCGGCGGGTGGCGTCGCATTGGTGAAGCTCGAACGCGGCGGGCACGGTGATGACGGCGGATTGGATGGCCTCCCCCGTTTTCGCCTCCACGGAGGTGCGCAGTTCCTTCAGCACTTCGGCCGAGAGTTCCTCCGGCTTCCTCTGCTGGCCGCTTGAGGCGAAGCGATACAGGTGGGGGGTTCCCATCTGGCGTTTGAACTCAATGTAGGCGTCTTCGTGGCTGCGCTCGCCCACCGTGGCGTTTCTGGCGCGGGTGCCCACCCGCAGGACTCCCTGCTTGTTGATGAAAACCCCGGACGGAGTGACGTCCTGATCGTCCGTGTTTTTGATAATCTGCGGCTCCACCCCATTGAGCACCGCGATGGCGCTGTTGGTGGTGCCCAGGTCGATTCCGAAATCAATGGTGCTTCTGCTCATGGTGGATGGTGTTAGGATTGTTTGTCCGCGATTGGCACGGCGATGTCGATTTCCCCGCGCTGCACCATGGTCTGGTGCCACATGATGGTCGGGCGGATGGTGCGGATGATCCGTTCCTTGGAAATTCCTTCCTGCGGTTCTTCGGTGACCACCTTGTCCGGCAAGCCCGGATGGAAATCCTCGTTGCAGCGGTCGATCACCCGGATTCCGAGGTTTTGAATGGATTCCTGCATGCCTTCGATTGCGTTCGACAACTTGCGAATTTCCCGGTCCGACAATTCGGAGCGTGGCTCGCCCGTTTCCGGGTCGGTCACGATGGTTCCGAGCCGCCAAACCTGGCCAATTATCGAAACTAAATCTTTTGTGATATTTTTTGAATTTTCTTCCGTCGGATCGTGATACGCCCCCAAATCTTCCGCATTCAACAATTGGCCCGCATTCAACTTGTTTGCAAGCTCATCTACTGAAGGATATGGAAAATAATGTATTTCCAGTTTAGCAGGTGGATTCATGATTCAATTTTTTATGTTATTATCGCAAGGATTTTGCCCATGCCGTACAGCGAAAGAATCAAAAATCCCAAGGGAAGGAAAAGCAGAATCAAACAACCGTTTCCCGTATTGGAAACCGCATTCGCATCCTGTTTTTTCTTGCATTGCCTGCAACGAGGAATCTTTACAAATCCTTGTTTGATGGATTGTGAATCCAGCTTCGATCTGATTTCCTGGGAAATCCCAGCAATAGGAAGATTCAGAGTGCACTCCGGAACGGGTGGATTTGTTTTGCATACGGCACATTTGAATTGTTCCTTGTTTTCTTTCAGGGTTTTTATATCGGCTTCAATACGCCTTTTGTGGTTCGGATCGACCACAAATTGAAACGCCAGTTGGATCGCTTCCTCCGCGATCGAGAAATTCTGATGGCTGTTATAGGCGTCGATGGATAACTCACGGAATATGATCGCGACGGAATCCATCAGCTGAATGTAGACAGGACTTGATTGTCCCAAATTTGAGGCCAGGGAGGGGAGCAGTGGCAGAATTTCGGAGCGCAAACACTCCAGTTTTGAGGCCGGGGAACCGATTTCCATCACTTGATCCAATTTTTGGAAAAACGGCTCCAGTTGTTGTTCAGCCAGATTGTTTTCGGCAATGGCGATATTATTGATAAGTCTCTCACGAATTTGGGAACTCGTGGCGAATGTGAGAGCTTGCTGGAGCAAGTCTGCGGAGGTCCGATTGTCACCGGTTGCTTTTTGATAAGTGATGAGAAGTTCCGTCACCGCTTCCGCCACTCCATCGAACAAATCGTTCCGTTGGTGACTGTCTTCCCCATGGAAGAGATCGAACACCGCCATGAGCGGCTGGCAATGTTCCATCAGGCCGGACGCTTCCTTCGGGCCATTTTCCGGATTCCTGTTTGTCCGGTCCCGGGCCGTGCGGAGACATTGCTCGACCCTTTGTTTCGTCGGTCCGAGCACCAGCTCCGCCGTGCCATCAACGTCATCGTCTCCCTGGTGGGTCTGGCGCATGAAGTCCACATGGAACTCCGCCCAATCCATGCGCTGTTGTTCGGCGAATTTAAGCGCGGCCTCGGCGTTGATCCGGTCGAACGCCTGCGGGAGCACACGGCGCATGCGCCGCACGAAGCCGGTGGTGAGCGCTTCATCTTCCAATGAGCGCACGCGCTCTTTCACGATGTCCCAGAGTTCGTCGGAATCCGCAAGATGTTCCCAGCGAGCGAAAGCATCGTACCAATAGTTTTTGATTTTCTCGTCGTGATCCGGATCGATATCTCCCGCGAGATGGTGGTGGGTCCAGTCCACGGAGGACATGTGGAAAAGGATTGCGAGATTGTGGGCGGCGATCACGGAGCCTTCGTTTTCGCATTCCCTCCAAAGACTATAGGCTTTTTCCGAATCCCCGGCCAACATGGCCTCGATGGCGGGATCGTTTTTGCTCTTTCCGAATTCCTCCGGCCAGAACCAGAAGAATTCATCAATGAGGCGGTGTTCGGGTTCTTTCATCCGGCCCAAAGCTTCGCGGATTTGTTCCGTCGAAGGTGGCGACACGAGGGAGAACGCGGCCTGTTGCCGCATCGCGCCGCCACTGACTTCCTCCATCATCTGGAGTTTCTGCACCTGACGCGCCACTTCCTTTGAAGTGGCATCGACGGGCAGGCCGGTGACGCGGAAAATATTTTTTTCGTATAATTCCAACGTACAAGCCTCAATGAGGGGCTGACATTGGCTGGATTCGGAAAGGAGGCTCATGGAAAACTTGGTTGAATAGGGATGGAACTACATGGAAATGCCGCAGCGCCAGAGGCGGACCTGCGGAGCGTATTTCTGCCGGAGATCCGGCCATTTGTTAAAAGCTTCCTCCATGGCGTCCGCTGCGTCGGCGAGGCGGCCCTGCTTCTTGAGTTCCAAAGCCTGACCAGCCATTTCCCGGGCAAGCTGCTGGTTGGGGGAGGAATGGGCGGTTCCCAGAGCGGCCTTGGACACATCCGCCGTCATCGTTTTGGCGGGCAGATGGTCGATGCCGGGCCGCCATTGTTCCAGAGCGTCCAGCATTTCCATGGCGTTGGCGTAGCGGTCTCCGGGATGGATGCAGAGGGATTTCGCGATGATCGCGTCCAGCGCAGGATTCACATCGGCGTTCAGTTCCGATGCGGGGCGCACCTGTTCCCGGAAAAGATCGCGGCTGCCCCAACCGAGATCGCTTGGGAATTGGTGGGGAAGCTGGTCGGTGAGCAGCAGGTAGAGCGTTGTGCCGATGGCCCAGACATCCGCCGCGCAGGAATCTCCCTTGGTGTCGGTGAAAGTCTCGGGAGGCTTGAAACTGAGGGTTCCGGCGGCGGTGGCCAGCAGCGTGAGGGGGTTGACCCGCTTGGCGAGGCCGAAGTCGCTGACCCGCGCCCGAATGCCGTCCGCCTCGTAGCCGACGAGGATGTTCTGCGGCTTGATGTCCCGGTGAATCACCGGCGGCTGCTCCCGGTGGGCGACGGTCAATCCGCGACAGACCTGCTTGATGAGGTCGATGGTCGTTTCCAACGGGACGAAGTCAGTGCCGTGGGATTGCCAGAACTTGTCGAGGCTGCCGCCGGGGACGTTTTCCATGGTGAAGTAGCCGTAAAGCCCTCTGGCCGTCTCGACGATATTGGCGTCGAAGACGCGAACGATGTTGGGGTGGCCGATCCGTGAAAGCATGATCGCTTCACCAAGCGCGTCCTCAATGTCCGCGAGAGTCATTCCCGCGGCTTTGAAGACTTTCATGGCCTGGCGACCCAGAAACCGGTGCTTGACGCGATAAACTTCGGCGAAGGCACCTTCGCCAAGGAAGCGCTCGACTTCGTAGGTGTCACGGATGTTCTGGCCTTCGGGGAGAATGGACATGGGATTTCAGCGAATGAGGGTACCGACCCTTTCCAGCTCGGCGTTGAAGGCATTGACGTCCCGGTTGTAGTCGTCGATGAGGGATTGGGCGGCATCATTCATGGTATTGAAACGGTTCACGTCCGCATTGAACGAATTGACGGCATATTCGTTGGTGCGATCGAGATAAATGCGATCCCTTTCGAGTTTTCGTTCGAGGGCATCCAGTTCATTTTTTCTTTGGGTCACTCTGCCGCTTTTCACGTCGAGATCCGATTTCATGAGCAAAAGGCGTTGATAGGCGGCGTCCGGAACACGGTAGGTCTGGCCGGAGCCATCACGAAACAAATGCCCGGAGGAAACCGGAGGAGATGGTGAGGGGCTTGAATAGGGCGTGGAAGAACGGGGAGAAGGCGAAGGGGAGGGGCGGAGCCTTGGCGTGGATGCTTCCTGGGAGGTACGGGTGTAGCTGACGGTAGACGGTTTGGAAACCGCTCCGGTGCCGGGTGATCGGGATTCTCCGGGTTTGGATATACCGATGATTATCAGGGCGAAGATCGGAACTCCGATCATTGCGATGACCAAGAAGGCGATCCACGAAACATTTGTTTCAGGCTCGGGTTTTTGATTGGCTTTTCCCGTTTTCTGGTTTGCCGATGATGGGTTTGAAACCGGAGGAGAAGATGTCAAAGCCGGTGTTGAAGTGCCAGATTCTCCCGAATCAAAACCCATTTGGGACAAGGGAAACCACGATGTTCCCCCCTTTTCCTGAGCCATCGCCGAAGGGGAAAAGACACCGGAGAAAAGCATCGCCCCGATGAATTTGGCATCGAATGGACCCAGAACCTCCCCGGCATGCCGGATCATATATTGTCGTTCTGGAGGGCTTGGTGGAGCGGCCATCGGGAATTCCTTCTGAAAAGGAATACGAACCAAGGGGAAAATCGTCAACCATGCTTCACGGGACTGTCGCCGCCGCCAGAGTCAAGAAGTCCATCGGAGGCAAGTCCGTGGTATCCCATCCGCTCCAAGCCTTTTCTGAGTTTGCCGAGTCCCGATCGCACGGATTTGTGCGCCGCCTGTTTTGAAATCCCCATGCCAGCACCGATCTCCGGGTAGCTTTTCCCGGATTGGAGGGCCTCGACCGCCAGCCGCTCACGCGGGGTGAGAAGCTTCATGAGCGATTCGAGGACGGTTGCGGCTTCCCTGCCGCGGACTTTCTTTCTCACGTCATGCCTTGAATCGGCGGGTTTGCCGGGATCGGTGGAATCGGACTCGTTGCCGGGAGACCGGTTGGCCGACCACGCAATCGGGTCATCAAGCGATTTGGGGAATCGTCTCAACATCCGCAATTGTTTCGCATACATGGTGTTGAGAGCGTTACGAATCGCTTTTGAAGCAAACGGAACGAATTTGCCTTTTGAGGAATCATAACTGCGGGCCGCGCGGATCAATGCCTGAGCCGCTTCGGATTGGGTCTCGTCCAAACGGCAACCCGGAATGTTCAGGTAGTTGAAAGCGATCACTTCGGTTAGAAACAGGTGCTCTTCGATCAGAATTCTGGTTTGTGCCGTGATGACATCTTTAGCGGAGCCGGCAACCGGGGGGCGGGTTGATTTATCGTCCATGATATTTGAGGAATGTCACTTGCTACGAACTCCCGACAGGTAATCAATGGATTCCGTTCCGACGAGGGCTTTTTCTGCGGATTGTTGGTGGGATCGCCTTTCTATAAGGGAGGCCTGAGACGAGGGGGGGCCGGGCGGTTTCCGGTTCTTTCTCCCGGAGCAAGGAGGATGGCCGTCCCGGCTCCGTCAATCGGGTTTCCAGCCGGGTTCTCCCGCTATGGCAGGCAGGATGCCCGTCTTCCGGAACAGGCTGGAAGCCCGTTCTACCATTCGACCAAGATCATCGTGACATCCGGGGAAGAAGCACTTAAGATCGAATCGTCCCGCACGCACTCTCCGACGCCATGGAAATCCGTCTGTTTGCCTTTGCCAATTCGAGCGATGCCTTCGGGTTTTCCGAACGGGTCGTCGAGTGTTCCCCGCAGGACACTCCCGATAGCATTATCCGCCGCATCGCGCCGCAAGTGGACAGGGAATACCTCCGTGTGGCCTTGGACTGCGAATTCGCGACCTGGGAAACGCCGGTTGGCAACGCGCGCGAACTGGCCTTCCTCCCTCCCGTTTCCGGCGGCTGATCCCATGCAAATCGAAATTCACTTCACCGGCGAGGCGATCACCATCCCACCCATCTCTCCGTTTCCTTCGCGGGAAACCGGGGCCTTCGTGGAATTTCACGGCATCGTCCGCGAGCTGGAGGATGGTCGTCCTCTGGCAGGTTTGGATTATGAAGCGTACGAGCCCATGGCGCGGCGTGTCCTGCAGCGGCATCTGGAGGAACTCGGGGAAATCCACCGCTGCCAGGCGGTGCGCTTCATCCACCGGACCGGGTGGGTGCCGGTGGGCGAGGCATCGCTTTACATCGGCGTGGCCTCCGCGCACCGGGTGGAGGCGCTGCGCTTTCTGGCGGATTCGATCGACCGCCTGAAGCTCGACGTGCCGATCTGGAAACGTGCCGGAGGGAAATGAGGATTGCGCGGCATGCTCGCCGCGAATGGAACACGCCTTGAACCGCGAAGCTTCCCCGCGGGAAATACAGGTCATTCCTCCGGTTCGTCCGGCTCATCCATCACGATCAGCGCATCGAACCGGCTCAAAGGCATCCCCGCATAGCTTGCGCCATATCCCCGCAAGCGCTCGAGACCGATCATCTCACCCTGCTGGAACAGCCGGACAATCTCCTCGAAATCATCGACGGAGCAGGTGAATCCCGTCAGGCGGCCGTTCGGCTCATGGGGAATGTCGATCTGGATCACACGCCTCCCCTCGGCTCCGAACGGATCGTAATTCCGGATCGCCTCCGCCAGTTTTTCCTCGCAAACGGCGCGTTCTGCGAGAGCGACCTGCGCCGTCAACGAATCGACCTGCTCCCGGACCGCACGGATTTCCTCCTCCGAGGGAGGCTCGACCCCCAGCAGATAAAGTTCCGATTCCATGCTCTCCTTCCGGCTGAGAAGGCGCGTACGCGCCGCCTCATGGCCGCCCAGGAGAGCCTCCACCTCGCGCTGCCACTCACGAACGCTCCGGTAGCGCGGAGGACGCTCCCGGGGCGGAACCAGCGCCGGTTTTTTCCTCTCCGGTTTCCGGAAAACCTCCGCTCCTACCCCGTCCCCGGCATCCCTTCCCGGAAAAGCCAGCCATCCGCCCGCGATGACAAGCAAAGCCATCGCCGGAATCGCCCAACGGTTCGAGTAATTGGAAAACATCGCCTGAAAACCCCGGTCACTTCACGGCCACCGGCACCGCGAACTCCGCCAGGTGCTCCGCGCCATCCACCTTGAATTGAAAATACAGCCTCAGCCATCCCGGCTGCAGCGGACGCAGTTGGAAGTCGATCCTCGGCCCGCCGGTCTGCCCCGCCACCGGCATCCCGCCCAGCGGATGAATATGGAGAATGGTCTGGAAATTGTCCGCAAAACCCACCACATGCGCGAAAGCCCCCATGAACGGCTCGATCCGGGTGAGCGGACTTCCATCCTCTTCCTCCAGAACCACGCTCGCCACCGTGGCGTTTCCGAAAAAAAGACCGCCGGGGGGAAGCTCCAGCCGCGCGCGGAACCCTCCCGCCACCGCTTCCGTGACCGCCTCCGGCGGAGGCGGTGCCTTCGCCATCGGCCGCCGGATGTACCCGAAATCCGCCACCGGAAACTCGCCCCGCCCGGTCGCCACCGGCATCGCATCCAGCCACAAACGATACGGCCCCGGAAAAGCGGGCGTGAACCGGAAAACGTATTCCCCCGGGACTTCCGTCGGCTGCGGATGCTCGTGGTGGTAATCCCTGAAAAGAGGATCCAGCAGAAGCGCATGGAGCTTTTCCGTATGCGTCGTGTGCAGGTCGTCCGGCAGCACCGGAACCCTGCCCGGCCCGGCAAGCCGGAAACGCACCTCATAGGTCCTTCCCGCCTCCGGCACCGGTTCCGGACGAGGATCGAAGCGGACCTGCAAGGTCGGCACCACCGGCGGCAGCACGAAACTCACCTCGCTCGAAGAAACCAGCGCCTCTTCCGGAAACTGCGCGCCGATCTCCTCCAGCGAACGCACCAGGCCCGGCCACTCGGCGGACAATGTCCCGCGCCGGTCCGCCAGCGCCAGGGCATTCCAGCGCGGCCCGGATTCGTCCACCTGCCGGATCGTATCGAGCAGCTTCCCGCGCCGGTCGCCGAACACCATCACCGCGCGGTTTTGGATGAACGCGAGATGGGAGCGCAGGGAGGCGATCTTTTGCGGCACCAGCACAAGGTCCCCCGATTGGACGATCCCGTGCAGCTCGTCGCGCTCCAGTTGCACGTGCTCCCAGGCATCGCCGATCAACACGATCTCCGGACCGCAAAGCGCCTCCGCCGCGGTCCTCCCGCCACCTCCGGGAAGCGCCGGACCGGCTTCGAAAGCGGACAAAGAACCCGCGGCCGCAAAAAAGAGAATGGATCGCAGAGAACTAATGCCACCGAGATAAAAAGCCTCCTTGACACCCTACAAGCAAAAACATACTTATTTATCTGAATTCATGATCCCTCCAGTTGTCTTCCGCCCCCTCTCTTTGGTGGCCGCTTTCACAATCGCCGCGTCCGGAAAGGCCTCCGCCTGCGCCATCGCCTGGTCGGCCAGACCGGCGGACGCGTTCCAATCGGCGCGGGACGACGGCCGCCTGACGATCATCGCTTTCACCGGTTCCGACTGGAGCCTCCAAAGCGTGAAGCTCGATCAGGACGTCCTCATGAACGTGGAATTCACCGATTTCGCCAGGATGCATTTTTCCCTAGCCAATGCTGATTTTCCCCAGCGCCGCCAGCCTTCCACCGAGGAATGGTTGCAGGAAAACATCTCTATGGGAACGCGCCACCGGATCGAAAAATGGCCGACACTTCTCGCCATCCGCCCGGACGGAACCGAATTCGCCCGCATCGAGTATGCGGGCGAGACGGCGTCCGGTTTGCTGCGCCGGCTGCAAGCGTGGCAGCAGGACTATCAGGCCGAAACCGCCGGCGACAAAAGCGCCTCCGCTCCATAAACCGGCCGCCGCACGCATCCCGCTCCGGTCCGCAAGCCCGGCAAAACCCCGGGGCAGGGATCTCCACCGATTTCAAAAAAATAGCTTGCGATAAGCCTACTATTTTTTCTACATTTGCCGCGAGGAGTTCGACCGTGCCTCCCACGGAGACCCGGACAGTGGAAAGCCGACCGCAAGGCGCGGAGGCTGGCAATCCCGGAGGAGACGATCCAGCCCGATCAAGGGCAGATCCCCTCCGGTTTCATTTCAGTGATCGACCGTTTCTCCCGGAGACGCACCCAAGGTCCCCTCGCGGACCCATGTTTCTAACAGATAATACAACGTTCCATGAACCATCCATTCAAACCACATCGTCTCTTCGCGGCCGCCGCCCTCGGCGCCGCCATCCTGTCCAACGCCGCGGCCCAGACCGCCCTGAAACACGAGATCTGGCTGCTCGACCAGGCGAACACCTACGACGCGAGCGAGCCACCCGACGGCACGCTCGACAGCGGCGGCTTCCTCCACATCTATCAAGGGGACGATTTCGCCGGCAGCGGCACTCCCAAACCGGTGGTGGAGACCATCGACATCGGCGGCGCGATCGCCGCGCAGGTCAAGGCCGGGACCGGCAGCGCCCCGATCCGCCCCCACTACATCAGCTTCAACCCCTCCGGCACTCATGCCGTCATCACTTATGTGGCGACGGGCCATCTCATCATCATCCGGGCATCCGACCGGCAATTGGTTTACAGCGTCGATGTCGGCGTCCAGGCCCATGCCGCCAACGTCTCTCCCGCCAACGATTATATCCTCGTCGCGAATCAAAACGGCAAGCTGGTGCAGCGCATCGACGCCGATTTCGAAAACGAAATCTTCGAACTCAACGAACAGGCCACGCTCAACCTCGCTGACGGCCTGACCCCCACCGGAGCCCTGCGCCAAGGTCCCGAGCGGCCCGACAACGCCGCCGTCATCACCTTTCCCGAACAAAGGACCGGAGATCTCGCCTTCGTCACCCTGCGCGGCGGCGGCGCCTTCGTCGTCAACGCGCGCAGCACTCCGATCGAAATCGTCGCCGAATACACCAAGGACGCGATCGAACCCGCCGGGCTCATCGCGGTGCAGACCCTGGATCATGAAGACCCGGCCGTTGCTTCAAAGCTCTACTTCAACTCCGGCGGCGGCGGCGCTTCCGAGCTGGGTCACCAAGCGGTGCTCTACGCCGTCGATTGGGATGACTTCGATCCAAACCCCGAAACTCCGTTGCCGGCCGACACTCCCGTGCGCAAGGTGGTCTTCGATTTCGGCGCTCTCCTGCCCGGCGAGGCGACCGAGGAGCGCCCCGGCCCCGTGACCGACTCCCACGGCATCCAGTTCACCAAGCCCGACGCCCGCTACCTCTGGGCGCTGGACCGCGCCGACAACAAGATCATCGTCGTCGATCCCGTTACCGACGAAATCGTCAACCGTATCAGCCTGTCCAACCGCGCCGCCCCCGATCCGGCTCCCGATCTTGTCCGCTTCTCGCCCGACGGCACCCGCGCCTACGCCTCCCTTCGCGGGCCGGTGCCTCTCACCGGCAACAACGCCACCGTCAACAACGCCAAAGGCAACGTACCCGGTCTCGGCGTGATCCACATCACCGAAAACGGACGCGACGGCCAGCTTCGCCACGTCATCCGCACCTCCCATCGGGTCAACGGCGTCGAAACCTCCGATCCCCACGGCATCCACATCCGCACCTTCACGGTCGAGGACGCTCTCCCCCACTGACCGGCTTCCCTCACCCGCATTCCCATCAAGAAAACCACCATCATGAAACGAACCACGCTCCTGCTCCCATTGCTGCTCACCGCCACGGCTCCCGCCGCCATCGTCCAATACACCGACCCGGCCTCTTTCCTCGCCGCCCTGAACCAACCGGGAGCCTTCTTCACCGATTTCTCCTCGCTGTCGCCCGGCGATACCGGTGTGATATCCCTCTTCTTCTCGGGCGGCACCCCCAACGTGAGCCTGACCATCGAATCTCGCAACGCGGACAACACCCTCGACGGCAACTTCCTGTGGGTTGCCGACGACGGCGATCTCGACCGCGCCCTCGGCGTTTCCGACTTCAATGACAACCAGCTGCTCATCGCGGCAGCCGGCCTTTACGCCATCGCCGGCAATTGGTTCCTCGGCGACATTGGGGACAATTACCTCGCCGGCTCGGTCACCCTGGAATTCAGCGACGCCTCCACCTTCGACGTGGACAGCGACGCCTTCGGAAACTCCTGGCGCGGCTACATTTCCGACACACCGCTGACCGGGCTGTGGGTTCGTCCGACCGACCCGGACCAGACCGATGGCTGGGTGACGGTCGACAATCTGACCGCCGCCGTCCCGGAGCCCTCCGCCGCCCTGCTCGGCGGACTCGCCGCCATCGGAACCCTGCTCCGGCGCCGGAAAAACTCCTGAATTTCCCGGCCCTGCCCGAGGCGCCGCCGCCCACCCCGGCGGCGCCTCATCTTCCAACCCGGAAGGCGCAACCATGAAACATCTCCTTTCCCTGCTCCTGATCGCGGCCGCTCCTCTGTGCGCCGCCAAGGAAGAAGCCGCCCGCACCTTCCAAGTCGCCGGCATCGTGAAAAACCTGAAGCCGGAAATTCGCACCGCCGTCATCGCCCACGAGGAAATCCCCGGCTACATGGACGCGATGACCATGTCTCTCGAAGTCCTCGACCCTTCCGAACTCGACGGCATCCACCCCGGCGACAAGATCGGCTTCCGCCTGAACATCACCGAAGACGACGGCTGGATCGACCGCTTGAAGGTCCTCGAAGCCGCCGCGACGCCTCCTTCCGGCACCGGCGAAGACGAACCTCCTCCCCTCCTTCCCATCTCCCCCGGCGAACTTCTCCCCGATGCGGATCTGATCGACGAGCAGGGCAAGCCCTTCCAACTGTCCGCCTATCGCGGCCAGGCCATCGCCATCACCTTCATCTACACCCGCTGCCCCTTTCCCAACTTCTGCCCCCGCCTCAACAACCATTTCAAGGAAACCCAGGCGCTTCTCAAGAACGACGGCGACGCCCCGGAAAACTGGCGTCTGCTCTCCGTCACCATCGACCCGGAGCACGACACGCCGGAAGTCCTTTCGGCCTTCGCCAAAGGTTATGAAGCCGATCCCGCCCATTGGAAATTCGCCACCGGCACCCTGCGCGACATCACCCGGCTCGCGCTCCAGAGCGGCCTCAACTTCTGGGACGACCGCGGCGTGATCCAGCACAACCTCCGCACCATCGTCGCCGATGGTTCCGGACGCGTCCGCAAGGTCTTCGGCGAAAACGAACTCACCCCCGAAGCCCTCGCCGGGGAACTCCGCAAAGCCGCCGTGGCGAAAGCCTGCGCCTGCTGCGAAGCCAAACCCTGAACACCGGGGCGCTTCCCGGGAAAGAGCGGATGAGTCGCAAGGCGGGCGGGCTTTCCGCGTATGAGAAGGGGTCCAAAACCCAATGACCCCTCCTTCCCTCCTTCCATTGCCGGTTGGTTCCCGATCCGCTTCGTCCGGAAGCGCGAATTCCTTCCTGGGATTCCTCCTGTTTTGTCTCGCCGCCGCGCAGCCGGCCCGGGCTTCCGAAGAAGATCCCGGCGAGGCCGCGATTCCCCGCATGATCGACGAGCATCTGGAGCCACCTCCCGCGTTGTCCTGCGATTTCTTCGAGGAAGGTCCGCCCCCGCCGGAACAGGAACAGAAGGCCAAGCCGCCGATGGCATTCGCCCAGGCGGTGCCTTCGGCCCGCCAGCCGGAAGGGGCTCTGAGCGGGCGCATCGTCTACATGACCGGAGGACACGGCTGGGTCTACGCCCCGGACCGCTGGCGGTTGCAGCGCCCGAACCTGCATGACATGAACGAAGACTACGGGAACATCGATCAGCTCAACTTTTTCGCGACGCATTGCTTCAATGCCGGAGCGATAGTCGTCCCCTTCCGTCCTCTCGGCAGGCAGACCAATGAGGTGGTGATCGACAATACCAGCCCGCAGGTAACATGGGCCGGAAGCTGGTCGAACAGCGTTTCCCCGATCTACTACGGCGAGCCGGGAGCAATTCCCTATCGCTACGCATCGCTTTCCGCAACGGAAACCGCCACCGCGACATACACCCCGAACATCCCCGAAGCGGGCTTTTATCCCGTCTACACCTGGGTGAGGCATGGTCTCGACCGCGGGCACCAGCTCTACCGCATCCGCCACACGGGCGGCGAATCCCAGGTGCGCATCCCGCACCACATGGTCGGCAACGGATGGGTGTATCTCGGAGAGTATTACTTCAACGCCGGGTCCGATTCCGCCGCAGGATCGGTGATCGTCAGCAACCTGCGCGGCTCGCCTGCGGGAACCTACACCTTTGCCGATGCGATCCGTTTCGGAAACGGCATGGGATCGATCCAGCGCGGAGGAGCCGTCTCGGGCTACCCGCGCGAGGATGAAGGCACGCGCTACTGGATCCAGGCGGGGCTGGGCCAGGGACAAAGCGCGGTTCTCTACGACGGCGGAGGCAACGACGAGAGCGACGGCTGGTCCGCCCCGCCGAAGATGTCGCGGGAAATGAACCGCCAGGAGGAAGGGAACATGTTCAAACGCATTTATATCAACTTCCACTCCAACGCCGCCAACGGTTCGGCCCGCGGAGCCCTCAGCCTGATCAACCAGAACGCCGGCATGCAAACCCCGAACCAATCCTATCTCGCCGAATTGACCGGCAGGGTGGTCAACGAGCACATGCGCGCCCTCGGCTCCCCGCCACTGGAAATTCCCTGGAGCAACCGCACCACCTACACGTTTACGGGAGGCTATTCGGAAATCGACGGCAGCCTTTTCGGCCAGGAAATGGATGCCACCATCATCGAGGTCGGATTCCACGACAACGAAAGCGATGCCAGAATCATGCGCGATCCGAAAGGCCGCGACGCCATTGCCAAAGCCTCCCTGCACGCGGTGATCCGCTACATGAACCACTTCGACGGCGCGCCGCTGGTTTTCCCGCCCGGACCTCCCCTGAATTCCCGGGCCACCCTCGGCGCGAACAACACCTCGGCGACCCTGCGCTGGCAGGCTCCGGTGAGTTCCGGCGGAGGCGGGACCCCCACCGGCTACGTGATCTACCAATCGGCCGATGGCCGCGGGTTTGGAAATCCGGTTGTCACCGGCAATGTCAGCCAGCGCACCTTCACCGGCCTGGAGCCCGGCGTGAATTACTATTTCCGCATCGCCGCGATCAACGCCGGAGGGGAATCCCTGCCGGGGGAAACGGTGGCCGTCCGCCTTCCCGTCTTCCCGGAATCCCCCCGCGTCCTGATCGTGAACGCCTACGACCGCTACGACCGCTCCAACAACCTGCGCCAGTTCACCACCGTGCAATCGTGGAGCCGCCCAGGCGCCAGCGGCGCGATCGAACGGGTATGGCCGAGACAAAACAACTCGTTCGACTACGTGGAAACCTATGGCAAGGCCGTCGCCCATTTCGGCTACGCGTTCGATTCGTGCCAGAACGAAGCCGTCGCATCCGGCCTCCAGTCGTTGAATCCCTACGACATCGTGATCTGGGCCGCGGGACAGGAATCGACGGCCGACGAATCCTTCAGCGCGACCGAGCAAACGAGAATCGCCGCCTATCGGAACGCAGGCGGAAACCTTTTTGTCTCCGGCTCGGAAATCGCGTGGGATCTGGCCAGATCCAGCGGACCCACCGCCGCGGATCGCGCGTTTTTCGCCAATCATCTCCGCGCGCAATTCCCCGGCGACGCGCACGACAACTCCAACAGCCACACCATTCACCCGTTGGTCGGCTCCATCTTCGCAGGCCGCCCCTCCGGCAGCTTCGACAACGGCAGCATGGGAATCAACTGGGTGAGAACCCCCGATGTCATCACCCCCAACGGCACAGGCGCCAGAGCCGCGCTGAACTACGCCTCCGGCCCCGCCGGAGCCGCCGCCATCCAATACGACGGCTCCGCGGGCGGAGGGCGCGTCGTCTATTTCGGCTTCCCCTTCGAGACCCTTCCCGCCGAAACCGTCCGCACCCGCTACATGGCGGACATCCTCGGCTTCCTGAATGCGGACCGCTATTTCATTTCCGCCGGCTCCACCTGGAAATATCTCAACGCCGGATCGGCCCCTCCGGCCGGCTGGACCCTCCCGGATTTCAACGACAACACATGGCAGGCCGGCATGGCCGGATTCGGCTACGGCGGCGATGGAGAGCGCACCGTGCTCTTTGGCGGCCCCCCTCAGAACCGCCGCCCGGCCGCCTGGTTCCGTCACGCCTTCCATGTGGCGGATCCTTCCAACATCAGCGCCCTCCGCGTCGATTACCAACGCGATGACGGCCTCGTCCTGTGGCTCAATGGAGTGGAAATCCTCCGCGACAACATCCACTCCGGACCGCTCCTTCCCTCCACGCTGGCCACCACCAGCATCGAAGGCGATGCGGAAACCGCATGGAATTCCCGCATCGTTTCCGCCGCGCCGCTCCTTCCCGGCAGCAACATCCTGACCGCCGAAGTCAGGCAAGGCGCCCTCAACAGCACGGACCTCGGGTTCGACCTGAAACTCTCCCCCTCCCAACAGGAAACCCTCACCTACGCCACCTGGCGCGAAAATGCATTCGGAAGCGACTTCTCCGATGACACCCTGGCCGCGCCCGGAGAGGACCCGGACAAGGACGGAATGGTGAATCTCCTGGAATACGCGCTCGGCTCCTCTCCACTGTCCCCTTCCACCGTCCGCCTCCCCACACTCGAATGGCACGAAGGAGCCCCCTCCCTCTCCTTCTCTCGCAACGCGCATGCCCCGGACCTCGTTTTCGCCATCGAGGGCAGCGGCGACCTGGAATCATGGACCGTACTGGCGGACAACGCGGGCGGCGGAGCGATCCAGCCCCGCGCGCAAGGCGTGACCGTAACCGAAACGCAAACCGGCGGAATGAAGCATGTGATCGTCCGCGACACCTATCAGGAGGAGCCGGATGAACTTCCCTCCTATTTCCTCCGGCTGCGTGTCACCAACTGACCGGGATTTCCCGCGGCCGGAGCACTTTCAAAGGAGAGGGAAAAAGGGACCGGGATACTCAAGCCCGAGGCTTTTATGACGAGTGGAAGGCAAAGTTCGAATAAAGCCCCCGATATCCCTCGTAGCCTCGACGCCCATATGAATACCGAACGAAGCCAGGCATGCCGGTGGATCATCGCCACCGTCCTGCTGGCATTGCTTCCGCATCCCGCCAAAGCCGGCACGGGCTCCCCCCAAAAGCCCGTCATCCTCACCGACTACGCCTCCCACAAATCCGGCGACGATTGGACACCCGCCCTCACAAAAGCCTTCGCCGACTCCCCCGTCGTCCAGGTCCCCGAAGGCCGCTTCCACCTCTCCGAAGTCAGGCTCCCCACCGGGGCCACCCTCCAAGGCTCCGGCAAAGCCACCATCTTCATTCCGCTTTCAACCGTCCTCTTCAACGCCTCCGGAAAGGAAGGAAAACAAATCCCCCTCGCCGAAGACATCGCTGACTTCTCCAACACCCTTCTCCTCCGCGAAAATATCAAACTCGCCCCCGGTGACGACATCCTCATCCGCGGCCAGCGGAACTCCATGATCCGCGAAGGCATCGCAGGAATCAACTACACCACCGGCTGGGTCCTCGGCCGCACCCGTAAATCGAACTGCTTCTTCGGCGAGTTCGTCGTCGTCTCCTCCATCGACGGCCGGAAGATCACCACCGGAAAAAACCGCCTCTTCCCCGACTACTTCAAGGACGACACCCGCGAACCACCGCCCCTGAGCGAGGACTTCATCCAAAGGAAGTCCACCACCGTCAGCAAACTCTCGCTGATAAAGAACGTCACCCTCCGCGACTTCGCCGTCGAAGGCACCGCCGAATGCCACATGCCCATCCGCATGCGCTTCTGCAAGGACGCCCTCGTCGAAAACATCACCTTCACCACCTCCGTCGAATCCTTCAAAAAAGACGGCACGCCCGACCTCTCGCTCTACTACGGCATCTACAACCGGAACGTCGTTGTTAGAAATGTCACCGCCCGCCTTTCCCCCGAACTCCTCGCCATCCTCGACGCCAAGGAAAAAGTCTACGAAAATTTCTCCAACTACAACCTCTTCAAGATGATCAGCAGCACCGCCAGCGGCTTTGAAAACTGCGAGGCCAACGGCGGCACCCACCCCTTCAACATCACCCGCAGCGCATCGAAATCCGCGGGAGGCGGCATCCCCTCCATCGACTGCTTCATCCGGAACTGCGTCGCATCGAACTGCATCTGGTCCGGCCTGAAAGTCCAGCAGGCCTGCTACAACACCGAAGTCACCGGAAACACCGTCACCGCCAGCGCCCAGGGCATCATCATCTGCGGACGCAATACGACCGTCACCGGCAACAAGGTCTCGACCGATCATCCCTACTCCACCAACCACTACTACACCCACATCCGGCGCGGCGGCACCTACGGCATCGCCGTCATCGAAGGCTACTCCTGCGGCAGCGTCATCAGGGACAATACCATCGACGGTTTCTACTCCGGCCTCGCCCTCGTCGATGGCTACGAAAGCAAGAACATCTTCGAGGAAGGAAACATCGTCATCGAAGGAAACACCGTCACCCGCGCCATCCGCGGATTCTCCCTCTACAAAAACCGGTTCGGCGAGAAACTCGGAAAAAAGGATCTCAACATCCGCATCGCAAACAACATCTTCACCTGCGCCGGGAACGCCGGAAAACGGGAAACCTCCGGAGTCTTTCTCCCCAGGCTCACCGCAGGCATCGACATCCGCGACAACACCTTCCACAACTTCAAGCACGGCATCCGCATGATCGAACCCGTCGATCTCGTCACCATCACCGGAAACACCTTTCTGAACTGCACTACTGAAGTCACCCGCGAAACACCCGCCGAATGAACGGAATGGTGCGCCGGCTTCAGCCGGCCCCGTAGAATCTCGCTCTTCTTTGATTTTCGGATAGTTTTTATTAACCTGAAAAGAGCGATGAAAACCACGGGATGCTCATAATCCTAAAAAGGAAAATGGCCATAGTGACTTCGGTATCTTCTTTTTTCCTAACAGTTCATTCGCAGCAGATTCGGAAGAAAAGTCCGGCAGCCTGATGAGCGGCGGCTTTGCGGCAATCTCCCGCCCTGCCTCACAAGCATCCTTCCTCATCCGAAATATTGAAGAACGTGACGGGCCGCGTTGTGACCGGGGATTCCCGAAACGCCTCCCCCGCGGCGGGCGGAGGATCCGCATTGGATGATGTTCGGGACGGATGTGGAGACTCCCCATGTTCCGGCCTCGCCGGGGTCGTCCGTGAACGGCCGGTCGAGCGGGGTGTGGAAGATGTTTCCGGACGGGATGCGGAGGAATTCCTCAATGTCGGCGGTGGTATGGATTCCGATGCATGGCTCTCCTCGGGAATCGAGCCAAAGACATTCCTCAACCGGTTCGGCGAGGACCTGATTCAGGCTCGCGATCACGGCGGAGAGAGCTTCTTTTCGCGATACCGGGGCTTCACCGGTGAAGAGGTGGTGGGGAGTTTGCAGGGCGAACACGGTGAGGGTTTGCGCACCGGCCTCACGCAGTTCCGGCCCGAGAATCCGGGGGTCCGTCAGGCTGTGGCAGTAGATTTCCAATGGCAGCGGATCAGGCAGGCGGCCGGAGCTTGCCACCACGAAGGCGTCGTTCAATTGCCGGTAGCTTTCGTTGATGTGGAAGGTGCCGCGGAAGGCATCCGCGGGGTCCACCGAGCGGTCCTTCAGCTTTGGCAGGCGCTTGAGGAGCATGTTGACCTTGATCTGCGCTCCCGCTTCCCGTGCCGGAATGGGAGGGCTCTCCGTTTCCCCCAGCAGACGCCGCAACACCGCGGGCGCACAATTCGCCAGGACGGTTGACGCGCGGATAACATTTTCCCCATCGCCGGAGAGATAAGTGATTTCCGCGAGGCTCCCGTCGCTTTCGATTCCGGTGACGGGCGACGATACGAGGATTTCCACGCCGAGCCCGCGCGCCCGCTCCGCCAGCGCGTCCGTCAGCGCCCCCATGCCGCCAAGCGGAACCTCCCAGTTTCCGGTGCCATTGCCGATGACATGATAGAGAAAGCAGATGTTCTGGTTCAGCGAGGGATCATGGGCATGGGAAAAGGTGCCGATCAGCGCGTCGGTGAGAACGATCCCCCGGACGACATCATCGGCGAACGTGCTCTCGATGACTTCCCCGATGGGGTGGACGAAGAAATCGTTCCAGATGCCCGGATCCCCCGCGATGGCCCGGAACTCGCGGCGCGTGCGGAGCGGCTCGGTGAGCGAGGCGAAGACCGGCCCCGCCATCGTGGAAATCCGCTGATGGAAGGTTTCCCAGGCACGGGCATCGCGGCCTGAACCGGTGAACCGGGAGAAGGAATTTTCCGAAGGGATCAACAGGCCGCGGGAAGGATCACCGGGGTCCGGCGTGTAGGAGGAGATTTCCCTCCTCGCGGTTCGCAGGCGTATCCCGAGGTCCTTGCGGATCTTCGCGGGAAACAGGGAGAGCAGGTAGGAGTATTTGGAAAGGCGCGCATCCACTCCCGGAAACACCTTTTCCGAAACGGCCGCGCCACCGGTCCTCTCTCCCGCTTCGAGAACGCAAACCCTGCGGCCCGCCAGCGCAAGATAACAGGCGGCGACGAGTCCATTGTGGCCGCCTCCCACGACGACATCATCGTAGGATCGGGGTTCCGTGTTCCGTTCGGGCATTTCCCGGATTGAGAGGCGATCCGCAAACGGCTCAAGCAAGAATTGGCCGGATGATCCGCCCGTGAACATCGGTGAGGCGGAAATTCCGGCCCTGGTGGCGGAAGGTGAGCTTCTCGTGATCGAGCCCGAGCTGGTGGAGGAGCGTCGCCTGGAAATCGTGAACGTGTACGGGGTCCTTCGTGATGTTGTAGGAAAACTCGTCGGTCTCGCCGTGGACGTGGCCGGGCTTGAATCCTCCTCCGGCGACCCACATGGAATAGCACGCCCCGAAGTGATCGCGCCCGTACGCGGGTTTGGTGACATCCCCCTGCACGAAGACGGTGCGGCCGAACTCGCTGGCCCAGATCACTACGGTGTCCTCCAGCAGGCCGCGCTGCTTGAGATCGCGGACGAGGGCGGCGGAAGGTTGGTCGGTGTCGCGGCACTGGACGGCGAGATGGGTAGGGAGATTGTTGTGCTGGTCCCATCCGGCATGCATGAGCTGGACGAAGCGGGTTCCGCGCTCGACGAGGCGGCGGGCGAGGAGGCAGTTGCGGGCATAGGAACCCTGGCGGTGCACGTCCGGCCCGTACATTTCGAGGACCGATTCCGGCTCGCCGGAAATATCCGTAAGCTCCGGCACGCTGGCCTGCATCCGGTAGGCCATTTCGTATTGGGTGATGCGGGTGTCGATCTCGGGATCGCCGAATTCGTTGAGGTGTTTCCGGTTGAGTTCCGCCAGATCATCGAGAAGCGCGCGGCGGAGCGGGCGGGACATTCCCTCGGGATTGGTGAGATAAAGCACCGGATCGCCCTCGCCGCGGAAGCGGACTCCCTGGAACTTCGAGGGGATGAATCCACTGCCCCAATAGTAGTCGAAGAAGAGCTGGCCGCAGGTTTTCTCCTGGTCGGAGGAGGTCATCACGACGAAGGCGGGAAGCTCGCTGGTGAGGCTGCCGAGGCCGTAGGTGGCCCAGGCCCCGAGGCTGGGGCGGCCCGGGATCTGGCTTCCTGTTAGAAAAAAGGTGACTCCCGGGGCATGGTTGACCGCCTCCGTGTGCATGGACCGGATGAGGCAGATGTCATCGGCGATGCCCCCGGTGTGCGGGATGAGTTCGGACAGCCAGCGGCCGGATTTCCCGTATTGCCGGAAAGGCTTGATGGCGGGGAGGACCGGGTAGCCCTGCTGGTTGGCGGTCATCGTGGAGAGCCGGATGTTTCCGCGCACGGATTCGGGCAGCTCCTGGAGGCGGAATTTTTCCAGTCCGGGTTTGTAGTCGAAGAGATCCACCTGCGAAGGCGCGCCGCCCTGCCAGAGGATGATGACGCGCTTCGCCTTCGGGGCGAAATCGGAGAGGGGGGTTTCCGCGGCGAGGCCATCCTGGCGGAGCAGGTTCGCGAGGACGGCCGCGCCGATCCCTCCTGCGCTGCGGCCGAAGAACTGGCGGCGGGTGAGGTGGCGTTGGCGGGCGAGAATCGGGTCCATGGACGGAGGGGCGGGTTTCAACCGCGGGTCAGGGCTTCATCGAGGTTGAGAATGGAAAGGCACACGGCGGCAAGGGCGGCGAAGCCGGCGGGATCGGCATCGGATTCCCGGGCGGCCTCGCCGTGGCCGAGGTAGGCGGCGGCGGCTTGGGGGTCCTCCCGGAAGCTTCCGAGCGCCTTTTCGTAGCTGAGTTTCAGGATTTCCAGCTCGCGCGCATCGGGCGGACGGGCGCAGACGCGGAAAAAGGCTCTGGCAATCCAAGCGGAGGAATCGTCGGGAGAGGTCTCGCGAATGGACGTTGCCGCAAGCGCCCGCGCCGCTTCCACCCAGGTGGTGTCGTTGAGGGTGGTCAGGGCATGCATGGGGGTATTGGTGAGGGAAGGTACTACCGAGCAAAGGTTTCTCGATGAGGCGTCGAACATGTTTCCCGGGGCCACAGTGCGGCGCCAGAAGGTGTAGAGGCTGCGGCGGTGGAGGTCGCTTCCGGTGGACTGCGGATAGGTGAAATCCCGCTCGTTGGTGATCGCCAGGCCGTCCCAGATTCCCGCAGGCTGATAGGGATACACGGGCTTTCCTCCCACGCGCGGGTCCAGCAGTCCGCCGCTGGCCAGGGCGAGATCGCGCAGGAGAAGCGAGGACAGGCGGAAGCGGGGTGACCGCGCGAGAAGCCTGTTTCCGGGATCGATTTCCCGGAGCTCGGGAGAGGTTCCGGAAGACTGGCGGTAGGTGGCGCTGGTGACGAGGAGGCGGTGCATGTGCTTCACGTCCCATCCGCTTTCGCGGAACTCGGCGGCAAGCCAGTCGAGCAGCTCGGGGTGGCTCGGAGGGTCCGCCTGCACGCCGAAGTTCTCCGAGGTTTTTACCAGACCGGTGCCGAAGAAAAGCTGCCAGTAACGGTTCACCTGCACCCGCGCGGTGAGCGGATTCTCCGGAGCGAAAAGCCAGCGGGCGAAACCCAGACGGTTCGCCGGGGCATCCGCGGGCATCGGCGGCAGCGATTCCGGGGTGCCGGGTTCCACTTCGTCGAGGGGGGCAAGATACTCGCCGCGATCGAAGATGCGGGTCTTCCGGGGCCGGGCATCGGACATCACCATGACCTTGGGCAGCGCGTCGCGGAACGCGGCGTGGGCGGCGGACGCGCTTTGTTTCGCGGAGTAGGCGGCGGCTGCTTCGGGATCGGGCGAGGATTTGAGGAAATGATCGAGGATGAGTTCCTGTTCGCCGGTGCCGCGCTCTCCGGCGGGCTTGGCGAGGGCGGCGAGGAGAGCCGGCTGCTGGCGGTCCACGGGATTGGGCGTGGAGGTGGCGGAAAGGCGGAAGTGGCCGAGCTGGTGATGTTTGTGATCGGACTGGAATTCGAGAGTGAGCGTGAGCGGCTGGCCGGGAGAAACGGGCAGGGCGGGCTGGACGATCAGGAAATGCGGCGTGGTGACATCGGGGTGGAAGGCCCATCCTGTCCCGGATTTGTCATCGAGCGCGCTTTCGGGGCTGAAACCACCCTGGGAATAATCGGCGGCGGCGGTGGCCAGCGGGATTTCCTGATCGGCGGTGCTGAGACGGATGCGGGTGAGAACGGCGTTTCCGCTATCGGAGCGGCCCGCTCCACCGGAGGGCAGGCGGGAGTCCGGAATGGTGTCGATGCGGAGGCCGGTGACGGGCTCCTCGAAGGCGGGAAGGTGAATGATGTAGTTGGCCTTGTCCGGGCGCGGGCCGCTGGCGAAGAGGGTTCCTTCGGCGGTGATTTCGAGGATGACATCCTGATCGGCGGCGGCGGTTCCGGGATGGATGGCCCGCCAGACGGGAGCGGGGGTTTCCGCAAGGGAGGTTTCCCAATCCGCGAAGGACGCCAGAATCTGCGGGCGGATCTCCGCAGCGGCGCGGGCGGTGGCTTCGAGCGAGGCGAGTTCTTCCATTTCTTCCGCGGAACCGGCGTGAATCCACGGGTCCGCGATGCGGTACTGCCCGCCGCCGGGAGGCACTCCGGACTCGGGGACGTTGTTGAAAAACGCCATCATCCGATAGTAATCCCGCTGCGAAATCGGATCGTATTTGTGATCGTGGCACTGGGAGCAGGCCATCGTGAGGCCGAGGAAAGTCGTGGCGGTGACATCGACGCGATCGAACAGGATCACATTGCGCTGCTCCTCCGGAATCGCTCCGCCTTCCCCGTTCAGGAGGTGGTTGCGGTTGAATCCGGTGGCGACGAGCTGGTCCACCGACGGCTCCGGGAGCAGGTCTCCCGCGAGTTGCTCGATGGAAAACCGGTCGAACGGCATGTTCGCGTTGAGCGCCCGGACCACCCAGTCCCGCCAGACGTATTGGTGATTGTCCCCGTCCTGCTGGAAGCCGTTGCTGTCGGCATATCGCGCGGCATCCAGCCACGGGAGCGCCATCCTTTCCCCGTAATGCGGGCTGGCCAGCAGCTTCTCCACCATCCGCTCGTAGGCATCCGGGGCATCGTCCGCGAGGAACGCGGCCACCTCCTCCGGCTGCGGCGGAAGACCTGTTAGATCGAGGCTCAGCCTGCGGAGCAGCGCGTGTTTCGGAGCCTCGGGAGACGGCTGGAGATTTTCTTTTTCCAGACGCTGGAGAATGAAACGGTCGATCGGATTCCGCGGCCAACCGGCGTGAGCCACCTCGGGCGGAACGGGACGCTCCACCGGATCGAACGCCCAATGGTTCCGATACTCCGCCCCCTGTGCGATCCATTTGCGGAGGATGTCCGCCGCATCGGGTGGCAGGATTTTTTTTGCCTCCGGCGGCGGCATGATCTCCTCGGGATCGCCGCTGGCGATGCGCTGGATCAGCTCACTCTCCCCGGGATTTCCCGGAATGATCGCATACTTGCCGGAATCCCCCGGGAGCAGGGCCTCGTCCCGCAAATCAAGGCGCAGGCCTCCCTTTCGCGTGGCCGCATCCGGGCCGTGGCAGTTGAAACAATTCTCCGATAACAGCGGAAGCACCTGGGAACGGAAATCCACCTCCGCCGCAAGCGGCTCCCCGGCAACAAGCAAAACCGCCGGGAACAGAATGGGGTTGCGAAAATCCATGGATGAGCCGGGGAATGACCGATCTTCGGCTACCGGGTTCGCGGAAGCCGTCTTTCAAGGCATTTCCGCATTTCGGATTCCGGGCGGCTTCCCCGGACTTTTCCCGGCCCGGGGCAAAATGCCGTTTGCATTGTCCTCCGGATTGGCTTTGATGCGGGGAAAGTTTCGCATACCCCGTCCCCATGAAATCCTTTTTGCTCCGCACCCTTCCCGCAGCCGCCCTCGCCGTCACCGCGATCACCCTGAGTTCCTGCACCATCACCAAGCCCCAAACCGGCCCGCAGAACTCGTTCAGCTTCGATCCGCCCGTCAAACAGCCTAACAACCCATCCGCGGTGAGGGTGAAACTGAGCACCGGCGCCCAGAGACTTTACGTGGTGGAAGGAAACGAAGTCCTCCTCGCGACTCCCGTCTCCGTCGGAAAAGCCTCCTCCCCCACCCCTCACGGCACCTTCCCCATCCGCTCCAAGGTCGCCGAGCGCCGCAGGGTCAGCAGCCCCGGAGCCGGCTACCCGATGACCTACTGGATGGAGTTCTACAAACCCGCCTACGGCATGCACTGGGGATTCCAGAAACCCTATCCGACAACCGCCGGTTGCGTCAGAATCCCTCTGAAATCCGCCCGCAAGGTCTTCCACATGGTGCGCGTCGGCACTCCCATCGACATCGCGTCAAGCCAGCCCTGGGATGCCACCGTCGGCAAATCCCTCCCGGTGCTCGACGACAGCGCCCTGCCCAATCCCCCGATGCCCTACATGCTCAGCTCCCAGGTCTTCCGGGATGCTGAAAAAGGAAAAATGTGGGAGTTCTGAACAGGGAGAGGTGATTCGTTATTTGTGATTCGTTATTGGGAAAAGACTCCGGGCTCCGGGCTCTTTTCCACTTCGACGTTCGATGTTGGACGTTCGATGTTCGATGAAAAATCCCGGCGATCCTTCCGTTCTACAACCCTGTTCCGGCAGTTCCGCGACCACAAACCCACCCGCCTAACACGGGCACCCCGAGTTTTCCCGTTTCCCATGCTTGCCATCACGCTCCCGAACCGATAATCCCTGCAAACATTCCTCAACCCATGACACAATCAGACGCAATCGCACCAAATGCCAACCGGCTCCTATGGGCCGGATTCACCGCCATCCTAGCCGCCGGAATCGGATTCGGTATTCGTGGAGGCATTTTCGGAACCTGGGCCTCCGATTTCGGATTCACCGGGGCACAGCTCGGAGCCATCGGTGGCGCGGGATTCACCAGTTTCTGTTTCGGAATCATGGTCGGCGGCGTCCTCGTCGATAAATTCGGCTACGGCAAACTCGTTATCGCCGCATTCGCACTCCACGTCCTCTCCGCCGTCATCACCTTTGGCGCGGTGGCCGGCCAGGATCAAAACCTCGCCTACAACTTCCTTTTCTGGGGCATGTTCGCCTTCGGAGCGGCCAACGGCACCCTTGAGGCGGTCTCCAATCCCCTCGTCGCCACCCTCTACCCCAACAACCGCAACCACTATCTCAACATTCTCCATGCGTCCTGGCCTCTTGGAATGGTCCTTGGTGGTCTCATCGTCTATCTCGGCAGCAAATTCGGATGGAGCTGGAAAGTACAGCTCTCCTTCTATCTCATCCCCACCGCCGTTTACGGCCTCATGTTCTTCGCCCAGAAGTATCCGAAATCCGAAGCCACCGAAAAAGGCCTCAAGTTCGGGGAAATGCTCAAGGACGTCGGCCTCCTCGGCGGAGCCGTCATCAGCTTCATGCTCTATCTTTTCTTCAAGGGCCTCATCACTCCCTTGTTCGACACCCCGGTGATCGGCACCGTGGTCGGCTCCCTGATCGCCGTTGTGGTGCTCGGCAGCATCGCGAAGCTCACCGGTTTCGCCATCGGTCACTGGATGCTCGCCCTTCTCTTCGTCATCCACGCTCTCGTCGGCGCGGTGGAACTCGGGACCGATAGCTGGATCCAAAACATCACCGGAGCCATTCTCACCAAGGAACAAGGCACCATCCTGTTCGTTTTCACCTCCCTCATGATGTTCGGGCTCCGCTTCTGCGCGCATTTCATCGAAAGCAAACTCAAGTTGAGTCCTGTCGGCCTGCTTTTCGTATGCGCCGTTCTCGCCGTTCTCGGCCTCAATGCGGTCAGCGTGGTTTCCACCTTCGGCCCGGCGCTGGGCGCCCTGCTGATCTATGCCTTCGGCAAAACCTTCTTCTGGCCCACCATGCTCGCCGTGGTCTCGGACCGCTTCCCGCGCACCGGCGGGATGGCCATCTCCTTCATGGGGGGAATCGGAATGATGTCGGCGGGACTCATCGGTGGTCCCGGCCTCGGTTATTTCAAAGACCGCTTCGCCGCTGAAGAGCTGGCCAAGCAGGACACCGCCCTTCACGCCGAGTGGACGGCCGGAGACAACACCAGCAAGTTCCTCTTCTTCTCCGAGGTCAATGCGATCGACCCGGCCGGCCTCGAAGGCGCCAAAGATGCCGCCGCTGCCAAAAAGGCCGTTGACCAGGCAGCCGAGGCGGGCAAGAGCGTGGAACCGGACGTGGCGGCATTGGCCTCCACTCTGACTCCCGCCCAGCAAACCGTCGTGGATGCCGACATCGTCGGCAACCGGAACACGCTCAAGGTCGATTCCATCATTCCTCTCACGATGGCGGGCCTGTTCCTGTTCCTCATGATTTATTTCAAATCCATCGGTGGCTACCGTCCGCTCAAAGTGGACGAATCCAACTGATCCGTTCCCGAGGGAATCCACCTGCGGCATGGTCCACCCGGGCCATGCCGCTTTTTTTGCGCTTGCGGATCACTCTTCCCGGGGTGGACTCTTGAAAAGTGACGCGAGGTGGCATGAAATGGAAACTGCGGTTGGCGGCATGCACCGTTCTTGCCTTCGGTGGATTCGCACCCACCGCCCACGCCCAGGGCGGCGGCGCGCGGGTGAACCTGGCCGATGGCTTCGACTACCCTGTGGGAAAGCCGAATGCCGCCGGATACTACAAGGCCCGCGGCCTGCGCCTGCGTCCGCCCCGGCATTTCGGCGAGGATTGGAACGGGCGCGGCGGCGGCGACACCGATCTGGGAGATCCCGTTTACAGCATCGCCGACGGCATCGTCACCTGGGCCTACGACGTCCGCGCCGGCTGGGGGAACGTCGTCATCATCCGCCACGCCTACCGCGATCCCTCCACCGGCCAGGTGAAATACTGCGACTCCCTCTACGGCCACCTCCACCGGATGACCGCCAAGGTGGGGGAAGCCGTGAAACGCGGCCAGCAGGTCGGCACCATCGGCAACAACCGCGGCATGTATGCGGCCCACCTCCATTTCGAGATCCGCCACAACATCACCATCGGCATGAACCGCAACGGCGTCCCCGCGGACATGATCAACTGGGCGGACCCCACCCAGTTCATCACCAAATACCGCCGTCTCAACCGCGAGTGGAGGCCCGTTCACGTCCCCACCGGCACCTATCCCGAGTATCAGGGATTCAAAGGGCTTTGATCCGGTTTTTCTCTGGAATCGTGGCTGCCGCGTCCCGTCGCAGACCGTTCATCCGAAAAAGAGTGATAAAAACCACGGAAGGCACGGAATACACGGAAAATAAATGAGTTGAGAATGCGAAAGGCTCACCTTTTGGGTTGGTGTTCGATTTTTCCAATGGATTGAAATTCCGTGGATTCCGTGCCTTCCGTGGTCCCCATTTTCCTTTTTCGATTCATTTTCCCACCGGGGGAGGAAGAGTGATGGAAAAACGCAGTTCCGGAGACACGGGCCAACCCGCCGCGGAATCCCCTGATTCCAGATGGGGGGAAACGGTCCACACATTGACGGTTTTCCCGTCCGGAAGAAATTCGAGAAGACGCAGCCAGCCGTTTCCGCCTCTGGGAGCCCATTGCGCGTTGAAAAGCATCTGATGGGCGGCCCGGCCATCGGGATAGGAATCGCTCCGGTAGGAAGTCGCCAAATCACGGACCTCCTCCACCTTGTCCGAATCCGGGCTTACCCGTTTGTACGGCTTGTAGTGGCCGTTGAACACCAGCTCGAAATTGGAATGCTTTGAAACGAACGCGTCCCACAGCTCCTCCCCGCTGTGGACGTTGCCGTCCTTGCCGATTCCGTAGCGGTGCGGATTGTTTTTCGTTTTCGGGGTGGTGTGCCGGGGCAGGCCATCCTCGCTGAACAGGGCGGACTCCTGATCGATGAAATCGTGGGTCACGAGAATGTAGGATTTGTCGGGGTGCGCTTCGGCGACTTCCCGCGCCCACTCCACCACTTCCTTTCTCGGGCCGAATTCCAGCGAGAAAATGAGGTAGTTCCGGTCCCGGTAGCTGAACTGATACCAGGCGTTCTCGATCCTTCCCTCCTCGAACGAGCCGCCGAAGATTTTTTTGTTCAGCGGATTGTCGGAGATCCGGAAGTAGTCGTTGAGCATGGTGTTCCGGTTCGACGAGTTTCTTTCGAGATCGTGGTTTC